>JBAZCN010000026.1:0-32145 GCA_041655035.1 Porticoccaceae bacterium | reverse complement strand
AGAGTCGCGGTGAACGTGGCCGCAAGGCAGCTCGAGGACGAGGGCTTTGTCGAGCGGATGCTGGCGATCGTCGCCGAGAATGGCGCAGACCCCTCCCTGATCGAGTTCGAGCTTACCGAAAGCGGCGTGATGCGCGACCCGGAACGCGCCGTCGAGATTACCCGGGCGCTGACCTCCGCCGGATTCGCGCTTTCCATCGACGATTTCGGCACCGGTTATTCGTCGCTGACGTATCTCAAGCGTTTTCCGATCCATAAGCTGAAGATCGATATTTCGTTTGTTCTCCATATGTTGAGCGACGCCAACGATCTCGCCATCGTCTCGGCCATTATCGCCATGGCGAAGAACCTCGGCCTGACAACCCTCGCCGAAGGCGTGGAAGACAGGGCGCAGGCGGAGCGCTTGCGGGCATTGGGTTGCGACGAGAGCCAGGGATACCACTTCGGCCACCCCGAGCCCGCCGAGGCTTTCGCGCGGAGGTGGCTTGCGCCGGGCTCTTCGGGCGCGCCGGCAAACACCGCGGGCTGACGCCGACGCCCGGGGCGGCGGTGTATCCGGCGGTCGAACGCCACCATTATTCCGTCCATTCCATTCAGCGCCAACCCGGCCGGCGCCGCGGTTGCTGCCGCGATGCGGGACCGACTGCCGGCGCAGCGGGCCCGGGGGGCATGCGGTGACGAGGCCGGCAAAACATTCAAGCCGGGGCCGGTGCTGCCGATAATTCTTCAAGGTGTGTTGTATCAAGGCGCGAAACCGGTCGGGGGTGGCGTTTTCCCGGGGAGAATGTTTTTTGAGTGCAGCCAAAATCAAGGTCCTGTGTATCGATGATTCGGCGCTGAGCCGCAACCTGATGAGCGAGATCATCAATAGCCACGACGATATGGAAGTGGTGGCGCTCGCGCCGGACCCACTGGTCGCCCGGGACCTGATCAAGGTGCACAACCCGGATGTGCTGACCCTGGATGTGGAAATGCCGCGCATGGACGGGCTGGATTTTCTCGAACGCCTGATGCGCCTGCGGCCCATGCCGGTGTTGATGGTGTCATCGCTCACCAGCGCCGGGTCGGAAGTGACGCTGAGGGCGTTGGAGCTGGGCGCCGTGGATTTTATCGAGAAGCCGTCGCTGGGGATTCGCAACGGCATGCTGGAATACAGCGAGTTGATCGCCGGCAAGGTGCGCGCCGCCGCCCGCTCCAGGCCGAGGCAGGCGAGGGCGGAAAATGCCGCGCCAGTGGCGGCCTTGCGGGCGCCGCTGATGTCCAGCGAAAAACTGGTGATCATCGGCGCGTCAACCGGCGGCACCGAGGCCATTCGCACGGTGCTCGAGCCGCTGCCCAGCAACAGCCCGGCGATCCTCATCGCCCAGCATATGCCGGGAGGCTTCACCCGCTCCTTCGCGGCGCGGCTCGACCGGACGTGCCGGATCAGCGTCAAGGAGGCGGAGGCCGGCGAGCGCATCCTGCCCGGCCACGCCTACATCGCGCCGGGCGATGCCCATCTGGCGCTGGCCCGCAGCGGTGCGAATTATGTCGTGCACCTGGACGACGGACCGCCGGTGAACCGTCATCGGCCGTCGGTGGACGTGCTGTTCCATTCCGCGGCGCGCCATGCCGGCAGCAATGCCGTCGGGGTATTGCTTACCGGCATGGGCAAAGACGGCGCCGCCGGGCTGCTGGCGATGCGCCGCGCCGGGGCGCCCACCATCGCCCAGGACGAGGCCAGTTGCGTGGTCTTTGGGATGCCCAGGGAAGCGATTGCCTTGGGCGGCGCCAGCGAGGTGGTGGCGCTCGACGAGATCGCCCCGCGGGTCATGCACCTGGTGGAGGCTTCGGGCCGGATTCAGCGGGTGTGATCCCGCATCGGCGTGAAAACAAAAACGAGAGTTGTTAATAAAGGAAAGAGCAAATGATGACCTTGCTGCGTAACCTCAACATCAACGTGGCTATGGCTAGTGTCCTGATCTGTTTTGCGCTATCCATAGGAGCTGTCGCGACCATCGGGTTCACTTCCGCACACATGGCGGACGATTCGATCCATTTTCTGCATCGGGTCAACGTCTCCCAGCTCAACGACATCAACCGCGCCGACGCCCTGCTCAACAGCGCGAGGTTGAGCCTCGAAGCGGCCGCCAGCTACACCACCATGGAGCGCGAGGCGCAGGCCTCCCGCCGGCTCGACGAAGCGGACAGCCTCCTCGGCCAATCCGAGTCGCAGTTCGCCCAGTTCGTCGAGATGCCCAAGGGCGAGGAAGGACAGCAACTGGCGTCGCTCCTCGAGTCGGATTACCGCGAGGTCATGGAGCTGGTGAGGGAGCAGCACGAAGTGCTCGCCGACGGCAGCCTGGAGGATTTCAACTCGATCCGCGAGGAGCTGATGCCGCTTAACGACGCCCTGGCCGACAGCATGGCGAATTTCGTTCAATACGCCAACCGCCTCGGTGAGGAGCAGATGGCCAACTACGCGGCCATGACCCGTATTTTCACCATTATTCAGGTGGTGATCCTGATACTGACCGCGGCGATGCTCGGGATGATCTATTTCGGCTTGCGCAAAGTGGTGATCGAACCGCTGCAACTGGCGGTGCAGAATCTCGACCATATCGCCAGGGCGGATTTGTCCAGGGATATTCCGGTGCTCGGTCGCAACGAGATCGGCAAGCTGTTCACCGCCATGGCGGAAATGAAGCGCAGTCTCACCCGCATCGTGACCAACGTGCGGGACGGCAGCAACTCGATCCATGTCGGTGCCCGGGAAATTTCCAGCGGCAACGCCGACCTGTCATCGCGCACCGACCAGCAGGCCGCCTCCCTGGAGGAAACCGCGGCGAGCATGGAGCAGCTCACCGCCACGGTCAAACAGAACGCCGACAATGCCCGTCAGGCCAGCACCCTGGCCCAGGACGCCTCGAGCACCGCGACCCGGGGCGGCGAGGTGGTGGAACAGGTGATCACCACCATGCGGGATATCTCCAGCAGTTCGCGAAAGATCGCCGATATCACCGGCCTGATCGACGCCATCGCCTTCCAGACCAATATCCTCGCGCTGAACGCCTCGGTGGAGGCGGCGCGGGCCGGCGAGCAGGGGCGCGGTTTTGCCGTGGTGGCCGGCGAGGTGCGCAACCTCGCGGGGCGCAGCGCCGATGCCGCCAAGGAGATCAAGGGGCTGATCGAGAATTCCGCGGATCAGGTACAACAGGGCTCGACCCTGGTGGAGCAGGCCGGCAGCACCATGAAGGAAGTGGTCGCCTCGGTCAAACGGGTCACCGACATCATGGATGAAATCTCCGCCGCGTCCCAGGAGCAGAGCGGCGGTATCGAGCAGGTGAGCCAGGCGGTGAGCCAGATGGACGAGGTGACCCAGCAAAACGCCACCCTGGTCCAGGAGGCCGCGGCCGCCGCGGCGTCTCTCGAGGAACAGGCGCGGCGGCTGGAACAGGCGGTTGCGGTATTCCGCCTGGTAGCCGCCGAGTCCGGCGTCGACGAGCACGACGACCGGCAGGCGGGCGACCTGGATCACCACGCGCGCCCGGGCGAAGTGATCGGTGTCGTTGCCGGTGCCGGCCTCAGGGCGCCGGCCAACGACGACAAGCCGGTGGTCGCCGCCGAGGACAAGGCGGCCAAGGACAGGGCCGGCAAGAAGGTGGCGCAACGCCGCGAGCATGGCGCCGAGGAAGAATGGGAGGAATTTTGATCCCAGGTATCGCGGGCCGGGAATCAACCCCCGGCTTTCACTGACAATCATCAGAGACGAGAGAGCCAAATGGTTGACAAGAACATGAACATATTGGTGGTGGATGATTTCCCCACCATGCGACGTATCGTGCGCACGTTGCTCAAGGAGCTGGGATTTTCCAATGTCGAGGAGGCCGAGGATGGCCAGGAGGCGCTGGCCAAGCTCAAGGGCGGGCGGTTCGAGCTGGTGATCTCCGACTGGAACATGCCCAATCTGGATGGCTTGGAAATGTTGCGCCTGATCCGTGTCGACGACAGCCTGAAGCACCTGCCGGTGCTGATGGTCACCGCCGAAGCGAAAAAGGAAAATATCATCGCTGCGGCCCAGGCGGGCGCCAGCGGCTATGTCGTCAAACCGTTTACCGCCACCACGCTGGAAGAGAAGCTCAACAAGATCTTCGAGAAGCTGGGGAAATAATTACAGGGTGGACACCCTGACATCAGGAGAAGTGATCATGAGTGGTGAACTACTACAGTCACCCGTGCAGAGAGCTGCCGCTCCCGACGACGTGGTGCAGCGCATCGGCCACCTGGTGCGGATGCTGCGTGAAAGCATGCGCGAGCTGGGACTGGACAAAGAGGTGGAGAAAGCCGCCCAGGCGATTCCCGACGCCCGCGACCGCCTGAGCTATATCGCCTCGATGACCGAGCAGGCCGCCGAGCGCGCGCTCAATGCCATCGACCGGGCGCAACCGATCCAGGACGAGATCGGCTCGCGTGCCGAGGCGCTGAGCCAGCGCTGGCAGGCGTGGTCCGATTCGCCGGCGCCGGATTTGTCGGGCGCGCTGGTTGCCGATACCCGCGCCTACCTCGACGCCGTGCCCGGCATGGCGCAGAGTACCAACAAGGAGCTGCTGGATATCATGATGGCCCAGGATTTTCAGGATCTCACCGGCCAGGTGATCAAGCGCATGGTCGAGGTGGTCCGCGGCATGGAGTTCGAATTGCTTCAGGTGCTGCTCGACAACGTGCCCGACAGCAGCGGCCGTGGTGAATTGCAGCGGCGCACCGATGAGATGAAAGCCGATGCGCTGCGCGGCACGACACTGCTAAATGGCCCCCAGGTCAGGGACAATGAGCCCGAGGTCGTCAGCAACCAGGATCAGGTCGACGACCTGCTGGCCGAACTCGGCTTTTGAGTTATCTGTATTGTCATTGCGCTGGATCAAGCAGCGGAGTTTTTGCTCCGCTAGCCTGATCGGCCAGGGGTCCACGCCGTAACAGGCGGTTGGGACCGGCGCCAGCCCCTGCCCGTCGGCGACGTGCAGGGCGGATGGCGTGGGATGAATTCAGCGCGCTGCCTGCAATAAGCAGGGCGCTGTCCTGTCGCGTGTCGGGGGTGGCTTTTTGAAATTTGTAATTCTGCCGCCGTTATTGTATTTTGCTGCGGCTCACCGCGGTCTTTGGCGATGGCCGGTAACTGACCCCGGCGGCAAAGTACCTGTCAGAATCGGCCAATAACGCGCAGCGGTGTGAGGAGCCTCCCTTCACCGTTGGCGGCTCACGGCATTGATTTCCCGATTGCAGAAGTAGATATCCGCATATGGCTTTGTACCTGGTATTGATCCGTTTATTCCCCGTGTCCGAACGGCTCGGCGGGAAAGGAGTTGCAAGGTGACAGATAAAAGCCTGATCAGCGAAATGCAGCAAGTACAGTTGGCCATTGAGTTGATCGAGCTGGGCGCGCGACTGCAGGTGCTCGAAAGCGAAACCGACCTCAGCCGCGGCCGGCTGGTAAAGCTCTACAAGGAAATTCGCGGTGTGTCACCGCCGAAAGGCATGCTGCCTTTTTCCACCGACTGGTTCATCACCTGGCAGCCCAATATCCATTCCTCGCTGTTCTACAACATCTACCGGCAACTGACCGAGGTGCAGGGTTGTGAGCGCATGGAAGGTTTCATCAAGGCCTACAGGCTGTACCTCGAACAGATGCGCCTGGAAGATGTCGAGCCGGTGCTTGGGCTGACCCGGGCGTGGACGCTGGTGCGCTTTTTTGAAAGCAATATGCTTGAACTCAACTCCTGCAACAGTTGTGGCGCCTCCTTCGTGGTTCACGCCCACAGTCCTTCCCAGAATTATGTCTGCGGGATCTGCCAGCCGCCGTCGCGCGCCGGCAAGACCCGCAAGAAGGCCAGCGCGCAGGACTGAGCCGCCCGCCGCCAGATATCTGTCCACCAGGTCGCCGGCGCCACCGGCCGCCCCGGGGCACCTTCGTTGGTGCGCTTCGTTCCTCAGCACACTTTATGCTTCCCCCCCAGGGGCCTTTCATAGGGTGTGCTGAGGAACGAAGCGCATCGCAGCAAGCGCCGTCGTTCTTTTCCTATCGCAATGCCGACAGGCCCGTGAATCGCGACCCCTGTCCAGCGCCCATGGCGTTCAGGACTTGCTGGTGGCGCGGCTGTCGCGCCGTGAATCGGCGAAGCGCTGGCGAATGGCCAGTACCGCCGGCAATTGATCGAACAGGGCATCCACCAGTTCAGGGTCGAAATGCTTGCCGCGGTTGTCGCGGATCATGTCCAGTGCCGCGTCGACCGACCAGGCGCTTTTATAAGGGCGCTCGGAGGTGAGGGCGTCGAACACGTCGGCCAGTGCGGCGATGCGGCCGGCAATGGGAATATCCTCCCCGGCCAGGCCCCGCGGGTAACCGCTGCCATCCCATTTCTCGTGATGACTGAAGGCGATGTCGCAGGCCATGCGCATCAGGTCGGAGTCGTCGCCGTCGAGCAACTCCCTGCCGATGGTGGTGTGGCGCTGCATGATTTCCCATTCGTCGGGCTCGAGGCGGCCGGGCTTGAGCAGGATGGCGTCGGGGATGCCGATCTTGCCGATGTCGTGCATGGGGCTGGCGTGGAGGATCAGTTCGCATTCGGCCTCGTTCCAGCCGATTGCCCGGGCCAGCAGCGCGCAGGTGTGGCTCATGCGCAGGATGTGGCCACCGGTCTCCTCGTCGCGGTACTCGGCGGCCATGCCGAGGCGCTGCACCACCTGCAGGCGGGTGCGGCGCAGCTCATCGGTGCGTATCCGCACCATGCTCTCCAATACCTGTTTCTTTTCGTGTATCAGCCGGTGGGCCAGGTGGGCTTCGAGCAGGTTGCGCACGCGCATCAGCAGTTCGGTGCGATCGAAGGGCTTGGTGATGAAGTCGCGGGCGCCGGCGGCGAGGGCCTGGAGCAGATAGTGCTTGCCGTACTGGGCGGTGAGAATGACGACCGGCGGCATCAGCGGATCGTCGAGGGCTTTGAGTTCTTCCATCACCTGGTAGCCATTGAGATGCGGCATGCTGATATCCAGCAGGATCAGGTCGGGGTGCAGTTCCTGGTAGAGGGCGATCACCTTGCGCGGGTCGCTTTCCAGGATCAGTCGCTGATAACCCTGGCTGCGGAGGATCTTGTCGAGCAGCTTGAGGTTGGTGGGTTCATCGTCGACGATGAGAATGGGACCGTTATTGATGAAGTCCGGGCTCATGGGTTGTCTTCCTTGGTGAACAGGAAACGGTCGAGAAGAGTGAACAGCTTGGTCATCGCCAGCGGCTTGGTGAGGTAGTCGCTGAAGCCTGCGGCCATGCCGCGGAGGATGTCCTGGGGCATGGCCTTGGCGGTGATCGCCACCACGGGAGTCCGTTGCAGGCGGGCGTCGGCCTTGAACACGTCGAGCACCTGGTAGCCGTTCATGCCCGGCATGTTGATATCCAGCAGGATCAGCTCGGGGCGGTGGGCAAGGGCCAGCTCGATGCCGAGCCCCGGGTTGTGGGCGGTGAGCAGGTTGATATGCTTGCGCCGCCCGAGCATTTGCGCCATCAGCTTGAGATTGGCCGGGTTGTCTTCGATATAGAGGACGAGATGCTGGGTCTGCGGCTGGTTGCCGGGGGCATCCGCCGCGCCGCCGCGCGGGCCGCCGAGCTCCGCCCGCGGTTGTTGCGGATCTTCGCGGGGCAGTTCGATCCAGAAGGTGCTGCCGGCGCCGGCGCGGCTGTCGACGCCGACCCGGCCGCCCATGATCTCGACGATTCGCTCGGTGATGGTGAGGCCGATGCCCGTGCCTTCGATCTGGCCGTGTTCGGCGCCGAGCCGATTGAAGGGCTGGAACAGTTCGTGCATGCGCTCGGCGGGAATCCCCGGGCCGGTGTCGCTGACCAGCAGGCGCAGGCGGTCGTTGTCCGCGGAGTGGGCGTGGAGCAGTACTTCGCCGCCCGGGCGGTTGTACTTTATGGCGTTGGACAGCAGGTTGATCAACGCCTGCTTGAGGCGGGTGCGGTCGGCGCGGACCAGGATGTCGCCGGGCACCCGGTGGGCGATATGGATACGGTGACTGTCGGCCAGCGGCGAGACCAGGTTCAGGCACTCCTCGGCGATGGGCAGCACTTCGAGGGCTTCCAGGGACAGGTCGATCCGTCCCGATTCCACTTTCGCCAGGTCGAGGACTTCATTGATCAGTTCCAGCAGATGGTGCCCGGCCTTGAGGATTTCGTGGACGTTGTCCTGTTGCTCGGCATCGAGGGTGTCGTCGGTTTCCAGCAACTGGCCGAAGCCGAGAATGGCATTCATCGGTGTGCGCAGTTCATGGCTCATGCTGGACAGGAATTCGGACTTGGCGCGGTTGGCGCGATCGGCCTCCTCGCGGGCGAGGATCAGCGACTGCTCGACGGCTTTGTGATTGCTGATGTCGCTGTTGATGCCGATGATGCGGGTGACCTTGCCGTCCTGGTTCCAGGCCACCGCGGTGGCGCGGATCAGCACCCATTTGTAGCTGCCATTCTTGCAGCGCATGCGGATTTCCATGACGTAACTGGCGGACTTGCCGGCCAGGTAATCCTCGATCGCCCGCTCGACCAGCGGCAGGTCCTCGGGGTGGATGCTGGAAAGCAAGCGCGGCGGGTTTGCCGTCAGTTCGCCGCGGTCGTAGCCGAGCATGGTGCCGTAGTGGTCGGAAACCGATAGTTCCTGGGTCTGCGGGTTCCAGTCCCAAATGCCGTCCCCGGCGCCTTCGACGGCGAAGCTGAAACGCTGTTCGCTCTCGCGCAGGCGGGTTTCCGCTTCGACCCGCTCGGTGATGTCGTGGATCGTGCCCGCGTAGCGGATGGGGTCGCCGAGATCGCTCTTCTCCACCCTGGCGCGGACATGGACGTGGCGCACCGTGCCGTCGGGGTGAAGGATACTGTTGACGGAATCGAAGTGGCCGCTGCGCAACGCCAGTTTTTCGGCGGCGGCGACCTTGGCGGTATGGTCGGGGTGGGTGGCGGCGCGAAATGCCTGGAGGTTCGGCTCGAAACTGCCGGGGATGTGACCGAGAATGCGGAACGTCTCATCCGACCAGATCACTTTGCCGGTGACCACGTCGGCCTCCCAGCTGCCCATGTGGCCGATCGCCTGGGCCTGGCGCAACTGCTGCTCGCGCTCGATCAGCGCACGCTCCACCCGGTGGCGGATGATGGTGCTGGCAAGCGCGTCGGCGAGCACCGTGAAGGGGTGGATTTCCTCCAGACGCCAGTCCCGGGCATCGCGCATGGCGCCGAACCCGATAAAGCCGATGGTGACGCCGTCCTGTTGCAGCGGGTGGGCGAACAGGGAGCGGATATGCAGGCTTTCGAACAACACCTGCTCGCTGCCGGCCTGGGGCGGCAGGTCGGCGACATCCGGCACGATGATGAATCCCCGCCGGCTGATCCGGTGTGTCCACCAGGGTACCGCGGCGGCCGCCAGGTCCTGCATTTTGCTGCGCCCGGGGCGGATACCGGGCGCGCACCACTCGTGGGTGTTGCTCATCCGCTGGTGGTCGTCGGAATAGAGGAAGAGGTGGGCGTGGTCGGCGTGAACGAATTCGGCGCTGCACCGCAGTACCTGGGTGATGGCGGCGTCGGTGCGGTCGGGGGTGGTGTTGAGCAGCAGCGCCGTCGCCTCGGTGAGCAGGTACTGCAGTTCGCCCTGGCGGCGCAGTGCCGCTTCGGTGATCTTGAGGTGGGTGATGTCGGTGCGGATCGAGATGAACTGGCGGGCGACGCCCTGATCGTCGCTGATCGGGGTGATGGTGGATTCCACCCAGTACAGGCTGCCGTCCTTGCGGCGATTGCACAACTCGCCGTGCCACACCTCGCCGCTGGAGATGGTGCGCCACAACTCCTTGTACATCGCCGGCGGATGCAGGCCGGATTTGACGATGTTGTGCTTGTTGCCGATCAGCTCCTCGCGCGAGTAACCGCTGATCTCGCAAAACCGGTCGTTGGCGTGGATGATCCGTCCGGCGGCGTCGGTGGCGCTGACTATGGCGTGCTGGTCGAGTGCCAGTAGTTCGTGCTTGTAGAGATTCTGGCTCATGGCTGGGGGTGCAGACGGCAGGAGCTGGCGGGGTTGGCGCAGTGAGGCGAGGCAGCCGGCATCGGGGCCGGGAGGCCGGGGGGCTCGATGCGGTGCGGTGCTGTTGGCATGGTAATGCGGCCCTGTGGCTGGTTTGGGATCTCTCGTTGTGCCCTCGTATTCCGTTATATCGCCCCGGTTGGGGATTTCTTGAGCGCGCGGACCGGGGCGGCGGGCTGAACAGAGGCTGTTTCAGCGGCCTTTTTGGCGGATCGCGGCGCTGGTAATTTCCCGACAATACACAGTGCACAACTCGCTGAAGATGGGTTCGCTGGCAATGGCCGACGATAGCAATGATCAGGAAAAGACCGAAGCCGCGACGCCACGGCGCCTGGAGAAAGCCCGGGAGGAGGGCCAGGTTGCCCGTTCGCGCGAGCTGACCACATTCCTGCTGCTGGCCGCTGGCGTGGCGTCCCTGTGGTCGATGGGAGCCGTGTTCTACAGCCAACTGGGGCTGGTGATGGAGCAGGCATTCCTCTTCGATCGCGGCGGCGCGTTCGATGTGGAAGTCATGCTCGGCAACGCCTGGAATCTGGGCGAGCGCGCGCTGCTGATGCTGTTGCCGCTGTTTCTGTTGCTGGTGGTGGTGGCGCTGGTGGCGCCGATGCTGCTCGGCGGGGTGCTGGTGTCCGCCAAATCGCTCCAGCCGCAGCTGTCCAAGCTCAATCCCCTGAAAGGGCTGAAGAGGATCTTTTCCTCGCAGGCGCTGGCGGAGCTCGCCAAGGTGGTGGCCAAGGCGCTGCTGGTCGGCGGGGTGGTGACCTGGTTCCTGGTATCGGGGATCGGCGAGTTCATGGCCTTGATGGGCCAGCCCGTCCATCAGGCGCTGGTCAATGCCCTGCGGCTGGCGGCCAGCGCGTGCGGGTTGATGGTGCTGGCGCTGGTGGTGGTGATCCTGATCGATGTGCCCTACCAGCTCTGGCATCACGCCAAGAAGCTGCGGATGAGCAAGGAGGAACTGAAGCGGGAGCACAAGGAATCCGATGGCGACCCCCACGTCAAGGGGCGTATTCGCGCGCAGCAGCAGGCCGTCGCCCGGCGGCGGATGATGAGCAAGGTGCCGGGCGCCGATGTGATCGTCACCAACCCGACCCACTACGCGGTAGCGTTGCGCTACGACGAAACGCGGATGGCGGCGCCGCGGGTGGTGGCCAAGGGCGTCGATGCGGTGGCGGCGAGGATTCGCGAACTGGGCCGGGAGCACGAGGTGCCGCTGCTGACGGCGCCGCCCCTGGCGCGGGCGCTGTACCGCCACGTGGATCTCGACCAGGAGATACCGGCGGAGCTTTATACCGCCGTGGCCGAGGTGCTGGCCTGGTCGTTCGGCCTCAAGCGCACCCGCCGCGATGGCGGTGAACCGCTGGCGCCGCCGGCCAACCTGCACGTTCCCGAGGGCATGGACGACTCGCCCGCTACGGCATCACACCGAGAACTGTTATGAAAGCAATGAGCCAATACCTGGGCGGCGCGGCCTGGCTGAGCAACCTGCGGATGAACGCCCTCGCCGGCCCGATCCTGATCATCATCGTCCTGTCGATGATGATCCTGCCCTTGCCGCCGTTCGCCCTCGATCTCTTCTTTACCTTCAATATCGCCCTGGCGGTGATGGTGCTGCTGGTCAGCATGTTCACCAACAAGCCGCTGGATTTCGCCGCGTTCCCGGCGATCCTGCTGTTCACCACGCTGCTGCGCCTTGCGCTCAACGTCGCCTCCACCCGGGTGGTGCTGCTCGAGGGCCACAAGGGCGGGGATGCCGCGGGCAAGGTCATCGAGGCCTTTGGCGCCTTCCTGGTGGGCGGCAACTTCGCTGTCGGCGTGGTGGTGTTCCTGATTCTGGTGATCATCAACTTCATGGTCATCACCAAGGGCGCGGGGCGGATCGCCGAGGTCGGCGCGCGCTTCACCCTCGACGCCATGCCCGGCAAGCAGATGGCCATCGACGCCGATCTCAACGCCGGGCTGATCGGTGAAAACGAGGCCCGGGAGCGGCGCAAGGCGGTGTCCCAGGAAGCGGACTTCTACGGCTCGATGGACGGCGCCAGCAAGTTCGTGCGCGGCGACGCCGTCGCCGGGCTGGTGATCATGGTGATCAACGTGATCGGCGGGCTGTTGATCGGCATGTTGCAGCACGATCTCAATTTCGCCACCGCGGCGCACACCTACACCCTGCTCACCGTGGGCGACGGCCTGGTGGCGCAGATTCCGGCATTGGTGATCTCGACCGCCGCGGGGGTGATGGTGTCCCGGGTCGATACCGACCAGGACGTCGGCCAGCAGATGATCGGCCAGTTGTTCGTCAATCCCCAGGTGCTGCTGCTCACCGCCGGGGTGCTGGGGTTGCTGGGCATGGTGCCCGGCATGCCCAACCTGGTGTTCCTGCTGTTCACCGGCATGCTCGGTGGCCTCGGCTGGTACCTGCTGCGCCGGCGGCGCAGCGAGGGGATGGCGGTGGCGGCCGCCGAGGCGCCGGTGCTGCCGGAAGCGCCGGAAGCCAGTTGGGACGATGTGCAGCTGATCGACACCCTGGGTATGGAAGTCGGCCACCGGCTCATCCCCATGGTCGATCATTACCAGCAGGGCGAACTGCTGGGCCGGATCAAAAGCGTGCGCAAGAAGTTTGCCCAGGACATGGGCTTTCTGCCGCCGGTTGTGCATATCCGCGACAACCTGGAGCTCGGCGCCAATACCTACGTGCTGATGATGAAGGGTGCGGAGATCGGTCGCGCCGAGGTGTTTCCCGATAAATGGCTGGCGATCGACCCCGGCCAGGTCAGCGGCCAGTTGGCGGGCACCCCGACCCAGGATCCGGCCTTCGGCCTGCCGGCGCTGTGGATCGATGGCGGGGAGCGGGAGCAGGCCCAGATCCACGGCTATACGGTGGTCGACGCCAGCACCGTGATCGCCACCCATCTCAATCACCTGCTCCACCGCCATGCCGCCGAGATGCTCGGCCGCCACGAGGTCCAGCAGTTGCTCGACAAGCTCGGCGGCGACGGCAAGGGGCTGGTGGAGGACGTGGTGCCCAAGCTGATCTCCCTCACCCAATTGCAGCGCCTGCTCCAGAACCTCCTCCAGGAACAGGTGTCGATCCGCGACATGCGCACCATCCTCGATACCTTGGCGGAATACGGCGGCCAGCAGGGCGACGTCGGCGAGCTGACCGCCCAGGTGCGGATCGCCCTGGGGCGCGCCATTACCCAGCAGTGCTTCCCCGGCCAGGAAGAACTCCAGGTCATCGGCCTCGACACCAAGCTCGAACAGGTGCTGACCCAGGCGCTGCACAACGGCGGTGCTCTCGAACCGGGCCTGGCGGCGACCCTGTTGCAGCAGACCGAGACGGCCCTGGCGCACCAGGAGGCGGCGGGCCGGCCGTCGGTGCTGGTGGTCCAGCACCTCCTGCGCCCGGTGCTGGCGCGCTTTCTACAACGACGGCTGCGACATCTGGTGGTGATGTCGCAGGCGGAAATCCCCGATGACCGGACGCTGCGCATCACCAGTCTGGTAGGAGCTGCACAATGAATGTCCAACGTTTTGTCGCGGCCAGCAGTCGCGAAGCCATGCGTCTGGCGCGCTCGGCGCTCGGGGAAGACGCGCTGATTCTCGCCAACCGCCAGATCGACGAAGGCGTCGAGATCCTGGCGGTATCCGAATCGGCGGTGCCGCCGCAGGGCCAGCCGGACAGGCCCGCCGCCAGCGTTGCGCCGCCACCGCGGCTACAGCCGGCGCGGCCGCCCGAACCGCAAGCGCGGCCCGGCGGCAACGGTATGACGGCGGAGTCGCTGTACGCGATGAGCGAGCGGCTGTTCAGCGAAATGCATGATATGCGCCGGTTGCTGGCGCGGGAGCCCGGCGGCCGCCAGCCGGCCGCCGATTGTCGCCAGCGGCTGCGGCAACAGCTGCTCGCCGCCGGGTTCAGTGCCCTGTTGGCGGACGAACTGCTGGCCGGGCTGCCGGCCGAGCTGGGCGAGGCCGCGGCGGACGACGAGCGCCCGGCGGCCTGGGTGGGGCGCCGGCTGCGGGACCGTCTGGTGGTGCTCGACGACGAAGACGCCTTTCTCGATGAGAGTGGCGTAGTGGCGCTGGTCGGCTCCACCGGGGTTGGCAAGACCACGACCACCGCCAAGCTGGCGGCGCGCTATGTGATGCGCCATGGCACCGGGCAGGTGGACCTGGTGTCCACCGACAGCTTCCGTATCGGCGCCCACGAGCAGTTGCGCATCTATTCGCGTCTGCTGGACGTGTCCAGCCATGCCCTGGATGCCGAGCAACCCCTGGATGAACTGCTCGGCGGGTTGCGCGGCAAGCGCCGGGTGATCATCGATACCGTGGGCATGAGCCAGCGGGATCAGCGGGTGATCGACCAGATCGCCCGCCTGGGACGGGGGGCGGCCTCGATGCGCCTGGTATTGCTGCTCAATGCCGCCAGCCAGCCGGAGATACTCGAAGAGATCATCACCACCTATCGCCAGGCGGCCCGGGCCGCCGGCACCGAACTCCGCGATTGCCTGGTCACCAAGCTGGACGAGGGGGGGCGCCTGGGGCCGCTGCTCGATGCGGTGATTCGCCACGGCCTGCGGCTGCTGTTCGTCTCCGACGGCCAGCGGGTTCCCGAGGATCTGGCGCTCGTCGACCCGGAGGCTCTGGTGGCGCGGGCGCTGGCTCCCCCGCGGGCGGTGGAGGCACTGGCCGCCGCCGCGGCGTCGCCACCGGCCGCGGACAAGTGGGCCCAGGGGCTGCTCGGCCAGGGGCGCCGGGCGGCGACGGCGCTGGCCGCGCTGCGGGCGAGGGTCGGGGGCTTTGCCGCCCTCGAGGAGGCCTGGGATCTGTGCGCCCTGCCGCTGAGCTTGCGCGACCAGCGCCTGGATGCCCTGCTCGCCGATCAGCGCCAGCCGGCGCTGCAGGCGAGCGGCATGTTGTGGGCGCGTCGCGGCGCCTTGCCGGGTTGCGAGTGGTCGATGCCCGACCTCGGTGTCGACGCCCGGGGCGGCTGGCTGGCACTGCCGTTTCTCCAGCATCGCCAGCCCGCGGATCAGGCGCTGCGGCTCGCCGGCGTGAACGCCGGCCTGGGGGTTACCGCCCATTTGCTGGCCGGTCTGCCCGACACCGGCGCCTGGGCCTGGCTCGATGGCGGCGGCCATGCCTGGGTGTCCCAGGTGCGGTCGGCACAGCGGGTGATCTATGGCGGTGAGCGCCAGTCGCTGGCGCAGCTGGCGACGCTGGCCCTGGCGTCAGGGCAGCACGCCTGCCGCTGGCGCGGGCAGCCGGCGCGGCTGCTGCTGTCTCAGCTGGCGGTCGCCGCCAGCCCGGGCGCCCGGGGCGCGGAGGACTATCCGCTGCGCGCCTGGTTTGGCGAAATCCGCGCCGATGATTCCGTCGCCGTGCTGGCCCGCCGTTACTGGCTGACGCCGGAAGGCCTCGGCGATACCGTGGCCCCCCTGTTGTTGGGCCAGTTGTATGGCGAGGCCATTCCGCCCTTGATACGCCGCGCCTGGCAACGGCTGCCGGCGCTGATCGGGCAACCTTGTGGTTCCGAATTGCGGTTGCTGCTGGCCGCCGGCCTCGCCGCCGCGGCCTGCCATCTCGACCAGGCGGGAGACGATTGGGCCATGGACCTGCGCGCCGAACTGGCGGGGCTCCTCGGCGGGCGCCGGCGCAGCAGCGCGGCGGTGCTGCTGGATGCGCTGATGTATCTGTGCGCCGCCCGGGAGACGATCCGCCACGCGGCCATCCCCGTCCTGGAGGCGCCATGCTGAGTGACGATCAGGCGGCGGGTCTGCGCCAGTGGGCCGCGGATCAGCCGGGAGAGCGGGCGCCGGACATCGGGTCGCGGCAGGGCGCCATGACCCTCATGGTGATCGGCCTGCCCGACACCTCGCCGCGCCAGCTTCTTCGGGTGGCCGAGGTGCTGGCCCAGTGGGCGGCAGCGGGCAGTCGCTGGGTGGGCGATCCGGGGCGATGGCGGGTGGTGCCGGTCGATCCGGCAAGCCCCTATCTGCCGGTTCTCGCCACCGAGCAGCGGCGCTGGGCGCTGTGGGTGGAAACCGATGGCGATGGTTTTCGCCGCGGCTACGGCGTTCTTCGCCAGCTGGCGGAGCGCCGTGGCCCCAGGCGCCTGCTGGCCATCCACCCGCCGGACATTCCGCGGCGCGGGCTGCTCGATAACCTGCAGCAGGCGGCCGCGGCCTATCTCGACATCGATCTGGTGGTGCTGGCGGGATGAGGGTCGCGGCGATGCTGCTGATGATCGCGGCCGCGGCCGTTACCGGCCCCGCCAGCGCGGGGGTGGTCGGCGGCTGGAGCGCGACGGCGCCACTGCTTCGCGTCGCGGTGAGCGGGCGGACCTACGAGTCGCTGCCACTGGCGCCCAGAGACCCCGGCCGGGCCGAGCGGGGGCGAATGGCCGCCGTGCGCTGGCATTACCGGTTGCCGCCGGGGGCCGCGCTGCGCGCCTGGCTGTGCGCTGCGGGCCACTGTGTGCCGGCCAGCGAACAGCGCGGCCAGACCATGGCCTTCACCGGCCTGGCGGCGACCACGCCGCTGCATTTTCGCTTTGTGCTGACGCCGGGGCAGCAGAAAGCGGTGGTTGTCGAGGGGATGCAGGTGATCGTCAACTACACCGAAGCGGATGGACAAGATGACATTCCCGTCTCCATAGAGTGAATAGCAGGCAACAATAGCGCTTATTTCACGCATCCGGATGGCGCAGATTCCCAATAATGGAGGGGGTGTCAATGGGATGGTGGCAGCAGACGTGCGGTCGCCGCCCGGTCAGCGGTGAGGCTATGGGGATGTACACGGTAAAGGGCAAGATAGACCATGATGGGCTGATAGAGCAGTACCTGCCGATCGTGCGTCGGCAGGCGCTGTCCTTGCAGGTCAAGCTGCCTGCCAGCATCGAACTGGACGACCTGATTCAGGCCGGGGTGGTGGGGCTGCTCGACGCCTTCGGTCGTTTTGACGCCAATGCCGGCGCGAGCTTCGCCACCTTTGCCAGCCAGCGCATCCGCGGCGCCATGATCGACGAGCTGCGCAGCCGTGACTGGCTGCCCCGCAGCGTGCGCCGCAACGCCAGAAACGTCGACAACTGTGTGCGCCATCTGGAGCAGGTTCTGGGCCGGCCGCCGGAAGAGCGGGAAATCGCCAGCGCGCTCAAGATGGATCTGGCGGATTACCGGCAGTTGCTGGCCGATGTCAACAGCGGCCAGCTGTTGCCCTTCGAGGAACTGGTGGAAGCGGGCGGCGAGCCATCGGCCAGCGGCAGCCAGTCGCCATTCGACGCGCTGCTCGACCGCGAACAGCGGGAGCTGCTGGTCGCAGCCATCGAACTGCTGCCGGAGCGTGAAAAGCTGCTGATGACCCTGTACTACCAGGAAGAACTCAATCTCAAGGAGATCGGGGTGGTGCTCGGCGTCACCGAATCCCGGGTCTGCCAGCTCCACAGCCAGGCGGTGAGCCGTCTGCGCGCCAGGCTTGCTGCGGGCAGGTAGGTCGCTTCCGCTATTTTCGCTTTATTTTTTCCGTAACCTTCAAATAATGATTCAGGCATATTCCAGCGGTTGCGCGGAACATGGGTTGCGGAGTGGCGCCAGCAGCCTTGCCAAGCCAGTGGCCGGGCAGGGGCATCCCCGGATGCCCGCCTCAGAGGTGGCGCGGCCACCCGGCGGATGCCCGATAACGACGCCGGTGGAAGTCATTCGATATTCTGGATCTGCTCGCTGAGCAAGATCAGTAATGTTTGACATATCAATAAGTTATAAAAATTCTGCCAGCGAATATTCAGCGCTTGCCCACCAGGCTGCCCACCATTTGCCCGTGGCTTTTGCTGAATCTTAATGGAGGGCTATGGATGAAAGTCCGAATCTACCTCTATCAAAGCGTGGCGTCTTGCGATTGACAGGATAATAGCTTAGTTACTGTCTCTTTTCGACACCGCCTCCCCACCCATTTCCATGCCCGGCGGCGTTTTTTGCGCGGCAGATCGGAGTCTTCTGCAGCCGTTAACCCGATTGGACGCCGGATACCGGTGGCAAGCAGTCAAACCAAGCTCATGTCTGGAGAAATATCTACCGATCCGTACTGCCGAGACGAGTCCGTCCCCAGCCACCCGTTGCCCAGCTTCGTTACTTGAACAGCCCCATAGGGCCTGGCGATACTCACCTAACTCACCCAAGCAAGTTGCAGAAAACGGTTGTTTATCTTGCCAACTGCGTTCGCA
This sequence comes from Porticoccaceae bacterium, assembly GCA_041655035.1. Classification (GTDB taxonomy): domain Bacteria; phylum Pseudomonadota; class Gammaproteobacteria; order Pseudomonadales; family Porticoccaceae; genus NAT127. Next base: position 13,849 of record JBAZCN010000026.1, on the reverse strand, counting down.
ACGGACTGGCAGACTCTTGGCTGATGTTAATAGCGCCAAGAGGACAAACACATGCAGCTATCATCCCAGGATAAAATCCTTCGCCTCCCGGATGTCAAAGCCAAAACTGGTTTTGGCCGCAGTACCATCTATGCATTGATGGCCAGCGGTGACTTTCCCCGTTCCATCCGCATTGGCGCACGCGCGGTGGGTTGGCTGGAAAGTGAGATCAACGACTGGATCAGCCAGCGCAGCCAGGCGCGTCACTGCCAAAACGGGTAAACCGCTTGGCAGTAAAGGCGTTAAAAGGCCCGTTACCCTCCCTGTTGACGCTGTCCTTCAAATCCTGGCCTGGGGTTTCAGCCTCTCAGAGCCCAAGTCTGAGCCTGGACTTGAGCTGGTTTTTCCGCCGGGTCGCATCAGACTCGACAGGTGATCCCATTTCCAGATTCGGCTCTGTTTGTATTGTTTGGGGATCGGAAGATGCGGCTGGTTGCCCTCTGTACCCCGGCTGCCCCATATTCAGCAAGCCAATGGTGGCCAGCATGCGCAGACGCTCCGCCCTTTCTCTGGGCGGTGTCTGCTCCAATTCTCTGAGCAGTTCAGGGTGGCTCCCTGTGGGGATGTTCACGACGACGCGCATGATCAGGCACCATAGAACCAAAAGCCCCGGACGTTCGCCAAAACCGACTGTTCCGGCACGATGATCTTGCTGCGGCCAAAGATCTCCCGGGCGGCGTCCTTGTAGGCTTCGGCACCACCGCCTGCGATCAGAACCAGATCGGCATTGATACTCTCGTCCCTCATGGACTGGCGCATGGCCGTCAGGGCCACGGGTGCCACTTTCTTCATGGCGGTTTTCAGATAGGGAGCGATATCGACCTTTTCACCAAAGAGCAGCACGTTCAGATCAGCGGTGCGCATGGCCTTTTCCAGGCGATCCATGCCGACCTTGGCACCGTGGTCCTCGGCGATCAGCTTGTCTATGGTTTCCAGCAACACCGACATGGCTTGCAGACTGGTGCCGGATGAGCTGTAGCGGATCTCGCCACCTTCCAGGGCAACCCAGTCCACCGAAAAGAAGCCGGGATCAATCACCACCACGCGACCTTCCTCGATCAAGGCCAGATCGCCACCGGATTGCACCAGGTCCATATAGGCTCCGGCCGGCTGCGGCAGGACCTTGACCTCATGCACGGTAATGCTGCGTTTAGGCGTGACCTGATGAACGCCTTTCAGGTGGCTGACGAGCGCTTCACGTCGGTTGGCTTCATGAAACTGGGAGACGGGCAGCCCGGCAACCACCAGCTCGATGGCGTCCGTCTCAGCCAATAACAGCGCGGCATGAAACAGGGCCCGATAGGCTTTGGTCTGTGGGTAATCGGGGTGTAGCTCCCGCTCCCAACCTTGCAGGCGGCCGGCAGGGACAGCGGCAACACCCAGACCATCGTCAACACCGGACAGAACACGACCACCAATACCTGCCAGGCATTGGAGCAAAATCCGGCCTGTGAGTTCGTCCGTACCGAATGCACCGAAGGTGGCGCCGGTCACGAGGGCTTCTGCTACATCCAAAACCTGATCTACGACTGCGGCGAGGACGTCGAAGTGCAGAATGCCCGGATGAAAAACGAGTACGACTGTCCGGGCCCGGTGCGCTGCATGGGGACGGACTGCCTGGAACCGGAGTCCGTGACCCAGGCGAATTTCGCCGAGGCAGCGGCGATGCTCAATGCGGCGCAGTACATGACCAACGACATGAGCTGTACGGGCACCGATGGCCAAAGCAACGTGGAATGTACCGTCTTCAAGGGCACCGCCGGGGAATGCAAGAAGGCCGTCGGCGGCATCGTCGACTGCTGTGAAAAGCCGTCGGGCGTTTCGCTGACCGACTACATCAACATGATCACGGCGGTAAACAAGCTGGATACCGCCATCATGGCCATGGACCCCTCATCGGCACTGTACGGCTCATGGAATACGTTGCGTGAACCGGTGACCAGCACCTGGAGCGCCGTCAAGGAACCCTTCGTCTCTGCCTGGGACTCCCTGATGGGGTCCGGCCCCTCGACCGCCGCCCAGGCCGGCGCCGAACAAGCGGCGACGGGTTTTATGCAGGCCCTGACCAACAAGACCGCGGAATGGGTGGGCACGACCTTTGGTTCCGGCGCCCAGTCGGCGCTGTTCAGCAACGTAGGCGGCGCCGTCGGTGCCGATGGGGTGGTGTCGGGCGGCAACTTCGCCTTGGGCGGTGCAGCCGGTGCCGTGCTGAGTACCGTGATGACGGCCTACATGATTTATTCGGTAGCCATGATCCTGATCCAGCTGATTTGGAAGTGTGAGCAATCCGAGTTCGAGATGAATGCCAAGCGGGCGCTCAAGAGCTGTCACTACGTCGGTTCCTACTGCAAGTCCAAGTTCCTCGGTGCCTGTGTCGAGAAACGGCAGACCTACTGCTGCTTCAACTCGCCACTGTCTCGCATCATCCAGGAGCAAACCCGCCCGCAACTCGGTCTGAACTGGGGCAGCGCCAAGCATCCGAGCTGTGGCGGACTCACCGCCAGCCAGCTCAACCGGGTGGACTGGAGCCAGGTCAACCTGGACGAGTGGATGGGTATCCTGTCCCTGACCGGGAATATGCCGGATATTCCGTCTCTGGATCTGGAGCAGCTTACCGGCAGTGGGAACACACTGAACGTCGATGGCAGCCGCCAAAGTGCCGCAGAACGGGCAATCGAGCGATTGGATGGTATTGATGCGCAGCAACTGCGGCAGGGGGCAACGGAGGAGCTTTCAAACCACAAATAAAAGTGTTGGAGCAGGAAGTGGCACACAATACCAGCAAGCAGGCTAGAACCTCCCATTGGTGGGGCGGCTCGCATGCATAGGGCGCGGTGCCCCCGAAATCTGCCCGGAGGGGGGGGAACAATCGCGGAAGCGGGTGAAAAGCAGGCCGAAACAGCCCCCACGAACAGCTGACCGCTCACATCTTGGTCTGATACCGTGGGTAAGGGAAGATAGCAGGAATGTTTTAAGTGGCCTGCTAAATGCTTTTTTATAACTAAAATGAATATAAATTGGCTTGGATGATTCATTTAGTGCTGAAACAAAGGCAAAACTTTTACTTGCTCCAGGTGTCAACTAAAGTGTAAAGTGTCAACCCTTTTGTAAACCCAGCGAGTGCTCCGGAGGCGTTATGGGCCAAAAAATGAGCAATGCGCCGGTGTTTTTCACGCTGGCGCAGGTGAGGTTTAATCCTCTACTTAAGTTGAATGATTGTATTCCAGACATACAGGAGAAGTTGAGAGTTGCTCACTTCCCGGACTTTCGTCAGGAAAATGTGCAAATCGTTGCCTTCCAAAACGGTGCGACCAATGTATCTCAGCAGGCGCGATATGTATTTGGCGACATCGCAGGAACATCCAGTTTTGTCCTGGACAATAATTCTCTGACATTTCAGACCACGGATTATGAAACCTTTTCCGAGTTTTCACAGATGGTCGAACTGGGAATCAAAACGCTGAATGATTCATTGAAGCCGGGGCTGGACTATGTTTCGCGTTTAGGCATTCGATATTTTGATGCTGTTCAGCCAGCGGCAGGCGATACGCTTTCGCAATATCTGGTCAATGAGGTTATGGGATTATCGGATCGCGTTTCCCAACTCACTCATTCATTTAGTGAAACCGTCTCGCGTAGCGAGCATGGCACACTCATTACACGTGTCATCATTCGTGACGGCCAGCTCACACTTCCAGCAGAGCTACACCCTTTGGCGCCACAGTTGAAAGAAAAGTTCCTCGAGCATAGAGGCAGGCACGCCATTATAGATTCTGACGCTTTTAACGATAAACGGCAGCCTTTCGACCTGGCCAGTATTATGGCCAATCTGACAGGCCTGCACGACGACATCAATAGCTCGTTCAGGGAGCTAATTACCGAGCACGCGCTAACTGTCTGGGAATAAGGAGGCTTTATGACTTATGACATTCGAGCAACCGGAGGCTGGACCGATGCCACCCCCCAAACAGGAGAGAGTTCAATAAGGCACGTGAAGGCGATTCTGCTGGCCTCAATCTCGCTGTCTTCTGGGGTCGTAATGCCAGTAATGGCGTTCCAGCATACTGGCTACGAAATGCCTGTTAGTGCGCTCGACCAACCCCTTATCGTTAATGCAGAGCCACAGACGGAGAATGCGTCTTACTCTTTTGACGCGGAATATGTGACTGACCGAATCAAGGAGATATTCGGGTTAAGCATCTCTCGACAAGCTCAAATTTTTGGCGTTTCGCGCACGGCAATTTATAACTGGCGAAATGGCGAAAAACCCACCGAGAAAAACCTCGAACGCTTGACTGATCTCAACAACGCGGCTGACCTGTTCGAGAGAGAGAACATCGAGGTTACTGGCTTGCTCATAAAGCGACCGTTCATTCAGGGCAAAAGCCTCTTGGACCTGTTGGCTGAAGGGGAGTCAATTTATCAACCCGCCAAAACGCTGATAGCGCAAATCAAGCGAGAAGTTGACGAGCGCTCCAGCTTGGCTCGTCGCCTGCGGGGTCGCACATCGCCTCGATATGATGCTGGCTCAGACTTGGAGTAATCCATCCCTATGGAAACCTGGTCCAGAGAAACACCTTGGCGACAGGGCAAATTTCTCTCAAAAGCTACAGCCACTGAGCTGGGCCTTTCGACAAGCGAGCCTGATTGTTTGGTCGTCGTCGCATCACACGACTGCGATCTGACTCAACCGCCAGAATCTGAACCTTGTGTAGAAGTTGTTGTTGGCAAAGAAATTACCGATGCTCAATTCAATGGAAATTTTGCCAACGGCAAAAATGCTCGAAAATTACATCTGCCGATTGTGAGCAGCGAAAAGCCTTATATTGAGCTCGAAGCGCTGAAGAAGGCGTCAATACCCAAGGTCAATCTATTGGGGCACACTCCGTCGGATGTGCACCTTAGTAAAAGTGACAAGGTGACTTTTCAGCGCTGGCTGGCCAGCCGGTATCGACGATCTGCCTTTCCAGACGAGTTTGAGCAAAGATTAACCACGCATAAACTGGATAGAAAAATTGCGGACGCTGGGAAAAAACTCGGTAGCGACATTGCTGCTATCTATTTTGACATCGCTAATGAAGAGGCCGGGCCCGACGATATCTACCTGCTAGATATCGTTATTTTGTATCAAACAGCTGATGATGCAGGAAGAGCCAGAGCGTCCGCAGAATCGCTGAAAGATAAAATCCAAAACGCCTTCAAAGCGAAACTCTTTAACGAATCCGGTCAAGATTGGCAGGACATCGAACTGAGATTTGTAGACGTTGTTTCGGATGAGGCGCTCACCTACCGGCAGTCACAACTTCTAAAACCTTGGAGACTGGAGTACATCAGCTTGGGTTCGGACCCTCAACAGCCAATCTCAGAAGAGTGATGACATGGGATTTCGCATCGCCGACACATTTTCCGACAGTCTGGGCAATCTCACTGTCCAAGATCAAAATTTGTTAAAAGAACGGCGTTTGATATGCAAATGGATCCGGCCAACTCAAGACTTCGGTTTCACAAACCGAACTGGAAAAGGCACATATCGCCGGCAAAACGATGCCCCCAAGCGGTTGAAACACTGGCTGGGGTTTGATGACGAAGGTAACAAGTAGAAGTACCTTGTAATGCCAGAAAAAGGGGCAACTTAGATGAAAGAGTTTTTAGCCTGGGTTATTGATAACAAAGAGTGGCTGTTCTCCGGCGCCGGGTTAATGATCGTTGCCTGGGTGGGACGCCTTATCTTCAAGAAGAAGTACACTTCGTCTACTCAAACCATCCGTTCAGGCGACAGCTCAACAAATGTTCAGGCAGGTCGAGACGTTAGTATCGGGACGAAGAGGAAGAACGATGTGGAAGAAGAGTAAACAGTCGATTTCTTCTGGAGATGGTTCAACAAATCTAATCGCCGGTCGAGACGTCAATCTTTATCTTGATGGAAATGTTCCGATAGAGTTTGTCGACCAAAAAACAGAAGAGGAAATTGATAAGCTCAGGAAGTCACGATTCTTTTCAGAGTTTGACAGGACCAGGTCGTCTTTGGGGTTCGGGAAACGCCTTGCTGATGGAAACCTTTCGGGTGGCTCGGATGAAGTAAGAGGGCGGGCGTTGGCATGGTGCGCGAGATTATTATCTCGTTCAGAGGATCTGGCGCGAGCGGAAGAGTTTCTGGAGCTCGCGAAAACACTCGGAGATTCTGCAGAAGCCATGATTTCGGAAGCATTTATCATTTCCCAGAAGGGAGATAAGGCGGCGGCACTGCAGGCCCTTGCCAGGATCGACTCCAACACTTCGCGTTCTGCTGGTTTAATGATCGTTGCACATCATGACGGTGCCGAAGTCGCTCTTGAGTGGATGACTAAAGCAGGTTACACGGTTGATGATCTCGATTCGGACGGCAAGAGCTTTCTCTTGACCCATCAGCTTCAGCTAGGCTACTGGAATGGCGCTGCCCGGACAGTCGGTTCTTTGTCTGAGACTGACTTTGAAGAAACCCCGATTCTTCATCATTTGGCAGCCTTAACAACGCTGGCCCCAACCGTGCCAGTTGATTTTCGAGCAGTGGTTCTGACGCAAGTTCCCTTTGAGGCGCAGGGCTTTCCGCTCGCTTCAGATGCCGTTTCGACGGATGCTCTTCAAGCTGCGCACAAACATTTCCTCAATGCGGTAGATGCCGCAACGCGGCTGGATTGTCCGCGCGCTGCGAGAACGGATGACGATTACGCGCTGTGGCTGGAACTGCGCGATCCAGCGCAGAGCGCACACGGCAGGAGCAGGTTGGAAAACAAACTCCGCGATCCAAACACCGCTCTCGCTTATGTTCACTACGCTCTTCAGTTCGGTATCAAACTGGACCAGGACGCAGTTGAGCGGGATATCGAACGGAGTATCGCCATAAATGGCGGAATGACCATTGATGCCGCTATTGCTCGTTTCGCCCTTGCATTTGCGCAGCCGAATCCTGAGGAGGCCGCCAACTACATCGCTCGCCACCACAATCAACTCGCTGCGCACATTGATATCAAGCTGATGCAATATCGTCTGATCGAGATGCTTTCACGCGCAGGTCTGATCGAGAGGGCGAACGAGGTACTCGACCGGCTGCTTGAAGAGGGTATCCCTGCTGAACACGCAAGCAACCTCCGAAGGATTATTTCTGAGGCCCAAGGGAGTGATCCAGTAGAATCTCGTAAAGCACAATACGAAACGACAAGAAATCTTAGCGATCTGATCAATCTTGTCGCCGAACTCGAAGATCATCAGCGCTGGGACGATTTGTGCGAATTTGGCAGGCGTTTGTTTGAAGAGACGCGTTCGATTAGCGATGCTGAGCGCCTCGTGAATGCTTTCAACAATACGCACAGATCAGAGGCGTTGGTTGGGTTTCTAAAAGAAAACACCGACCTTCTATCGCAGTCCAATAATCTGCGTATGTCTTACGCGTGGGGCCTATACCAAGAGGGTGCGTTTCTTGAATCACGTGCTGCGCTGGCGGAACTCAGTGAAGAGGTGGGCAGCCCAAACTATCGCACGCTACAGGTGAGCCTCGGGATTGCGGTGGGTGACTGGGCCTCCCTTTCCGCATATATCGCCGATGAATACCGGAACAGAGGCGACAGAAGCGCACATGACCTGATTGGCGCTGCGCAACTGGCGCTTCATTTGGGTTCTCCCCAGGCCAAGGATCTAGTTTTCGAGGCAGCGGCAAAGGCCGATGGTGATTCTGCTGTCCTGGCCGCCGCATACTTCATCGCAACAAGTGCAGGGTGGGAAGACGATCCGCAGGTTTCCCAATGGCTCGAAAAGGCCGCAGAACTGTCAGGTGAGGATGGCCCGCTCCAGAGAATGAGCCTGCAGGACATTCTTGATCGAAAGCCTGAATGGGACCGCCGCGAGTCTGAAACGTGGCGCTTGTTGGCACAAGGCGAAATACCGATCTTCCTTGCTGCCCAGTCACTTAATCGAACTCTCATTGACCTTACGGCCTTCCCGGCGTTAGCCAATCTGGGCGAAACTGATCCGAGGCGGAGAAGCGTAATTCCCGCTTACAGCGGCAAGCGTGTGCCGTTGGAGTTTGATATTGGCGTAAATGTGGCTGCTTTGGATGCAACTGCACTGCTCACGTTGAGTTTCCTGAAAATACTCGACGTGGCGCTAGACGCCTTCGAAACTGTTTATATCCCGCATTCAACCCTTGGGTGGCTGTTTGAGGAACGCCAAAAAGCTGCGTTCCATCAACCAAGTCGTATAGCGAATGCGCGCAAGGTTCGGGATTTGCTGGCAACAGACATGCTAGAAAAGTTCACTCCTGGCACTGTTGCAAGCAGCGACATCTCTGCTCAGGTCGGCGATGAACTGGCAGCATTGATCGCCGAGGCGGAGCAGGTTCGAGACGGTGATGATTCGCAGCATATCGTCGTTCGATCTGCCCCGGTACATCGGCTTTCAAGTTTGATGGAGGAAGAGGCGGACCTATCTGCGCATGCGGCCGTCTTGAGCAGTTGCCTCTCTGTGGTGGAGAAGCTGAGACAGAAGGGTCAGATTACCGCTGATGAGGAAAAGCGGGCGCGTACCTATTTGCAGCTGCACGAGAAGCCGTGGCCAAATCAGCCTGAAATTGCCGACGGTGCTACCCTGTATCTTGATGATCTCGCCATCTCGTATTTGTTGCATCTGGGGTTGCTTGGAAAACTTAAATCGGCGGGCCTAACGGCTGTGGTCTCTCCAAGAGAGCTTTCTGAAGCGAACGCCCTCATTTCTTATGAACGCATTTCCAATGGCGTGAAGGAGGTCATTGAGGGCATCCGAGCTTCACTAAATTCGCGGATAGAGTCTGGACAAGTGAGAATTGGCCGTAGGCGCAACTTTGATGAGTTCGAAGAGAAATCTATCCCGGAGCACCCCTCAGTCGGCATTCTTGCTCTGGCACCCCATTGCGACGTTGCGATTATTGATGACAGATTCCTCAATCAGCATGCAAACGTTGATAGCGGCGGCAGGCAAGTGCCTGTCTTCTCCACCCTGGACTTGCTGGATGCTTTGGTAGCAGCTGGTGTTTTATCGGATGACGACCGTCTTGAACATCGCACGCGGCTTCGCCGGGCTGGCTATTTCTTGGTACCGGTCAGTGTAGACGAACTTGAACGGTGTTTGAGGGAATCAATTATTGCTGACGGGAATGTGGTTGAAACGGCGGAGCTGAAGGCTATCCGGGAATCCATCCTCCGCGTCAGAATGATCGATTGGCTGCGGCTCCCCAAGGAAGCGCCTTGGCTGGACGGAACTCTTAAAGCTATTGTTCGTGTGCTCAGAAACCTGTGGGTGGACGGGACCGATATCGAAGAGGTCACCGCTCGCTCAAACTGGCTCGTCGAGCAGGCTGACATTCGAGGATGGGCACACAGCCTTGTTCCGGAGAACGCGGACAACGTCGTTCGAGTTGGACGCGGTGCACTTATCCTCTCGCTGCTGATGCCTCCTCCCTCCGGCACTCAGCAAAGTATTGTGGATGCCTACTGGAACTGGGTGGAAGTAAGGATCCTGGCTCCCATACAGGAACAGTTCCCCGAGGTGTACGAGTGGCTTGTCGATTGGCACCGCCGTGAAGTTGCTGAATTGGCTAATGCCCAGATTCACAAAAGAGCGACAATGGTGGGTGCCGCGTTGGAGCTTGTTCCGCCACTCATACGCAAGAGCTTGCTCAACGACCAGCACTTCTGCGAAGAATACGGCTTCAAGACTGAAGCTATGATTACCTTTGGATCGAGCGGTGTGTCTATTCAGCAGTCGGAGCTTTTCAATGCCGTTCGTACCGTTCTCGCCGGGGAAGGGCCAGCCAAATTGACTGATGCTGAAGATCGGACGTGGAATCTCACGAATGATGCCCGCGAGGGTGAGCTACCGAATCTTGTTCTTTCATCCGATCAACAACGGCTGGTGCTACCTGATTTCTCTGTCCTTTCCGGAGATGCCTCTACACGCATTCGTTCTCTCGAAGAATCTGCTTCAGACGTGAACCTTCCGCTCAGTGCCCAGGAAAAATGGCGGAGTATCTTGGAAGAGCGTGCACTGGAAGACGACGAAGTCGATACTTTTCACAGTGATATGCGCGATACGCCGGTCCATGTGGAACGAACTATAAGAAGCGAGATCACGGCAGGTGAAAGCAGTGTGTCGTCTCTTGTTCCGAGTTCGCGGCGGTATTTTGAGAGACTGGTTGGCGCTTATGACGGAAGCGGTTCTATTCGGGACTATGCCGTCAGCGCAGGTCGAGAGGTCTTTAGGCAACTGACAGAGTGGCGACCTTATGAGGGCTTCCTCTTCAGCCTTTTTCTTTCTTCTCATTCGGCACTGACCGCTGAAATCAATACCGATAATCTCACCCAGGGGGAACTGGAAAAAGCGTTCGACTATCTGGAGAAACACGGTGACATACTCTCTCGGTTGGGCGCGTTTGAAGTCGGGCTGCGTATTCTTTCGGATAGGCCGGAAGTCGAGCCTTTCCTGCTGCGTCTCGTTCATCGAATCCGTGACGATGACATGGAAAGCAAAGCCAGTGAATTCAAGCTGTTCTCAGCTTTGTTCGTTCTGGTCGACGGGGAGCTGGCCAGAACACGCATTCTGGCCGAGGAGCCACCCTTTTATCGAAGACTGGCCTCTCTGGCACAGGCGGCGTTGATCCATCGCCAGCTTGTCCAATGCGGAATTGATTATGATCACTTCTCCAAGTGGGCGTTCAGCAATCGCGGCGAGCACTTCTATATGCAGTCTCTCGCGGATATGCGCATCGAGCCGCGATGGAACCCCGACCTGGCGGTCGCGCCTCAAATGCAGGCGGACTTCTTCGGCCGCATCATGATTGCAGGCAACAATTTTCAGGCAAACCTTGACGAGGGGGAGCTGCGCGACACTATCCTCGGTGACGGAGAGCAAAGCCTTATCAAACGATGCAAGTTTCCACACCCATACTTTCCGGGGCCGCTCGAAGGTGCGGAAGATAGCTCAAATGCCTTGCCTGATGACCTTGCTCGTGTCATTGAAGAACAGCTCGACAGCGACGAAGTCGAAGCGGCCTCGTTTATAGCTCTCGTCAACTCCGCGATGATTTTCAGGATTACATCCGGTCATGCGGAGTTGGCAGCAAAAGCTCTCAGACTGGGTAACTACACGCTCGCTAATCTGGGGGACAAATCCCAGCTGGTAGGCATTTTGAACGGTCTGGCCACAGTTGCAGCCGTATCCCGAAACCCAGTGTTGGCCGACGAACTCCGCATTCTTGTGCGCCGTTATCGACGGGATTCTCAATATTGTTTCTCCGTCGAAGAAGCTATGGGAATGTCCCTTGTAGCATCCGCTGCGCGGGAAGACCTCATGGAATGGCGAGAATTTGTGGGTGAATGGTTGACCGAACTTGCTTTCGGCGACTTGGAAGGAAATGAGGGCGAGGTTCTTCATTCACGCCTCTTGGTATTGTTGCATTCAGTACCTGAGTTGTGGGTTTCATGTGCTAGGGCAGATGCGGCGCTACAGGCATGGCGTTTCCGTTGATGTCATTGTCGAGAGGATTTTGGTGGTTTGGTATTGCCCAAGTAGATTCCCTGTCAATTACGCCTAAAAATCCATCCAACTATCACCGATAGCGGACAACCGGCGTCAAGTCATCCGGCCGCCACCACGCGTACCTGAACAGCGCCTGCCGCACGGCGCTACGCGCCATATCTGGCGCACACTAAAAAAGCCCCAGTTGCTGGGGCCAAAGGTCAGGCGGGAAGGCTTGAAGGGAGCCTTACGGCTAGGTGGCGGGGATTTCTGATTTGTCTTCTTCTGACAAGCCGTCTTCCGTGGCCGGCGCGGCCTGTTCAACTTCTTCTTGCTTGCCTTTGGCCTGGGCAGACTTACGAGCCCGGATCTCGATATCGATGATGCGACGGGCGAGCTTGATGATGCGTTGTTGCCAGGCGTAGTTGCCATCGACGCGCTGTTTGTTGCTGATCACGCTGGACAGCCAGAGGGTGTCCATGGCAATCATCAGGGCGTCGAGTTTTCTCACGAGGCCAACAAACTGGCCAACTTGCGGCGAACTGATGCGGGCGTTGAAGGTGATGGGGTCGGTGTAGTCCGGGATTTCGTCGATGCCGTTGGCTTCCATCAGCTTGTCGAGCCGTTGCTGCTCTTTGTCAATGGCTCCAACGCCTTCGTCTATCATCTGCGTAATGATGCCTTCGACTTCGTCAATCTCGTTGGCATCGCCAATGATGCGCAGGATGACGTCGATTCCATACAAGGCGCTGACGGTGCGACGGAATACGCGATCTACCACGCGCTGGGCCTGAAGACTGTTGATGGTAAAGGATTGCTCGAAAATCGGTTTTGAATAACTGGGTTTTGCTTGTGCCATGGGTTGCTCCTGGTATGACGTTCATCAGGCTCAAGGCTATGGGGCATGGGTGTTTTGGTCCGATCCTGATATTGCAGCCGGAACTCTCGTTGCTCTTGCCAGACGCGAATCACTTCATTGGCTAATGCATGGTTCTCATGCAGGCCAAGCCGTAACCATTCTTCTTTGGCTTTGGCCTTCTTTTCCTTGCGAATTTGCAGTTCCCAGAAGTCATCGAACTGTTTGGTGTCTACAGTATTAACTGTATTTGGGCTGTTTCTCTCATTGTCGTCCGACGGATGAGAGTCCCGTACCGGCTTGTCCTCGGACATAAACAGCGCTGCAAATTCATCGGGAAGCCGAGCGGCAAAAAGACTCAATGCTTCGAGTAGTGCTTTCATGCCGATGAAATTGCTGGGTACGTCACGCAGCAATCGAACGGCCGCCTTGCCTTGGTTCGGGTTCTCAATCGGGTTGTGGCGCAGAAAACTGGTGATGAGTGTCCATCCGCTGTTTTCGCAACGCACGATGAATCCGTCGGTTGCCAGCTCTGACATGACTACTTGAACCTGTTCTTCGGACCAGCCCAGATCTGATGCCACATATCCACCAGGAAGCCGGAAGCAGCCAAGCAGGTTGCAGTGTGGGCAAGTGAGCAAGTACAAACTCAATAGCTTTGCAGAGTCACTCCAGGACAACACATTCTGTTTCAGCCAAAAGCGGGTGTAGACCTTGCCGTAATCACGCACGGTGCTTGCCCCTTATTGGCTTGCTACAGGTGTTGACCATCACGCTTCGCTGATCCCTACTGATTACCGGCTGTCATCAGCGAGTTGTCATCGCATGGATAAATGTCCGGCCGAAGTTGAGTGCGAGTGACTTCACCACCGGTGGCCTGCTCGATGGGTAGTACGAATTCCGCGGGCACGCGACCCGATTTGTTCAGCCAGAACCAGACATTCTGTTGCTTGGTGTTGATCGCCCTGGCCAATGCGGACTGGCCTCCCAGGAGGTCAATCGCCCGTTTTAGTTGCTCTTGCGTCTGTGGGGACAAATCCATGCCTAACCTCTACAATAAAAGCTGTTACAAATGGCGATGTTACAGTCTTAACTGTAGTCAGGTCAACAGTAAAAAGTGTTGATTTTCTACAGCTATATTTGTAGAGTGCGCACATGACTACTTTATCCGAACGCCTCAATCGCGCCCTCGAGCTCACTGGTGTCAGCCAGTCGGAGCTGGCTCGGCGCATTGGTATCAAACAGCAGTCGATCAGCCAGATCTGTTCCGGCAAGACGGCTCGGTCACGCTACACCCCACAGATTGCAGAAGCGCTCGAGATCAGCGGGAAATGGCTGGCGACCGGACAAGGGTCAATAGGCTTGGGAGTAGCCAATCTTGATAGGGGGCCCGATATCAGGGCAAGATTCCTCTGATCAATTGGGTGCAGG
>JBAZCN010000025.1:0-32406 GCA_041655035.1 Porticoccaceae bacterium | reverse complement strand
TGACGTTGATTGCGCCGATCGCGATGGAAGATGGCCTGCGTTTTGCGATCCGCGAAGGTGGCCGCACTGTCGGCGCCGGCGTGGTAGCCAAAATCATCCAGTAAACAGCGCGTGGCAAAAACGGCGGTCGGGCTCAACCCCGCGCCGTCGTTTTCGCAACAAACACTGTTCCAATCTTCTTTTTTGCTTGACACCCTGCTTAAGCGAACTTAAAATCTCGCCTCCCTTTTGCAGGGGGTTTTCAGCAGAGGCTGGGAGCAAAGTAACTGGAGTTCGTGGTTCCATGCAGAGTCAGCGTATTAGAATTCGTCTGAAGTCTTTCGATCATAAGCTGATCGACACTTCGACCCAGGAGATTGTCGAGACGGCAAAGCGCACCGGAGCCCAGATCCGTGGTCCGATTCCGCTGCCCACTCGCAAGGAAAGATTTACAGTATTGATCTCTCCGCACGTCAACAAGGATGCGCGCGATCAGTATGAGATTCGCACCCACAAACGGCTTCTGGATATCGTTGGGCCGACGGATAAGACCGTCGATGCCCTGATGAAGTTGGACTTGGCTGCTGGCGTGGATGTACAGATCAGTCTTGGCTGATTGTTGCAAAAAAGCCTAAAGCCCCGTTTGGGGTGTGTAACGCTCTGAAATGGGCGGCCATAGCGGGTAAAAGCCCCGTACACCAAGAGGTTCAAAAATGAGTGTTGGAATCGTCGGCCGCAAGTGCGGCATGACCCGCGTTTTTACTGACGCTGGTGTCTCTATCCCGGTGACTGTGATTGAGGTTGACCCCAATCGCATCACTCAGGTCAAAAGCGATGAGACGGATGGCTATGCATCCGTTCAGGTTGCCGTCGGCAGCCGTCGCGCCTCCCGTGTAACCAAATCCCTTGCAGGTCACTACGCCAAAGCTGGTGTGGAGGCTGGTCGCGGTCTGTGGGAACTTCGCCTCGATGGTGCCGAAGAGCAGTTCGAAGTCGGCTCTACTCTCACGGTGGAGCGCTTCCAGGCTGGCCAGGTGGTCGATGTCACTGGTGTCTCAAAGGGCAAAGGCTTTCAGGGTGTGGTCAAGCGCTGGAACTTCAGCATGCAGGATGCCACCCACGGCAACTCGCTGTCTCACCGCGCGCCTGGTTCCATCGGTCAGAACCAGTCCCCGGGCCGGGTTTTCAAGGGTAAGAAAATGGCTGGTCACATGGGTGCAGAGCGTGTCACTGTGCAAAACCTCGAGGTTGTTCGTGTCGATGTCGAGCGCAACCTGCTGTTGATCAAAGGCGCCGTTCCCGGCGCTCCGGGCGGTGATGTGATCGTCAGCCCCGCAGTAAAGGCTTAAGGGGATCAACCTATGGAGCTTACTATTTCCAACGGTCAGGGCGCAGCGGGAACCATCACGGTATCCGATGACGCTTTTGGCAAAGACTTCAACCAGGACCTGGTGCATCAGGCGGTCGTGGCTTACATGGCGGCTGGTCGCCAGGGTAGCCGGGCTCAGAAAACCCGCTCCGAAGTTTCTGGTGGCGGCAAGAAGCCGTGGCGCCAGAAAGGCAGTGGTCGGGCACGTGCGGGAACCATCCGCAGCCCCCTGTGGCGCACTGGCGGTGTGACTTTCGCGGCCCGCCCTCAGGATCATACTCAGAAGATCAACAAGAAGATGTATCGCGCTGCCATGCGGTCAATTTTCTCTGAGCTGGCGCGTCAGGATCGCCTGGTGGTGGTGGAGGACTTCGGAATCGAGGAGCCCAAGACCAAGGCGCTGATGACCAAGCTCGGCCAGCTGGGTCTCGATAATGTGCTGATCGTCACCGAAGAGGTGGATCGCAACCTGTACCTGTCGTCGCGCAATCTTCATAAGGTGGATGTGCGCGATGCCCTCGGTGTCGATCCGGTGAGTCTGATCGGCTTTGAGAAAGTACTGGTTACAGTACCTGCATTGAAAAAAGTAGAGGAGATGCTGGCATGAACAAAGAACGCATCTTCAAGGTGCTGATTGCGCCGCAAGTCTCTGAAAAAGCGACGAATGTTGCTGAGCAGGGCAATCAGGTTGTATTCAAGGTGGCCCGAGACGCCAACAAGCGTGAAGTCAAAGCCGCTGTGCAGCAGCTGTTTGGTGTCCAGGTTGAAGACGTCCGCGTGCTTAATGTCAAGGGTAAAAGCAAGCGAACCCGCCATGGCATTGGCCGCCAGTCCGACTGGAAAAAGGCCTATGTACGTCTGGCGCAGGGTCAAGAAATTGACTTTGCCACAGCTGAATAAGGGGTGTTGACATGCCTGTAGTCAAAAGAAAGCCAACATCGCCTGGTCGCCGCTTTGTTGTCAGCGTCGTCAATCCGGACCTGCACAAGGGCGCGCCCTATGCGCCGCTTCTCGAAAAGAAGAGCAAGACGGGAGGTCGCAACAACTCTGGCCGGATTACTACCCGCCATGTGGGTGGTGGTCACAAGCATCACTACCGGGTGATCGATTTCAAGCGCAACAAGGATGGCATTGTCGGTAAGGTCGAGCGTGTCGAATACGATCCCAACCGCACCGCCAATATCGCCCTGGTCTGTTACAAGGACGGCGAACGCCGCTACATCATTGCGCCCCAGGGGGTCAAGGCAGGAGACCTGTTGCAGTCCGGGCCCGCTGCGCCGATCAAGGTGGGCAATACGCTGCCGCTGCGCAATATCCCCGTGGGCAGCACCATCCATTGTGTGGAGATGAAGCCGGGCAAAGGTGCTCAGTTGGCGCGCAGCGCCGGCGCCTCTGTCCAGCTGGTCGCCCGCGAAGGGCAGTACGCTACCCTGCGCCTGCGTTCGGGCGAGATGCGCAAGGTGCCTGCCGACTGCCGTGCCACGCTGGGCGAGGTGTCCAACAGTGAGCACAGTCTGCGGTCGCTGGGTAAAGCCGGTGCGCAGCGCTGGCGCGGTGTGCGTCCCACCGTTCGCGGTGTGGCCATGAACCCCGTCGACCACCCCCATGGCGGTGGTGAGGGCAGAACCTCCGGTGGTCGTCACCCTGTGACTCCCTGGGGCGTGCCCACCAAAGGTTACAAGACGCGCAAGAACAAGCGCACAAGCAATATGATCGTTCGTCACCGCAACAAGTGATAAACGGCGGCAGAGAATAGCCAGGAAGAGGAAACTAAAGTGCCACGCTCCCTGAAAAAAGGTCCATTTATTGATTTGCATCTGCTCAAGAAAGTGGAGCAGGCTGCGGAACAAGGCGACAAGCGTCCGATCAAGACGTGGTCGCGTCGTTCCATGGTTCTGCCCGAAATGGTGGGCCTGACGATTGCTGTTCACAATGGTCGCCAGCATGTACCGATCCATATCAATGAGGAAATGGTCGGTCACAAGCTGGGCGAATTCGCCGCCACCCGCACTTACCGCGGACACGTAGCGGACAAGAAGGCCAAGCGCTAAGCGCAGGTTCGAGTAGAGGAATATACGGTGGAAGTAGCAGCAAAATTACGTGGCGCGCGGATCTCCGCACAGAAAGCCCGTCTGGTTGCTGACCAGGTTCGTGGCAAGGCTGTAGAGGAGGCGCTGGACATCTTGTCGTTCAGCCCCAAGAAAGCCGCCACACTGGTCAAAAAGGTCCTGGAGTCAGCCATTGCCAACGCCGAGCACAACGAAGGCGCGGACGTGGATGAGCTCAAAGTTTCAACGATTTTTGTTGACGAGGGCATGACGCTGAAACGCATCAAGCCTCGTGCCAAGGGCAGGGCTGATCGTATCTTCAAGCGCACTTGTCACATAACTGTGAAAGTTGCCGACTAGGTAAAAGGCATTTAGGAGACCATTGCATGGGTCAGAAAGTACACCCAACCGGGATTCGCCTCGGAATTGTAAAAAAGCACCGTTCAGTCTGGTATGCCAGTCCGAAGGATTACGCCGACAAGCTGAATGCGGACCTCAAGGTGAGGGAGTTCATTCACAAGCAGCTGTCCCACGCGTCGGTGAGCAAGATCGAGATCGAGCGCCCCGCCGAGTCTGCACGGATTACCATTCACACCGCCCGTCCAGGTGTTGTGATCGGTAAGAAAGGCGAAGACGTCGATAAGCTGAGGCTGGCGGTGGCCGCGGAAATGGGTGTGCCTGTCCATATCAACATCGAGGAAGTGCGCAAGCCCGACCTGGATGCTGCACTGGTCGCCCAGAACATCGCCCAGCAGCTGGAGCGCCGGGTGATGTTCCGCCGGGCCATGAAGCGCGCTGTCCAGAACAGCATGCGGCAAGGTGCTGAGGGTATCAAGATCCAGGTCGGCGGCCGCCTTGGCGGTGCAGAGATCGCGCGTTCCGAATGGTACCGTGAAGGCCGTGTGCCGCTTCACACCCTGCGTGCCGATATTGACTACGCCACTGCCGAGGCGAATACCACCTACGGCATCATTGGTGTAAAGGTTTGGATTTTCAAAGGTGAAGTTCTGGGCGGTCAAGAAGCCGATCAGACCAAAGCCAAGAAATGATTTTGGAATAAGGGTCGATCGAGATGCTGCAACCAAAACGTACTAAATTCCGGAAGCAAATGAAGGGCCGCAACCGCGGTCTCGCGCAGCGCGGCAGCAAAGTCAGCTTTGGTGAGTTTGGCCTCAAGGCAACTGACCGCGGGCGCCTCACCGCGCGCCAGATCGAGGCTGCCCGGCGCGCCATGACCCGCCACATCAAGCGTGGCGGGAAAATCTGGATTCGGGTTTTCCCCGACAAGCCCATTACCGAGAAGCCTCTCGAGGTTCGTCAGGGTAAGGGTAAGGGTAACGTGTCTTACTGGGTGGCGCAGATCCAGCCAGGTAAGGTTCTGTATGAAATGGAAGGTGTCACCGAAGAGCTGGCGCGTGAGGCATTTGCCCTGGCCGCCGCCAAGCTTCCCCTCGGCACCACCTTCGTCAGACGCTCGGTGATGTAATGAAAGCCTCAGAACTTCGCGACAAATCCGTGGACGAACTCAAGTCTGCACTGCAAGCTGAACTGGAAAAGCAGTTCAAGCTGCGTATGCAACACTCCACTGGCCAGCTGGGCCAGTCGCACCGGCTTGGCGAGACCCGCGAAAATATTGCACGTATCAAGACCGTGCTGAACGAAAAGGCAGGTGAGTGAGATGAGTGAGAAAACAGCTCGTACGCTGTCCGGCAGAGTGGTCAGTGACAAAATGGACAAGACTATTACGGTGTTGATCGAGCGCCGTGTAAAGCACTCCGTCTATGGCAAGATCATCAACCGTTCGACCAAGGTCAAGGCGCACGATGAGAACAACCAATGCACTATCGGCGACCTGGTAGCGATCCAGGAAACCCGCCCCATGTCGAAGACAAAGGCGTGGGCGCTGGTCGAAGTGATTGAAAAGGCAGCGTCAGTTTAATCGCGCTTGGCAGTAACGGTTTCGGAGCGGAACAATGATTCAAACGCAAACCTATTTGGACGTGGCGGATAACAGTGGCGCTCGCCGTGTCATGTGCATCAAGGTGTTGGGCGGTTCGCATCGCCGTTACGCCAGTGTTGGTGACGTTATCAAGGTATCGGTAAAAGAGGCCATTCCCCGCGGCAAGGTCAAGAAAGGCCAGGTGATGAACGCTGTCGTGGTTCGCACCAAGAAAGGGGTTCGTCGTCAGGATGGCAGTCTCATCAAGTTCGATGACAATGCTGCCGTGCTGTTGAACAACCAGTTGGCGCCGATCGGAACCCGTATATTCGGGCCCGTGACCCGCGAGCTGCGCGGCGAAAAATTCATGAAGATTATTTCTCTGGCTCCAGAAGTCCTCTAGGCCCGAGGAGGTTGACGATGGGTATGAAAAAGATCAAGCGCAACGACGAAGTAATCGTCATTGCCGGTAAAGATAAAGGCAAGCGCGGCAAGGTCCTTCGGGTTCTTGACGACGGCCGCCTGCTGGTCAGTGGCGTTCAGGTGATCAAGAAGCACCAGAAGCCCAACCCCCAGCTGGGTGTTGCCGGTGGTATCGTCGAAAAAGAAGCCCCGATCCACGGATCGAATGTGGCTCTTTATAATCCCGAGACCAGAAAGGCGGATCGCGCAGGCTTCAAGGTTCTTGACGACGGCACCAAGGTCAGGGTTTTCAAATCCAGCGGCTCGGTCGTTGGTGGCTGATAGGGTATATTGAAATGGCCAAGCTTAAGCAAGTGTACAAAGACGAGATCGCGCCGAAACTGCAAGCCGAGCTCGGTCTGGCGAATCCGATGGAGACACCCCGGATCACCAAGATCACCCTCAATATGGGTGTAGGTGAAGCGGTTGCCGACAAGAAGATTCTCGAAAATGCGGTCAACGACCTGACCCTGATATCCGGCCAGCGGCCGGTGATCACCAAAGCGCGGAAATCTGTCGCAGGTTTCAAGATTCGCGAGGGCTGGCCCATTGGTTGCAAGGTTACCCTGCGCAACCAACGGATGTACGAGTTTCTGGAAAAGCTGATCGATATTGCCATTCCGCGGATTCGCGACTTCCGTGGCATCAGCCCGAAATCCTTTGATGGCCGTGGCAACTTCGCCATGGGTGTCAACGAGCAGATCATCTTCCCCGAAATCGACTATGACAAGGTAGATAAACTGCGCGGCCTGGACATCACCATCACGACCACGGCCAAGAATGACGAAGAAGGCCGCGCATTGCTGCGGGCGTTCAATTTTCCTCTGAGGGGTTAAGGTTACAAATATGGCAAAGACATCAATGATCGAACGGGAGCAGAAACGCTCCAAGCTGGTAGCCAAGCACGCAGTCCGGCGCCAGGAACTGAAAGCTATCATCAGCAATCCCAACAGCTCGGACGAAGAGCGGTGGGAGGCCCTGGTCAAGCTTCAGAAACTGCCCCGTGACTCGAGCCCGAGCCGGCAGCAGCGCCGCTGCAGGATAACCGGTCGGCCCCATGGTGTTTACCGGAAGTTCGGTCTTTGCCGAAACAAATTGCGCGAAGCGGCAATGCGCGGGGATGTTCCCGGGCTTGTCAAAGCTAGCTGGTAAGTGACGAGGATTTATTCAGAATGAGTATGCAAGATTCACTGGCTGACATGCTGACGCGCATTCGCAACGCTCATGGCCGCGCTCACGCGACTGTCGTCATGCCTTCCTCCAAGCTGAAGGTCTCGGTTGCCGAAGTGCTCAAGGCCGAAGGTTATATTGCCGACTTCGCCGTTAGTGGCGATCTCAAGGCACAGCTGACCATTACCCTCAAGTACTATGAAGGTAAACCGGTCATCGAAGAACTCAAGCGTGCCAGTCGCCCGGGGCTGCGCTACTACGCTGGCGCCGGCGAGCTGCCCAAAGTTCGCGACGGTCTCGGTGTTGCAATTATTTCGACCAGTAAAGGTGTCATGTCTGACCGTGCGGCGCGCTCTGCCGGTATCGGTGGCGAAGTGCTCTGTACAGTTTTCTAACTGGCATTATTTAAAGAGATTGCGAGATGTCTAGAATTGCAAAGAATCCTGTCAAGCTCCCGAGCGGTGTGGAGATGAAACAGGATAGCCGTCAAATCATCATCAAGGGCAGCAAGGGCACGCTGACCATCCCGGTGAATCCGCGGGTTGTCATCAGCCAGGAGGACGACGTTCTCACCTTCAGCGCTGCCAATGGTGATCAGAGCTCAAAAGCCCAGGCCGGTACCTTGCGGAGCATCGTCAACAACATGGTTGTCGGTGTCAGTGAAGGATTCGAGCGCAAGTTGCAGTTGGTGGGTGTTGGTTACCGCGTTCAGACACAAGGTGGTAAGGTCAACCTCACTCTCGGTTTCTCCCACCCGGTCGAGTACCAATTGCCGGAAGGTGTCACTGCCGAGGCCCCGAGCCAGACGGAAATCATTCTCAAGGCCGCCGACAAGCAATTGCTTGGGCACGTGGCCGCCGAGATTCGCGCTTTCCGCCCGCCGGAGCCCTACAAAGGCAAGGGTGTCCGCTACGCGGATGAGCAAGTACGTCGTAAAGACGCGAAAAAGAAGTAGCAGGTCTGGATGATGAAAGACAAGAAGCAAGCACGTCTGCGTCGCGCCCGTCGCACGCGAATCCAAATGCGCGAGATCGGGGCCACCAGGCTGACCGTACACCGCACCCCTCGCCATATCTACGCCCAGGTAATCTCTGCGGCGGGCGACAAGGTGCTGGCCAGCGCTTCCACACTGGACAAGTCGCTTCGCTCCGACGCGACCGGCAATATCGATGCCGCCCGTGGGGTGGGTCAACTGGTCGCCGAGCGGGCACGGGCAGCGGGTATTCAGAAGGTATCTTTTGACCGCAGTGGTTTCAAATACCATGGTCGCATCAAGGCGCTTGCCGATGCGGCTCGTGAAGGCGGTCTGGAATTCTAAAGGTTGACACATGGCTAACAATCCAAGAGAAGTAGATCCAAACGAAGGGCTGCAGGAAAAACTGGTCCAGGTAAACCGGGTTGCCAAAACCGTCAAGGGTGGTCGGATATTCGCCTTTACCGCGCTGACAGTGGTCGGCGATGGCAAGGGGCGCGTGGGCTTTGGTCGCGGTAAGGCGCGCGAGGTTCCCCAGGCCATTCAGAAGGCCATGGAAGCAGCCCGGCGCAATATGATCGACGTGGACCTGAATGGCACCACGATCCAGTACCCGATCACGGCCAACCACGGGGCATCGAAGGTTTACATGCAGCCGGCCTCCGACGGTACTGGTGTAATCGCCGGCGGTGCCATGCGTTCGGTTCTCGAGCTCGCCGGTGTCCAGAACGTACTGGCCAAGTGCCATGGTTCCACCAATCCGGTGAATGTCGTTCGTGCTACTTTCAAGGCGCTCCAAGGCATCCAGTCGCCGGAGGCCGTTGCTGCCAAGCGCGGCAAGTCGGTGGACGAGATTGTTGGCTAAGGCTGTTGGCCGCTGAGACAGGAATCAGAAAATGTCCAAGAAAACTATCAAGGTTACCCAGGTGCGCAGCGTCAACGGTCGTCTGGCTGCTCACAAAGCATGCATCTCCGGCCTGGGTCTGCGTCGCATCGGCCACACCGTCGAGGTGGAAGATACGGCCTCTGTGCGCGGGATGATCAACAAAGTCAGCTACATGATAAAGGTTGAGGGAGAGTGACCATGCGTTTGAATACACTTAGCCCCGCCCCCGGGCGGGTCAAGGAAGGCAAGCGGGTCGGTCGTGGTATCGGCAGCGGCCTTGGCAAGACCAGCGGCCGTGGCCACAAGGGCCAGAAGGCCCGTTCCGGTGGCCGCGTGCGTCCGGGTTTCGAGGGCGGCCAGATGCCGCTGCAAAAGCGTCTGCCGAAATTTGGTTTCACCTCCAGGATCGCGATGGTCAGTGCCGAAATCCGCCTTGCCGAGCTCAATGCCATCGGTGGCGATGTGGCCGATCTCGCTGCGCTGCGTGAAGCGGGACTCATCTCCGCGAAGATCGAGCGCGCCAAGGTGTTTCTCTCCGGAGAGCTGACTAAAGCAGTCACCGTCAAGGGGCTGGCCGTCACCAAAGGTGCCAGGGCTGCGATTGAAGCTGCTGGCGGTAAGGTCGAGGAATAAGTAGGCACTCTGCAAATGGCTAAGACAGGCAACCTGCCGGCTGGTGCAGCAAAAGGGTTAGGCGAGCTTTGGGCTCGCCTTCGCTTTTTGCTGCTGGCCATCATTATCTACCGCATTGGTACCCATATCCCGGTGCCCGGTATCGATCCCGATCGGCTGGCGAACCTGTTCAACCAGAACCAGGGGACGATCCTGGGGCTGTTCAACATGTTTTCCGGTGGCGCTTTGGAGCGGATGAGTATCCTCGCTCTGGGAATCATGCCCTACATTTCGGCATCCATCATCATGCAACTGCTGACGGCGGTGACACCCTCGCTCGAGCAGTTGAAGAAGGAAGGTGACGCCGGGCGGCGCAAGATCAGTCAGTACACCCGGTACGGTACGCTGCTCCTGGCGTTGGTACAGGGTACCGGCATGGCCGTTGGCCTTGCCGGGCAGGGGCTTGCCTATCTGTCGGATTTTTCGTTCTACCTGATTGCCGTGGTATCGCTGGTGACCGGCGCGATGTTCATGATGTGGCTGGGTGAGCAGATCACCGAGCGGGGTATCGGCAACGGTATCTCGATGCTGATCTTCGCCGGCATCGTCGCCGGGCTCCCGAGCGCCGTGGGTCAGGCCTTCGAATCGGCTCGCCAGGGCGATCTGCATATCCTGGCGGTGCTGGTGATCGCCGTGTTGGCGATAGCCATAGTCTACTTTGTGGTGTTCATCGAGCGCGGGCAGCGGCGCATCACCGTCAACTATGCCCAGCGCCAACAGGGGCGCAGGGCCTACGGCGGCGCCCAGCAAAGCCACCTCCCGCTCAAGGTGAACATGGCGGGCGTGATCCCGGCAATCTTTGCCAGCAGCCTGTTGCTGTTTCCGTCGACCATTGCCACCTGGTTCGGGCAGGGTACCGATGCTCCCGATTGGCTCCAGGATGTTGCCTTGTTCCTCGGCCCGGGCCAGCCGCTGCATGTTCTGCTGTTTTCGGTGCTGATCATTTTCTTCTGTTTCTTCTATACGGCACTGATGTTCAATCCACGTGAAATCGCCGACAACCTCAAGAAGGGCGGAGCCTATCTGCCAGGTATCCGTCCGGGTGACCAGACGGCCAAGTACGTCGATAACGTGGTCACCAAGCTGACAGTGGTGGGTTCGCTGTACATCACCGCGGTTTGCCTGTTGCCGCAGTTCCTCAACGTGTATTTCAACGTTCCTTTCTATCTGGGCGGGACATCTTTGTTGATCGCGGTTGTGGTAACCATGGATTTCATGGCCCAGGTGCAGTCGCACCTGATGTCCCAGCAATATGAATCGCTGATGAAAAAGGCGAATTTGAAAGGGTATGGCGGTGGACTCCGCTAGCATTTGAGGTGATATGAAATGAAAGTACGTGCATCTGTAAAAAAAGTATGTCGCAACTGCAAGATCATCAAGCGCAAGGGTTCTTTGCGAGTGATCTGCAGTGTGGAGCCCCGTCACAAGCAGCGGCAGGGTTGATCCCAGGCGACGATTGATTTTTGTTGCTTTTGAGGATATGATCTTGCGCCTTTTTTCGCCCTTGGTGAATCTGCGGCCCGGCACCTAGAAAGCAGAAACAGTAGACAATTGGAGTAAAACGAATGGCCCGTATTTCCGGCGTCAACATCCCTGATAACAAGCATGCGGTGGTCTCGCTCACCTATGTTTACGGAATAGGTCCCACCACGGCCAAGCAGATCTGCGCTGCAGTCGGCCTGGCTGAAGACATCAAGATTGCTGCACTGTCGGAAGAGCAGCTGGATGCGGTCCGCAACGAAGTGGCCAAGCGCACTGTCGAAGGCGACTTGCGCCGCGAAGTGAACATGAACATCAAGCGCTTGATGGACCTCGGTTGCTACCGTGGTTTGCGTCACCGCAAGGGCCTGCCCCTGCGTGGCCAGCGTACCAAGACCAATGCCCGGACCCGCAAAGGTCCCCGCAAGCCCATTAAGCGTTAATCTGATGCCAGCACCCTGGCAAGTTGAGTGAACTAGGTAATTTTATGGCCAAGACACCCGCAAAAACGACTCGCAAGAAGGCGAAGCGTACTGTGATTGACGGTATCGCCCACGTGCATGCCTCTTTCAACAACACCATCATCACCATCACTGACCGCCAGGGCAATGCGCTGAGTTGGGCGACGTCCGGCGGCTCCGGTTTCCGCGGTTCGCGCAAGAGCACTCCGTTCGCCGCCCAGGTGGCAGCGGAGAAAGCCGGCGTCGCCGCGCAGGAATACGGCTTGAAGAACCTGGACGTCCAGGTCAAAGGCCCCGGTCCGGGCCGGGAGTCCGCAGTGCGCGCACTCAACAACGCCGGGTTCAAGATCACCAATATCACCGACGTGACGCCGATCCCGCATAACGGTTGCCGTCCTTCCAAAAAACGTCGCGTTTAACGAGGAACAGAAACAATGGCCAGATATTTGGGTCCCACCTGTAAACTGTCGCGTCGTGAAGGAACCGATCTGTTCCTCAAGAGCGGTATCCGCCCGCTGGAGTCCAAGTGCCGCGCCGAGAGTGCCCCCGGGCAGCACGGTCAGCGCCGCGGGCGGCTTTCCGACTACGGTGTTCAGCTGCGCGAAAAGCAAAAGGTTCGTCGTCTCTACGGCGTGCTCGAGAAGCAGTTTCGCAACTACTACAAGAAGGCTGCGGCCGCCAAGGGCGCGACGGGTGAAAACCTGCTGTTGCTGCTGGAATCCCGTCTCGATAACGTGGTCTACAGAATGGGTTATGCCGCGACGCGTGCGGAAGCCCGCCAACTGGTAGCTCACGGTTCCATTATGGTCGATGGCAAGAAGGTGACCATCCCCTCCTGCCAGGTGCAGGCTGGTGAGGAAGTCAGCGTTCGCGAGAAGGCCAAGAAGCAGCTGCGTATTCAGTCCGCTGTTCAGCTCGCTACACAACGCGGCTCTGTCGACTGGGTCGAAGTCGATGCCAACAAACTGGTTGGTGTCTTCAAGCGCACTCCCGATAGAAGCGAATTGCCTGCGGAAATCAATGAGAACCTCATTGTAGAGCTCTACTCCAAGTAATTGGTTTTTTTGTCAGCTTACACCACAGGTACCCGTATGCAGACTTCAGCGACAGAACTTCTTACCCCGCGATCCATTGACGTGACACTGCTGGCCGCCAACCGGGCCAAAGTGGTACTCGAACCCCTCGAAAGGGGCTTTGGTCACACTCTGGGGAATGCTCTGCGCCGCATTCTCCTTTCCTCGATGCCTGGTTGCGCTGTCGTCGAGGTGGAGATCGATGGCGTCGAGCACGAATACAGCACCCTGGAAGGTGTACAGGAAGATGTCATCGACCTGCTGTTGAACCTCAAGGGTATTGCTCTGGTGATGCATGGCAAGGAATCCGCGGAGGTCACTCTCAGCGTCCAGGGACCGGGAGAAGTCAAGGCTGGCGACATCCAGCATGACAGCAGCATCGAGATCAGGAATCCCGAACATCTGATTGCGACCATTACCGGCAAGACCAAGCTGAACATGCGCATGAAGGTTCAGCGCGGGCGGGGTTACCAGCCGGCGGATGCGCTGGGCGGAGACGAAGATGAGACGCGCTCCATTGGTCGGCTGCATCTCGATGCCAGCTTCAGCCCGGTGATGAAGGTCGCCTATGTGGTCGACAACGCCCGGGTCGAGCAGCGCACCGACCTGGACAAGCTCATTCTCGATATCGAAACCAACGGGACCATCGATCCTGAAGAAGCCATTCGTCGTGCGGCCACTATTCTGCAGCACCAGTTGGCGGTCTTCGTGGATCTCGAGAGCGAGAAGAAGAGCGAGCCCGAGAAGAAAGAGGATGAGATCGATCCCATCCTCCTGCGTCCGGTCGATGATCTGGAGTTGACGGTCCGTTCCGCCAACTGCCTGAAGGCGGAAAGCATCTACTACATCGGTGACCTGATTCAGCGCACCGAGGTGGAACTGCTCAAAACCCCGAACCTTGGTAAGAAATCCCTTACCGAGATCAAGGATGTCCTGGCTTCCCGCGGGTTGTCTCTCGGCATGCGCCTGGAGAACTGGCCGCCGGCCAGCCTCCGCCGGGACACTGAAAACGCTTGATGGTCGCCCTCCGGCGGCTGATTGACAATATTGCTGTGAGAGCAACCGTTTAAGGAATTATTGCTATGCGTCATCGATACAGTGGTCGCAAACTGAACAAGACCGGAACCCATCGCCGCGCGATGTTCCGCAACATGATCGCCTCCCTGGTGGAGCATGAAGTGATCAAGACAACCCTGCCGAAAGCCAAGGAGCTGCGCACGTTTGCCGAGCCGCTGATTACCCTGGCCAAGGCGGACAGCGTTGCCAATCGCCGCCTCGCCTTTGATCGCCTGCGCAGCAAGCAGGCTGTCGGCAAGCTCTTCAACGAGCTGGGCCCGCGTTACGTGGCGCGCCCCGGTGGCTACATCCGTATCCTCAAGTGCGGCTACCGCACCGGCGACAACGCACCAATGGCCTATGTCGAGTTGGTTGATCGGCCGTCGGAATCCGATACTGCCGGCGCCGTCGATGCCGAATAAGGCTTGATGGCATTAAGAAACCAGGGCCAGGCCCTGGTTTTTTTATGGCTGCCTTTTATCCGTTGGATCAGGATCCGTGGTCGAGCCGTGCGCCGCTCTGATCCCGGATACTCTTGCAGCTGACGTGGTGGTAGGTTCGGGTGTCCAGGCACATCAGGCGCAGCCGACCGCCCCATACACAGCCGGTATCAAGGGGAAACAGGTGGTCCCCGCGGGCAACCCCGTCGAGGGCCGCCCAATGGCCGAAGACAATATCGTCGCCGGCGGTCTTTCGGGCTGCATGGCTGAACCAGGGTGCGAATCCCTTGGGCGCCGAGCCGGGGCCGAGCTTGCTGTTCAGCTCCAGCCGGCCGCTGGCGTCGCAGAAACGCATGCGGGTGAAATAGTTGGTAATCAACCGCCAGCGGGACGGGCCCTCGAGGTTTTTGTCCCAGGTATCGGGCTGATTGCCATACATGGTGGCGAGCAGTTGCCCGGGCTGCTCGCCGTGGAGGATGGTTTCCACTTCGCGGGCACGCTTCAGCGCTTTGCGGATGCTCCACTGGGGGGGAATGCCGGCGTGGACAAGAGTGAAGCCGTTTTCCGCAATCACTAGGGGATGGTGCCGCAACCATTCGAGCAAATCGTCGCGATCGCGGGCGGTGAGGATATCCTGAAGGGTATCCTTGTGGGACGGGGAGCGATGACCGCGGGCCACGGCCAGCAGGTGAAGGTCATGGTTTCCCAGTACGCTGCGGAAACTATCGCCGAGACCCTTGCAGAATCGAAGGGTCTCCAGGGAACTGGGGCCACGGTTGATCAGGTCGCCGACCGCCCACAACTGGTCCCGTCCGGGATGGAAACCGACACTATCGAGCAGTCGCTCGAGACAGGACAGGCAGCCCTGAATATCCCCTACGGCATAGATGGCCACTGCGTCTCCCCTAGTTGATCGTGCCCGGAACCGCCAGCAGGAACACGGGAATCGGCGCTTCGAAGACCGAGCCATCACCCCGGAGCATGTGATAGGAGCCTTCCATGGTGCCCACCGGGGTGTCCAGCATCACGCCGCTGGTATAGCTGTACGACGTGCCCGGGTCGATGGTGGGCTGCACGCCGACGACGCCTTCGCCGCGGACTTCCTGGATCTTTTCCGCGGCATCGGTTATCAGCCAGTGGCGGCTGACGAGGGTCAGGGCTTCCGCTCCACGGTTGCGAATGGTGATGTGGTAGGCGAACGCATACTGGTCGTTGCCGGGGCGGGATTGTTCCGCCAGGTATTGAGTTCTGACGGTGATGTCGATCGGATTAGCGGTCATGTTGACGGGCCAACTGATTACTCAAGGTGACGAATTCATCGACCGCCAGGGTCTCCGGGCGACGCCCGAGATCCAGTGGCAGATCGTCGAGATCGTAGCGGTCAGACCAGATTTTGAGATTGTTGCGCAAGGTTTTGCGGCGCTGCTGAAAGCTCTGCCGGACGAGTTCGAAAAGCAGTGGCGGATCGACTGCCGTCAGGCTCTTGTGCTCGTGGGGGCACAGGCGAACGATGGCCGATTCGACTTTGGGCGCAGGGACGAAGGCTCCGGGTGGGACGGAGAAGACAAAATCCACCTGGCACAGGTACTGGACCACGACGCTCAACCGTCCATAGGCCTTGCTGCCGGGCGCGGCGGCGAGGCGCTCCACCACTTCCCGCTGGAGCATGAAGTGCATGTCGCGGACTACCCGCTCATGAGCGAGGAGATGGAAGATCAGCGGCGTGGAAATGTTATAGGGCAGGTTGCCGACGATGCGGAGCGGCCCGCGATCGGCGAGGCTGGTGAAATCAAACTTCAGGGCGTCCTGCTCCATCAACTGAAATGCCGGATAGTCGGTAAATTTCTGCCGCAACAGGTGGATGAGATTTCTGTCCAGCTCGATGGCGGTGAGATGTGGATTGGCGGCGAGCAGAGGGCCGGTCAGGGCGCCCTGGCCCGGGCCGATTTCCACCAGATTGTCGTCCGCGCGAGGATTGATCGCGGCGACGATGCGTTCGATCACATGGTGATCGACAAGAAAGTTCTGGCCGAAGCGTTTGCGGGCACGGTGCCCGTCGAGAGTCGTCATCGCGCTTTTCCCTGGCAGGCGGCCATGGTGATGGCGTAGTGAATGGCTGTGGCCAGGCTGCCGGTGTCGCCGCGCCCACTGCCAGCGAGGTCGAGGGCGGTACCGTGATCGACCGAGGTGCGAATGATGGGCAGGCCCAGGGTGATGTTGACCGCTGCGCCAAACCCCTTGAATTTAAGTACCGGCAGGCCCTGATCGTGATACATCGCCAGCACCGCATCGCAATGATCGAGGTATTTTGGCGTGAACAGTGTATCCGCGGGCAGGGGGCCAACGGCGTCGATGCCACGTTCACGGCTGATCTCGAGCGCGGGGGAGATGGTATCGATTTCTTCGCGCCCCAGATGGCCGCTCTCGCCGGCATGGGGATTGAGGCCGCATACCAGGATGCGCGGGCGGGCAATGGCAAATTTGTGCTTCAGGTCGCGATCGATGATGACGAGGGTGTCGATCAACCCTTCCCGGGTGATGGCGGCGGGTACCGCGGCAAGGGGCAAATGGGTGGTGGCGAGCGCCACGCGCAGCCCCGCGGTAGCCAGCATCATCACCACCCTGGGGGTGCCGGTGCGCTCGGCAAGGAACTCGGTGTGCCCGCTGAAAGGAATGCCCGCGACATTGATGATGGCCTTGTTCACCGGCCCGGTCACCAGACCCAGGCAGCGGCCGCTGAGAGTATCGTCGACCGCGGCCTCGAGACTGGCGAGCACCGCGCCGGCATTGGCCGGGTCGAGGATGCCGGGGCGAGCCTTTCCGGCCAATGGCACAGGGCGAATCGCCAGATCCCCCCCGCCCGCGAGTGGCCGGCCCTCGGCTGCGCGCAAATGCAGGGGCAGGTTCAGCGCGCTGGCCCGGTCGCGGAGCATATCGGGATCGGCGTAGGCCACCAGTTCGCAGGGCTGAGGTCGCTGGATCAGCTGGATCAGCAGGTCCGGGCCTATCCCGGCGGGTTCTCCGGGGGTGATGGCGAGACGCATGTCAGATCTTTATGTCGACAAAGGCTTCATCGCGGATCTCCTGAAGCCAGATCTGCAGTTCCGACTCGAATTTGCGTTGGCGGAGGATGTTCTCGGCCTGGTTGCGCTTGATGTCTTCGCTGAAGTCCTGATCGCGGCGCTCGGTCACCTGGAGGATGTGCCAGCCGAAGTCGCTGCGGAATGGCTCGGACACCTCGTCGATGGCTATGGTGTTCATCACCTGTTCGAACTGGGGAACGAACTTGCCGGGCAGTGACCAGCCCAGGTCGCCACCGTTGAGCGCCGAGCCGATATCCTCGGAGTGTTCCCGGGCGAGTTCGGCAAAGGGCTTGCCCGAACGGATCTCGGCGGTGATCCGGGTGAGCTCGGCGAGGGTTTCCTCGTCGCTGCGGATTTCGTTGGGTTTGAGCAGGATATGGCGGACCTTGCTCTGCTGGATCAACTGCTGGTCGCCGCCCCGTTTATCGTAGAGTTTGAGGATGTGCAGGCCGGCGTTGCTGCGGACCGCGTCGGTGACCTGGCCGGGCTGGAGGCCCGCGATGGGGCCGATCAGGACATCCGGCAACTCGGACATTTTGCGCCAGCCGAGATCGCCGCCCTGGAGGGCGCTCTGGTCCCCTGAGTGGGCTATGGCGAGGGTGCGGAAATCATCCCCGGCGGCGATACGCTCGAGGATCATCGAGGCTTTGTCGGTGGCCGCGTCGACTTCGTCGAGACTGGCCGCTGAGGACAGCGGGATCAGGATATGGCCGAGGTTGACGTCGGGTGAGACCCAGTTGCGGCCCTCTTCGGAGACGAGGAAGTTCTCTACCTCCTGTTCGGAGATGAAGATACGGCGATTGACCTGGGCCTGCTGCACCCGCGACAGGGTCATCTCGGTAGACAGCTGCTCCTTGAGAGCGGCGACGCTGAGTCCCTGGCCGGCGACTTCCTCCAGGAACTGTTCAGTGCTCACGCCCTGGCTCTGGGCGATGCGGGCAATGGCCTGGTTGAGCTCCTCGTCGCTGATGCGCACCCCGGCACGGCGCGCCATTTCAAGCTGGATGCGCTCGAGAATCAGGCGCTCCAGAACCTGGGGAACCAGAGCTTCCTGGGACGGGGGCTCGGTGCCGGATTCCTCGATGCGCTGATAGATGGACTGCACGCGCTCGTTGAGCTCGCTGGTCATTACCACGTCGTTGTCGACGACGGCGGCAATACTGTCGAGTAGTTGCAGCTGGGCCTGGCCGAGGGTCGACCACAGGGCCAGCACCAGGCTGGGGATCAGGATTTTGGTGGAGTGTTTGATGGCGTGCAGCATGGATCAGGGTTCCGGGGGTTGATAGCCGTAAATGCCTTCAGTAAGGATACTGTTGACACGGGTTCCTGTGCCGGCCAGACCTCTGAACTGGATTTGCAGGAAGAGGCCGGTACGATGGTCGAGGTCGTCGGCGAGGATGAGCGCGTCGTCGCGGTCGACCCAGCGTCGAGCGACCAGGGCGGCGCGCCAGCAACAACTGGAGTATTCGAGGCCGGCAAAGGTTTCTAGTTCCTGGTTGGTTTTGAGATCCTGGTTGTAGCGGCCCAGCAGGTTCCAGTTGTCGGATATCGGCACGACGAACGAAGCATCGATCTGGTCGATGTCGGCGCGAATGGTGTCGAACCGGGTGCCGTGGGACGCGAATTGGTAAAGCAGATTGTCGCGGCGGGTGTAGCGGTAGACGAGATTGAACACCGCGCCCTGGCGGTCGTTGTAACGCAGCGCGGCACTGCCTTTGTTGATGGCGCCATCCTGCTCGTTGAACAGCAGGTCGGTCTGCAGGCGCCAGTGGCGCCAGAAGGTGGCGGCGAGCTCGGCGGCGATATCGGATGTATCCCGGGTGAGATCATCGGTCAGCGTCGGATTCAGCGTTACCCGGCGCTCATCCTGGTAGTAGATCTGGCCGAGGCTGAAACGCAGGTGTTCGATGCCGGTGTCGGCGTTGATCAGCCGCGAGGTTACGCCGACGGTGACCTGCTCGGTGTCGCCGATGCGATCGCCGCCGGAAAAGCGGTCGTCGCGAAACAGCTGCTGGTAGCTGAAGGTGAGGTCCGACGTGTCGAAATTGGGGATGGCCGACTGGTCCTCGTACTCCGACCTGAGGTAGAACAGGCGCGGCTCGAGGGTCTGGATATAGCCACCGGGCCAGCCGCTGCGTTTTTCGAAATAGAGGCCGGCATCCAGGCTGGTCACAGGCACCAGCACATCGGGGCTGTCATCGGTCTGGTCGAGCAACGGGTTGTCGAGATCGTAACTGGCATACTTGATTTTGGCGCTGGGCTTGAAGAAGCCCCACAGCCACTGCTTGTCCCAGGTCAGAGCGTAGTCGGCCCGCAGCCGGCTGCCGGTCACGGTGGTGTTCTTGCTGTCGCGGGTCAGGAAAGTGCCGGAGCCGATCAGGTCGTCTTCGCTGTGGTCGAACATCACGTAATGCTGGCGGAGATTGACGATCAGGTCGCCGGGAAGACGGTACTGACCGTTGGCATCGAGTCTGGGCAGTTGCTTGTATTGCTCAAGGCCGCCCCTGATCAGCGTTTCGAACTCCTGTGCCTGGACCCTGAAATTCCAGTTGTTGGTGACGTAGCCGGTGGCGATCTGCTGATTGAGGTGGCTGCGGCTGTTCGATTCGAGGGTGGCGGTGCCGAGGTCGCGAAAATAGTCTGGGTCGCTGACGTCGGTGTAGTCGATGAGAGTGTTCCAGCGATAGCCGATGCCGCCCAGGTGCTGGACACTGGCGAGCCAGCGATCGTCGCCCTGGTAGGGCTGGCGGATGCCGGCGGCGGTGACTTCGCGGCTGACGTCGCCGCCGTCATCGTCCCACAGGTAGCCGCCGGCAACGGCTGTTTCGCTCCAGCGGTTGAGGTAGCGGAACTCCGTTTCCAACATCGCTCCGCGCTCCTGGACGTAGCGCGGGGTCAGGGTGGCGTCGTAGTTCGGGGCCAGGTTGAGGTAGATCGGCTGGGAGTAATCGACGCCGTTTTCGTTGCCTACCTGGATCACCGGATAGAGCAGGCCGGAGGCGCGGTTGTTGGAGATCGGGAAGCGAATCCAGGGGATGTACAGTATCGGCCAGTCCTTGACCTCGAGGCGGACATGCTTGGCCACCGCTGCCCCGCGGACGGTATCGATGTCGATATCGGCCGCTTTCAGCTGCCAGGCATTGTTGCCCGGCTCGCAGGTGGTGTAGGTGGCGTTGTCCACGTAGATGAGGTTGGTGTCCCGTTTCTTGAGGTTCTCGGCAGTGCCCCTGACGCCGCTGCGGTGCAGCAGGAACGTGGCATTGTCGACGTCGGCGTTGCCGGTGTCGACGTCCAGCAGGGCGTGTTCGCCAAGGAGCAGGATTCCCGGTTCGCGAAAATTGATATTGCCGCTGAGCTCTACGGTACGGTTGTCCTGGTCAACCACCGCGCTGTTGCTGCGCACCTGCCGGTAACCCTGGGATACCTGGACATCGCCCTCGAGGGTGGCGACGTTGCCCCTGGCCTCGGTGGTGGTGGCGCTGACCCGCATCGACGCCTCATCGGGGTCGAGAGCCGAATCCTGGTAGTCGCGGGGTGGTTCGACGTAGGCGCCGCAGCAATTGCTGCGCATCAATTCCCGCTCGGCCTCGGTGAGGGCCTCTTCGGGCACCCAGTCGAGATTGCGCGGCAGATGGATGCGGGGTTCGTCGTCCTCCTGCTGAAGCGGGCCGGCGACGGGGCGCGCCTCGGGCCGGGAGTAGGATGGGCCGGTCAGGGGCGCTTCATTGCATTGCCAGTTGCCATCGGCGCCGGCGTGGCACGACCATTGGTTCTGCACTTCGTCGGCGCCTGCCGCGACGCCGGAGATGGCGAGAAGATAACCGTAGACCGCGGTATAAAGCGGTTTGCGTGCACCAAATGAGGTCCAGCCCATTGAATAATCTGCTCGGTTTGATTGGCGGTCTGAAGTAAAGAGAGGGATTTTACAGCAAGTTTACCCATCTGCGGGCGCTGCGGCCAATATTGCGGTGATTTGCGCTAGAATTCCCGCTTTTGCTGGGGATGTCGATGGCTGAGGTGGCTTCGCTGTGTGCGTGGGCGCGGGAATCCCTGCCGGATTTCGTGGCGGCCGTTTCGTCCATACGGGCGACACCCGTTACCGGTGACGCCGGTTTTCGGCACTACTATCGCCTCGATACCGCGCCGAGCCTGATCGCGGTGATCGCTCCTCCCGAACGCGAAAACAACCCCGCCTTCGTCGTCAAGGGGCGCGCCTTGCGCCATGCCGGCGTGCATGTGCCAGCAGTTCATGCCGTGGACTATGAGCGCGGCTTCATGCTGCTCGAAGACCTCGGCGACCAGCTCTTTCTGCCGTTGCTCGGCGCCGATTCCCAGGCGCTGCTCTATGGCGCCGCCGAACGCACGCTGTACGCAATCCAGCGGGTTCCTCCCGACCCGGAGATTTTCCCCGCCTACGACGAGCGGCTGCTGCTCGATGAAATGGCGCTGTTTTCCGACTGGTTTGTCGAAGGACTGCTCGGCCTGCGGCTCGATGGCGCCGAGCGACAACTACTGGCCGACAGTTTCGCCATCCTGCTGGACTCGGCGCTGGCCCAGCCCCAGGTGGTGGTGCACCGCGACTACCATTCCCGCAACCTGTTGTGGATGGCCGGCGGCGAAGTCGGGGTAGTGGATTTCCAGGACGCTGTGATCGGTCCTTTCACCTATGATCTGGTATCACTGCTCAAGGATTGCTATATTCGCTGGCCGGCTTCGCAGGTCAGGGCGCGCGCGCTCGATTTCCTGCGCCGCGCCTGGCCTGCCGTCGGCGCCGGCCAGGTTGTCGACGACGACCAACTGCTGGCCTGGTTCGACCTGATGGGGCTGCAGCGCCATATCAAGGTGCTGGGTATCTTCGCCCGGTTGTGGTTGCGGGACGGCAAGGCCCGCTATCTCGACGACCTGCCACTCGTCCTGCGTTACACCCTGGAGGTGACGCAACACTACACGGAATTTGCCCAACTCAACCAATGGCTTGGCGATCGGCTGCTGCCCGCAGTCGAGACCCAGCCCTGGTACCGGCCCTGGTGACAGGCAGGAGACTGATTCTATGAAGGCAATGATTCTTGCTGCGGGCTTTGGCGAACGTTTGCGCCCCCTGACAGAAACCACTCCCAAGCCCCTGCTCGACGTGGGCGGCAAACCGATGATCCAATACCACGTCGAACGGCTCGCCGCTGCGGGTATTCGCGAGATCGTCATCAACACCTCCTGGCTTGGCGAAAAGATCGAATGCTTCCTCGGCGATGGTTCACGCTTCGGTGTCCGTATCGTCTGGTCCCGCGAGAGCGAACCGCTGGAAACCGGCGGAGGCATCCGCCGCACCCTGCCGCTGCTCGGGCCGGCGCCGTTTCTGGTGGTCAATGGCGATGTCTGGACCGACTATCCCTTCGCCAGCCTGGTGGAGCGGGACTGGTCTGAAGATATCGATGCCCACCTGGTGCTGGTGCCCAACCCGCCGTTCAAGGTGGTGGGCGATTTCGTGGTGGGCGACGACGGCCGCGTCGGTTACCCGGAACCCGACAAAAAAACCTACACCTTCAGTGGCATCAGTGTGATGCGGCCGGAAATCTTTGCCCTTTACCCGGCGGCGTCCGAGTGCTTTCCATTGCGCGACGTGCTGGCGGGCAGCATCCGCGCCGCCAGCGTCTCGGGTGAGGTGTTCGATGGGCAGTGGTGGGATGTGGGCACCGTCGAGCGCCTCAATCTGCTCAACGGACGGCTCGCCGGCAAAGTGCTGGATGCCTCGCAAAAACCCCGAATGCGCGCTCAAATCGCCTGATAATTTTTTGCCGCTCCACTACAATGCGCCCCAGTGCGGGCCTCCGCTCCGGGCGGCCGCCACCATCATCCAACCTGTTCTGCGAGGATCTATGTTCAACGTCCTGGAAGCCCTGCCCCCCGACCCCATTCTCGGCCTGACCGCCGCTTTCAAGAAGGACGCGCGCACCACCAAGGTCGACCTTGGGGTGGGTGTCTACAAGACCGAGGATGGCCGGACGCCGGTGATGCGCGCCGTCAAGGCGGCGGAGCAGCGGCTGTTCGACGAGGAAGACACCAAGTCCTACATCGCCCAGGTGGGCGTCGAAGCCTATAACGACGGGATGATCAAGCTGATCCTCGGCGCTGGCCACAACGCCGTGCGCGACGGGCGGGTGCGTTCGGTGCTGACGCCGGGCGGCACCGGAGCCTTGCGTATCGGCGCTGAAGCCATCAAGCGGATGAATCCGACCGCTACGGTGTGGGTTGGCGATCCCACCTGGGCCAACCATTTCCCGGTGATTCAGGGCGCGGGACTCAAAACGGAGATCTACCCCTATTACGACCAGGCCAGCCGCACCATCCGTATCGACGATATGTTGGCGACGCTGGCGGATCGGGCCGCCCCTGGCGATGCGGTCTTGCTTCACGGCTGTTGCCATAACCCCTGTGGGGCGGACCTGACCCTGGAGCATTGGCAGCAGATCGCCGAACTGCTGGAGCGCAAAGGCCTGCTGCCTTACGTCGATCTGGCTTACCAGGGATTCGGCACCGGCCTCGACGAGGATGCCCAGGGCATTCGCCTGCTGGCGGATAAGGTTCCCGATGTCCTGGTGGTCAGTTCCTGCTCGAAGAACTTCGGCCTCTACCGGGAGCGCACCGGCAGTATTACCGCCATCGCCCAGAGTGCCGACAAGGCTGGCGCGGCGGAATCGCATTTTGCCAATATCGCCAGGGCCATCTACTCGATGCCCCCGGCCCACGGCGGCTTCCTGGCGGGCATGGTGCTGCAGGATGAGCAACTGCGGGCAGAATGGGTCGCCGAGCTGACCGAAATGCGCGACCGGATGAACGGCCTGCGCGCGCTGTTCGTGAGCAAGATGGCGGAAAAGACCCCTGGGCAGGATTTCTCCTTCATCCAGCGGCAATTTGGCATGTTTTCCTTTCTCGGGATCAATCATGCGCAGATTGCCCGGTTGCGGGATGAATTTGGTATTTATGTGGTGGGGTCGAGCCGTATCAATATCGCCGGCATCAGCGAGGCCAACATCGATTACCTGACCGACTCCCTGGCTGTCGTGCTGGTGGATTGATCGCCGCGGGGAATGACCGGGCGCGCCCGCTCGGTCATTCCCGGGCAGGCCGCTTCTTGGCTGCGCGGCCTTTCCTGTCCGTCGGGGCGGCTCGGGGAGGTAGGGGCTTGTCGTTGAAATCCAGCGCCAGGTCGAGCGCCTGGCCGAGAAACGCCACAACCTGCTCGAACTCGCCGTCATCGAGGGCCCGCGCCCGGTCCCGTGCGCGATAGAGGTTGATGAACTTGAGTTCGCGCTCGGCGCTGATCAACAGTTTGTCCATTCCCGTCAAGCGCAGCAGTTGCCACTGCAGCGGAGCGTATTCGCGACTGTAGTCGAAGACAAAGCCCATCGGGTCGTTGCGGGCGTGGAACGAGGCGAGACGGTAGAGCATGTCGAGGTTGACCGGGCTGCGCCCCTCCTCGATGGCGCTCAGCAGGTCCGGGCTGTCGAGGTGGAGCGCGCCGGCGAGATCGTCGATGGTGAGCCCCGCCACTTCACGCAGATCCTTGAGGTATTTTCCCGCCCGGCCCATCTGCACCATGGCGTCAGGGGTGCGCATCAGCAGGTCGAGGAGATTGCCGGGCTGCTTTGACCAGGTCTGGGTGGTCAGCTCCTGGAGACCGCGCAGCAGCATGTCGAAGGCGCCGCCGTGGCGCTCGGTGGTGTTTTTGTCGTTTCCGGTGGACTTGCCGTCTTTGCCACTGGTTGCCATGTCGGGTTGCTCTTGTCCGGGCTGTCGGAGAAATGTACTCCGTCGTGCAAAAATAAGCGAGATGGCGAAGGGCTCGTGCCCGGAGGTCGGTTACTGATCGAGGAGTGATATGAAATGACGATTGATTGGAGCGACACCATCGCCGCGGTATGGCGGCCCAGGACGGGGGCGTTGCGGCCGGTGCGGCGCATGGATCCGGTGCGACTGGAGGATTTGCTGGGCATCGATGGCCAGAAGCAGGCGCTGGTGGCGAATACCGAGAAATTCCTGGCCGGCGAGACGGCCAACAATGCCCTGTTATGGGGTAGCCGGGGCACCGGCAAGTCATCGTTGATAAAGGCGCTGCTCAATGGCTATGGCGGGCGTGGGCTGCGGGTGATCGAAATCGACAAGGACGACCTGGTGGACCTGCCGGAGATCGTCGACGATATCCGCGAGCTGCCCCAGCGCTTCGTCATCTTTTGCGACGATCTTTCTTTCGAAGAAGGGGAGACCGGCTACAAGCACCTGAAAAGCGTGCTCGAGGGTTCGATCGAGTTGCCGCCGGAAAACGTACTGGTCTATGCGACCTCCAACCGCCGTCATCTGATCCCCGAGCGCCAGTCGGAGAACAGCGGAGTGCGCATCGTCGATGGCGAATTGCACTACGGCGACACGGTGGAGGAAAAGCTGTCGCTGGCTGATCGTTTCGGGCTCTGGCTGTCGTTTTACCCCTGCAGCATGGCCCAGTACCTGGCTATTGTCGACAGCCTGTTTCCCGACTACGAGGGCGACCGTGACTCCTTGCACCTGAAGGCCAAGCAGTTCGCCCAGACCAGAGCCTCGCGCAGCGGCCGGGCGGCAAAACAGTTCCTGCTCAGCGTCAGGCGTTAGCGGCGCCGGCCGCCCGCACCCCGACGGCCCGGGGTCAGCCCAGGGCTTCCTTGGCGGACACCACCGGGCGGCTCTCGCGGGTACCGCGCATGCGGCGGTCCGGATCGGAGGGATCGTTGGGGGAAATGACGACATAATCGTCGCCCACTTCCAGCAGGGTGCCGACAAAGGGCATCTCATCGAAGCTCTCGGGCACCCGGTAGCTTACAGTGTCTCCCACCTTGAAGGTGTCGGCATCGAAGTTGAACTCGAAGGGGCAGCTTTCGGATGCCTGGGTTTGCTCTGATTGCATGGTTTTCTCCATTAAGCTTGTCTGTTGCCGGAGCTGCTCAAGGCGCCGGCGGAGGCAGGGGAATGCCCTGGCGTTCGATCTCGTGGAACAGGAAGGCC
This sequence comes from Porticoccaceae bacterium, assembly GCA_041655035.1. Classification (GTDB taxonomy): domain Bacteria; phylum Pseudomonadota; class Gammaproteobacteria; order Pseudomonadales; family Porticoccaceae; genus NAT127. The sequence goes on along the minus strand of JBAZCN010000025.1, from coordinate 6,286 downwards.
GCGAGACTGTTCATTTCATCTTCATTAAAGTCGACAAATGCCGGCATTTCACGGTGTTTGTCGCTGCCGCGGATCCATGTCATCAGTTCTGTTTCCGAACGGCGGACGAGCAGGGTGGCGGGAATACGCTTGAGGTAATCGCCGCGACCGCTGCGCGGATGGCAGGCGGCGCAATTCTCCTGGAACAGGACCTCGCCGGTGGCGATGGCTCGTTGCTTCTCCTGGCGATCGTCGTCATCCGTGCGCTGGCTGTCGCAACCGGTCAGGGCGGCAGCCGCCAGTGCTGCGATCACAAAGAACCTCGTTATCATGGTCTTTCATCCTGCTTGCGTGGCGTTATTATAGTCGGGGGGGCGATCCCATCGCCGTCGATTCTGCACACTTTCCGCTGCCGGGACAACATCGAGCGCGGTTTTTGCTGCGCCGGATCAAGCCGCGCCGCTGTCGCGGCAGCGGGCGGTAATGGCCTGGACGATACCGCTGCTGTCGAGACCTGCCGCGGCCAGCTGCCGTTCTCTCGGGGCGTGATCGACGAAACGGTCGGGTAGCCCCAGGTGCATGATGGTGGCGGTGATACCGGCGGCGGCCAGGTATTCGCTGACGGCGGAGCCGGCACCGCCCATGATCGCGTTGTCTTCCAGGGTGACCAGCAGATCATGGCTTTCTGCCAGTTGCCTGACCAGCCCGGTGTCCAATGGTTTGACAAACCGCATGTCGGCCACGCTGGCATCCAGCTCGGCGGCGGCGGCAATCGCCTGTGGCAGCAGGGCGCCAAAATTGAGAATCGCCGCCCTTCTGCCGTGGCGGCGGACTACGCCCTTGCCGATCGCCAGGGTCGTCAGTTCCGCGGTTACCGGGGCGCCGGGGCCGGTGCCCCGGGGGTAGCGCACGGCGGCGGGGCCATTGTGCTGATAGCCGGTAGAGAGCATCTGCCGGGTTTCGGCTTCGTCTGAAGGTGTCATCACCACCATGTTGGGGATACAGCGCAGGTAGCTGATATCAAAGCTGCCGGCGTGAGTGGCGCCGTCCTCGCCGACGAGGCCGGCGCGGTCGAGGGCAAACAGCACATCGAGATCCTGCAGGGCGACGTCATGGACCAACTGATCATAGGCGCGCTGGAGGAAAGTGGAATAGATCGCCACCACCGGCTTCTTGCCCTCACAGGCGAGACCGGCGGCGAAGGTGACAGCGTGTTGTTCGGCAATGGCCACATCGTGGAAGCGCTCTGGAAAGCGCTGGGCGAAAGCCGTCATCCCGGACCCCTCGCACATCGCGGGGGTGATGGCGACCAGGCGGGGATCCGCCATTGCCGCGTCCATCAGCCAGGTGCCGAAAATATCCTGGTACTTGGGCGTGGCCGGCTTGGTCGGCGTCGGCCGGTCCTCCTTGGGCTCGACCTTGTTGAGTGCGTGGTAGCCGATGGGGTCCTGTTCGGCGGGAATGAAACCCTGGCCCTTGCGGGTAATAGTGTGCAGCAATACCGGTTCCTTGAGCTCCTTGAGATTGCTCAAAGTCTGGATCAGCAGCGGTAGGTCGTGGCCGTCGATCGGACCGATATAGTTGAAGCCCAGTTCCTCGAAGACGATGCCCGGCGCGACCATCGCCTTCAGGTGTTCTTCCGTCTTGCGGACGAAAGCTGCGGCGGAGGGCATGGCTTTCAGGGCCTTCTTGCCGCCCTCGCGAATGGAGTTGTAGAAACGGCTCGCCCAGAGCCTGGAAAAGTAGGTGGCCAGCCCGCCGACATTGCGCGAGATCGACATGTTGTTGTCGTTGAGCACCACCAGCAGATTGGCATCGGTATGGGCGGTGTGATTCAGCGCCTCGAATGCCATGCCGGCGGTCATGGCGCCATCGCCTATCACCGCCACCACCCGGCGGTCGAGGTTATCCATGCGCGCGGCGATGGCCATGCCGAGGGCGGCGCTGATGGAGGTGCTGGAATGGCCGACGCCAAAGGTGTCATAGGGGCTTTCGGAGCGTTTGGGAAAGCCCGAGATGCCGCCTTCCTGGCGCACATTGAGGATGGCGTCGCGGCGCCCGGTGAGAATCTTGTGGGGATAGGTCTGGTGGCCCACATCCCATACCAGCCGGTCGTCGGGCGTGTTGAAGACATAGTGCAGGGCAACGGTGAGTTCGATCACCCCCAGTCCGGCGCCAAAATGTCCGCCGGCCCGGCTCACCGCGTAGAGCAGATAGGCGCGCAACTCGTCGGCGAGCTGCAGCAGCTGGTCGTCGTCGAGTGTGCGCAGAGCCCCCGGGGAGCCAATATTGTCCAGCAAGGGCGTGATGGGACGGTCCTGGGGGATGTCGGTGAACTTTCTGGGCATTGGTGGGCAAGGTTTTGGGTAGGGGGCGATTCTACACCAAAAGCCGGCGATTTCAGTGGTCGCGATGGACGATGAAATCGCCCAGGGCCTTGAGGTGGGCGCGGCGGTCGGCGAAGTGATCGAGTGCCGCATCGGCGGCATGATGCAGTTCGACGAGCTTGCGCTTGGCGCCCTCCAGCCCCAGCAGCGAGGTATAGGTCGGCTTGTTGAGGGCCTGGTCCGCTCCCTGGCGTTTGCCGAGCGTGGCGGTGTGGCTCTCGACGTCGAGGATATCATCCCTGACCTGGAAAGCGAGGCCGACGGCGGCGCCGTAACGGCGCAGGGCATCGAGATCGCTGCTGCCGACGACTGCGCCGGAGGACAGCGCGCCCATAATGATGCTGGCGCTGATCAAGGCGCCGGTCTTGGTGTTATGTATGGCTTCGAGGTCGGGCAGGTCGAGCGCCCGGTTGACGGCATCGAGGTCCAGAGCCTGCCCTCCGACCATGCCGGCGGGTCCGGCGGCGAAGGCCAGTTCGCGCACCAGCCGCAGGTTGAGGATGGCGTCGCCGCTCTCGGCAGCGTCACCCTCGCAGAGAATCTCGAAAGCCAGCGCCTGCAGGCCGTCGCCGGCGAGAATTGCCGAGGCCTCGCCGAACACGATATGACAGGTCGGCTTGCCGCGGCGCAGATCGTCGTTGTCCATGGCGGGCAGGTCGTCGTGGATCAGCGAGTAGGCGTGGATCATCTCCACCGCCGCCGCCGCACGGTGGGTAGCGGCGGTAGGAGCAGCGGTAAACAGTTCCGCCGCGCCGTAGCACAGCGCCGGGCGAACGCGCTTGCCGCCGTTGAGCAGGCTGTAGCGCATGGCGCGATAAAGTGGTCGGTCGTCGCTCCCGAGGTAACGGACCAGATGGCCGTCGACCTGCTGCTGGCAGCGGTCCAGAAAGGCGACCAGATCCACGGTCATTCGCCGTCTTCCAGGCGATCGAACGGCGCGGCTGTAATGTCGCCTTCGCGGTTGCGAGTCAGCATTTCCACCCGCTGCTCCGCCTCCTTGAGCGCGTCCTGGCATTCACGGGTGATTCTGATGCCCTTTTCAAAGGCTTTAAGGGACTCTTCCAGATTCATCTCGCCTGCTTCCAGGGAAGAAACCAGTGTTTCGAGCTGGGCCAGGCTTTGTTCGAAGTCGATACTTTTTTTGCGTGCCGCCACGGTATTCTCCGGAAAAACCGCCACCCTATCCGAGCTCTGCCGGTAGGTCAAAGCCTGTCTGTGTAGGAAATATCCTACAGTAAATGGAGCTTTCTCCCAATAGCCATCTGCCGGTGAAAAGAGTACTTTGACACCTGCATGGAAGCAACTGCGCACGGATGTGCACCACCAGGGAAGGATAAGGATGTCCGTCCTCATGGAAGATGGTGGAAATCGCGCCGTGGACTTGGCGCAATCCTATACTGCTTTGCGCCCTGTCACATAGACGTGCGGGGCGCTTATTTTTTTTGCAGTCCTTCACTGTTTCCCCCTGCCCCCCGACTTTTCCTGTTGATCCCTGGAATCATCGGGGTAATATGTTGGTTGAACCGGCACACGAATGAGGTTGGCTTTCAATCCTCCATTCCCCCTCAAGCTGCGCCTTTGTGCGCGCCCGCGATTTCGGCTCCAGGGCTGGAAGGGGCTGGTCGCCCCGGTATTCTCGCTGGTTTCCCTGCCGGTTTGCAGTGCGTCTCAACTCCCGATAACGCTGGTGATGGCCGTGTTGGCTCCCCGCGGGGAGCACCGGCGATGATGCCCCCCCTGATTTTGCGCCTCAACACCGCAGGTCAGCCGATCGAGTGGCTGGAGTGGCAGCAGGCTGTCTGTCTCTATGCGCGGCAGTTGGTGGTCTGGAGTCTGGGAGATGTGGTGCGCAGGGTGGTTGGCGGGTGCTCCCGCGCCACCGGCCAGCGCTCGGTGGTGGAGCTGCCGAGCATCATTGCCTGTGGCGGCGAACAACTGGCGCGACCGAGAGTCCGTTACCCGCTGTCGAACCCCACCTTGTTTGCTCGCGATCACTTTACCTGCATGTACTGTGCCGCACACTTCCCCGCCAGCCAGTTGACCCGCGACCATATCGTCCCCTTGTCCCGCGGTGGCATCGACCGTTGGGAGAATGTCGTCGCCGCCTGCCGGCGCTGCAACCAGCACAAGGCCAGCCATCTGTTGGAGGAGATCAATATGCAGTTGGTGGCGCTGCCCTATCGACCCAACAACGCCGAGTATCTGGCGCTGCTCAATTCACGGCGTATCCTGGGGGATCAGATGGAGTTCCTGCGCGGGCAGTTTTCCAGGAATGGCCACCGCCTGTGAGCTTGGGGTCAGCCCACTGCTGATCGCGGCCATCTGCTGAAAGGGCCGATTCGGGCCGGCGCGAGGGCAGCCGGCCCCAATCTGGGTACCGGATCAGGTAATGAACAGCAGGTCCTGCTCGATGGTGGTCAGAATAGCGCCCAGCTTGCGTCCCTGGAGGGCGGCCCGGACACCGCTGCGACGGGTGGCGCCGATAATGACGATATCCGGGTCGATCTCCCTGGCAACCGCCTGCATGACCACGTTGGGGGCGCCCGCCTGCAGGTGGATGCGCTCGTTGGGGATCCCGGAGAGTTCCACCAGCTTGCTGCGATCCGGGTAGTTGGAGGAATCGTCATAGGCATGTACCAGGTGCAATTCGGCACCGTACATCTGGGCGGCGATCTGACCGGCGTGGAGGATGCGCTGGTTGAGCTCCGACAACCCCTTGTCGCGGAGGTCGAGGGCGATCATTACCGGGCGGCGGTTGGGCGGACGGGTCGACTGAACCACGGATACCGGCAGTGGAGAGTTGCGTACCAGGTACCAGAACTCATCGCTGAATGCCCTGTTGGTGTTGACGCCGGGGTGGGAGACGAGAATGGACGAGGCGTTGGCCCGCATCGCGGCATGCAGGATTCCATCTGCCCAATCCTTGCTCCAGGATATTTCCATGGTGGTGTCGAGATTTGCTGCGCGGAACTGCTCGCCCATTTCGGCCAGCCAGGTGGCATTGCGAAACACGGCCTCGTTATCGGCGCTGGTATCGGTGCTGGACGGGTCCACGGCCACCAGCAGATGAACGTCCGGCAACTCTGTGAATGGCCCGTTGAGCGCGGTATTGATGACCCTTTCCACGGCGGGCTGGGTGGCGGCCGCGGGGTTGACTACGATTAAGAGCTTGTCTTCCATTGCCACGGGATACTCCTCGTATCAGGTGATTTTTTATAGTCTAGTCTGGAAACGTTCCAGTCGAGCTGATCTGGAACAGCATATTAGCGCCGCGGCGGACAAATGGGAACGCGCCGGGCAAGGCTGGTGTCCGGCGGGCGAGGCGTCAGGCCAGGTTGTGGTCGAGCCATTCGAGTACCGGGTGGTAAAACCCCGGCAGGAGCGGCCCGAGTGCCTCGAGGGCCCGGCGCAGCTGGCCAGGCGATCGGGCGCACAGGTTGATATGCCCGACCTTGCGACCGGGGCGCACCTCCTTGCCGTACCAATGGAGCTCGGCTTCGGGAATCGACAGCCAGCGATCGTCGCGGGCAATGCCGAGCAGATTGACCATGGCGGTAATCCCCTTGGCGGCGGGGGTGACCAATGGCAAGCCGCAGATGGCCCTGAGATGACTCTCGAACTGGCTGACGCTGGCGCCGGCCTGGGTCCAGTGGCCGCTGTTGTGGACCCGGGGCGCCAGCTCGTTGATCAGCAAGCTGTCGCCAACCCGAAAACACTCCATGGCCATCACCCCGACGTAGTCGAGGTTGTCGAGCAGGGCGCCGAGCATGGCTTCAGCCTGGGATTGCAGCTCTGCAAGGCGCTCCAGGGGAGCGATCGAAGCGGCGAGAATCCCGGCGGTATGGAGGTTTAGGGCGAGCGGGTAGAAGTGCTTTTCGCCGCTGGCGGCACGCATTCCCACCAGCGAGACCTCCTCGTCG
>JBAZCN010000024.1:0-32778 GCA_041655035.1 Porticoccaceae bacterium | reverse complement strand
AGGAACTCAACTACGGAGTCGATCTATCAACCATCTGAGGGTGGTATCAGATTGATGGGGTGAAGGTGCCCCATCAACCATTAAATCCGTATACCCGGAATTTTTTGGGGTCTTCGACCTCGATGCTGGAAGCGTTCTGGCATATTTTCAAGCGTTGATGTCTTCGGGTTCGACTTAGGTGCCTCTGAATATAAAGTAAGCGGCTCCTGCAATACAGAGACCCGCCCACAGGTAATCAAGTTTCAACGGCTCCTTCATGTACAGGATGGCGAACGGGACAAAGACCGTCAACGCGATGATCTCCTGGAGGATCTTGAGTTGGCCGAGGGTGAGAACGCTGTAACCAATACGATTGGCCGGCACTTGCAGGATGTACTCAAAGAATGCCACTCCCCAGCTAAACAGCGCAGCGATGATCCATGGCTTGGCGCTCAGGTCCTTCAGATGAGCATACCAGGCGAATGTCATGAAGACATTGCTGAACAGAAGTAAAAGAATTGTCAGGCCGATCTCGCGCATACATTGTCCCACACCATTGCCGTGTTGATTGAGGTGCTCTGCTTACGCCTTCCATCATGATCACGGCGCAACCCAGTAAATTTCCAGCTTCTTCCGCAACAAAGCTCAAGCAGGGGTTCTGCTTCAAGTAGCGAGTGTGGCCAAAAATGTGCCGGGCTTTTTCCGCGGCGTAGGCGTAGGCAAGTTTGACGTCGCCCAATGCTTTGGGGCAATTCTGGAGCCGCGCGATGGAAAATTGTCCGGCAATGGCGACCAGTCTAAAGCCTGCCGAGCCAATACTGAGGACGTCGACGGTCACGGGCAATAGCCAGAATCTGGAAGCCACCCGATTTTTCCCGATAAATAAGGGATACAGGAACTCGGCGGAGCGGTGCACAGCGAATATCCGGTTCAAATTCGATCTGGCAGGCTCCCGGGGACACGCTGAGCAAATCGACGAGGGCCTTGATCCGCTATCAAGGCGCCACTCGAAGGCTTACAACGCAGCAATCTCCCCTCGCTGAAGCTCCAGCTTCGCCAGCAGCGATTCATACTCCGCCAGCTTGTCCTTCTCTTTCTGCACTACAGCTTCCGGTGCCTTGTCGACAAAACCGGGGTTGCCCAGTTTGCCGCGAATCCGCTCCGCTTCCTTGGCAACGCGGTCGGTTTCCTTGGCGATGCGCGCCAGCTCCGCCTCCTTGTTGATCAGGCCCGCCATGGGCACCAGGATTGCCATTTCGCCGGCCAGGGCCGTGGCCGAGGTGGGGGCGGTTTCTCCCGCTTCCAGCCAGGTGACGGATTCGAGATTGGCGAGGCGCATCAGGAACTGTTTGTTGGCGGCGAGTTTTTGCCGATCCTGCTCGCTGCCGTTCTTGAGGAAGGTGGGCAGCTGCTTGCCGGGGGCGATATTCATTTCGCCGCGGATATTGCGGATGGCGAGGATGATGTTTTTCACCCACTCGATATTGGCGATGGCATCCTGGTCCACCTTGTCCATATCGGCGACAGGATAGGGCTGCAGCATGATGGTGTCGCCGCTCTTGCCGGCGAGGGTTTTGACCCGCTGCCAGATCTCCTCGGTGATAAAGGGCATCATCGGGTGGGCCATTCTGAGGATGGCTTCCAGCACCCGGATCAGGGTGCGGCGGGTGCCTTTTTTCAGGGCCGGTGACGCGGCCTCATCCCACAGAACGGGTTTGGAAAGTTCCAGGTACCAGTCGCAGTACTGGTTCCAGGTGAATTCGTAGAGCGCCTGGGCGGCGAGGTCGAAGCGGTAGCTGTCGATGGCCCCCGCCACGGTGTTTTCCGTTTGTTGCAACAGGCTGATGATCCAGCGGTCGGCCTGGCTCAGTTCATGATCACTGTCGCCATTCTGTCCGCAGTCCTGACTCTCGCAGTTCATCATGACATAGCGGGCGGCGTTCCAGATCTTGTTGCAGAAATTGCGGAAGCCCTCGATGCGGCCGATATCGAATTTGATATCCCGGCCCGTGGAGGCCAGGGAGCAGAAGGTGAAACGCAGGGCGTCGGTGCCATAGGCGGCGATGCCATCGGCGAATTCGGCGCGGGTCTGTTTCTCGATTTTTTTCGCCAGTTGCGGCTGCATCATGCCGCTGGTGCGTTTTTGCACAAGGGTTTCCAGTTCGATGCCGTCGATCAGGTCGATCGGGTCGAGCACGTTGCCCTTCGATTTCGACATCTTCTGTCCCTGGGAATCCCGCACCAGGCCGTGGACGTACACTGTTTTGAAGGGAATTTGCGGGGTGCCGTCGCCGTTCTTGATAAAGTGCATGGTCATCATGATCATGCGGGCCACCCAGAAGAAGATGATATCGAAGCCGGTGACAAGCACATTGGTGGGGTGGAAGGTGTTCAGGTCATCGGTATTGTCCGGCCAGCCCAGGGTGGAGAAGGTCCACAGGGCGGAGCTGAACCAGGTGTCGAGCACGTCGTCGTCCTGGCTGAGGGCGGTATCGGCGGGCAGGTTGTACTTGGCGCGCACTTCCGCTTCGTCGCGGCCCACATAGACCTTGCCTTGATTGTCGTACCAGGCGGGAATGCGGTGGCCCCACCACAACTGGCGGCTGATGCACCAGTCCTGGATATCCCGCATCCAGGCGAAATACATGTTCTCGTACTGTTTGGGCACGAACTGGATGCGGCCGTCCTCCACCGCCTCGATGGCGGGTTTGGCCAGCGCCGCCACTTTTACATACCACTGGTCGGTGAGCCAGGGCTCCACCACGGCGCCGGAGCGGTCGCCCCTCGGCACTTTCAAGGTGTGTGGTTCGATTTTTTCCAGCAGGCCCAGTTGCCCGAATTCCTCGACGATTTTCTTGCGGGCGTCGAAGCGGTCGAGACCGGCGTACTGTTCCGGCCCTTTTTCGCCGTGCACCGTGGCGTAGGCCTCGAAGGTGAGCACGGTGAATTCGCCGAGGATATGGGCGTTGCGGTCGAGCACGTTGATCAGCGGCAGGTTGTGGCGCTTGCCCACTTCGTAGTCGTTGAAGTCGTGGGCTGGGGTGATCTTGACGCAGCCGGAGCCGAAATCCCTGTCCACATAATCGTCGGCGATGATGGGGATCAACCGCCCGGTGATGGGCAGACGCACCTGTTTGCCCACCAGGTGGCTGTAGCGCTCGTCAGCGGGATTGACCGCCACGGCGGTGTCGCCGAGCATCGTTTCCGGACGGGTGGTGGCCACCACCAGATAGCTGTCTTCACCTTCTATGGGATAGCGGAAGTGCCACATCGAACCCTGTTCTTCCTCGTTCAATACCTCGAGGTCTGAAATCGCGGTATTGAATTTCGGGTCCCAGTTCACCAGGCGCTTGCCGCGATAGATCAGGCCGTCGTCGTAGAGGCGCACGAACACTTCCTTCACCGCGCCGGAAAGGCCCGGTTCCATGGTGAAGCGCTCACGGCTCCAGTCGACGGATGACCCCAGGCGGCGGATCTGGCGGGTAATGTTTCCGCCGGATTCGGCTTTCCACTCCCATACCTTCTCCAGGAATTTCTCCCGGCCGAGGTCGTGGCGACTGATGCCTTCGGCGCCGAGCTGGCGCTCCACCACCATCTGGGTGGCGATGCCGGCGTGGTCGGTGCCCACCTGCCACAGGGTATTGTCGCCCTTCATGCGGTGGTAGCGGATCAGGCTGTCCATGATGGTGTTGTTGAAGCCATGGCCCATGTGCAGGCTGCCGGTGACGTTGGGCGGCGGGATCATGATGCAGTAGGGGTCGCCCTTTTCCGCTGCCTGGCTGGCAGCCGGCTTGAAGTAGCCGTTCTGTTCCCAGGTCTGGTACCACTGCTGCTCGATGGCTTGGGGGTCGAAAGTTTTGTCCATGGGGAGTCTCGTCGCCGTCTGGGCCGGCGCGGCGCCGGCAATGGGTCGGGGAAAAAGAGCGAAATTATACGGCATAGCGCGAGCGTCCGGCGATAACCGCCGGTGCGGTCAAGCGCTGTGCAACAAATCGAGATCGCGGGACAGGTCGTGATAGCGCAACGGGTAGCCGCGATCCCGGTAGAAGCGAAAGCTGGCCCTTTTGTCGGCCACCAGGCCGGGCTGGTCGTAGACCAGTTCCGCGAGGCGCTCGAAACGGCTGTACCAGTCGGGAATGCCGGCGGCGACGTTGATCAGCAGGCCGTGATGGGGGCCGGGGTCGCCGCGCCAGCACAGGCTGACGCCGCGACTGGCGGCGATCGCGGGGCCGACATGTACCGGGGCCTGGCACAGGGTGTCGAGATCGCGCGCCAGCCGCTCGGCGCTGGTCGCGGAGTCGAGGCGCACCAGGATGTCGAGGTTGCGGCTCAGGGCCTCACCGATCAGCTGCGCGACCACCACACGGCAGGCGTCCAGGCCGCCGCTGACCTGGTAGAAATTGACGCGGGTCATCCCCGTTCAGCCGGCCTCGCGACAGAGATACTCCACCAGCAGCGGCACCGGCCGGCCGGTGGCGCCTTTGTTGCTGCCGCTGTGCCAGGCGGTGCCGGCGATGTCGAGGTGCGCCCAGGCGTAGTTTTTGGTAAAGCGCCCCAGGAAGCAGGCGGCGGTGACGCTGCCGGCGTTGCGTCCGCCAACATTGGCGATGTCGGCGAAGTTGCTTTTCAGCTGCTGGTCGTAATCTTCCCAGACGGGCATCCGCCAGGCGCGGTCGCCGCTCTCTTCGCCGCAGGCGAGCAGCTCAGCGGCCAGGTCGTCGTTGTTGCTGAACAGCCCGGTGGCATGGTTGCCGAGGGCGACGACACAGGCGCCGGTGAGGGTGGCGATATCGACCACGGCTTTCGGTTTGTAGCGCTCGACATAGGTGAGGGCGTCGCAGAGGATCAGGCGGCCCTCGGCATCGGTATTGAGGACTTCGATGGTCTGGCCGGACATGGAGGTGACGATATCCCCCGGTTTGGTGGCCTTGCCGCTGGGCATGTTCTCCACGGCCGGGATCAGGGCGATGATATTGACCGGCAGCTTCAGTTCGGCGGCGGTGACCAGGGCGCCGAGCACGCTGGCCGCGCCGCACATGTCGTATTTCATCTCGTCCATGCCGGCGCCGGGCTTGAGGCTGATGCCGCCACTGTCAAAGGTGACGCCCTTGCCGACCAGGGCGACGGGCGCCGCGCCGCGAGCGCCACCCTTGTACTCGAGAATGATCAGTTGGGCGGGAGTGTCGGTGCCGGCGGTGACGGACAGCAGGGAGCCCATTTTCAGCTCTTCCATCTGCTTTTCGGTCAATACCTTGGCGCTGAGGTTGGGGGTGCCCTTGGCCAGCTCGCGGGCGCGGGTGGCGAGGTAGCTCGGTGTGCAGATATTGGCCGGCAGGTCACCCAGCTCCCGGGCGTAATTGACCCCCTTTGCCAGGGCCAGGCCCCTGTCGATGGCGGCGTTCAATTGTGCCGTGTCCTTGCTGTCGCTGTGCAGCGAGGTCTTGGCCAGGGCTGGGCGGTTTTGCTCTTTTTTCGATTTGCACTGATCGAACAGGTAAAGCGCTTCCCCGGCGGCTCTGGCCACTTGCTGCGCGCACCAGGGGCGGTCGCGGTTGTCGGGGCCGACGCCGTTGAGGTGGACGGCGGCGGATTTGGTGCCGGGCGCGGTGATCAGGCTGGCGATCTTGCCGGCCAGTTTGAAGAACTGGCTGTCGCTTGGGGCTTTGTCACCGGCGCTTATCAGGACCAGCTTCTTTGCCGCCAGTCCGGGCGGGGCGTAGAGCGTGGCGCTGCCGCCGCTTTTGGCCAGCTCCCCGCTTTTGAGAAGGGAGGCTACGAGCCCGCCGGTGGCGCGGTTGATGGATGATGCGGTATCGCTGAGTTTGCCGCTGGTGGGCAGCAACACCACCAGGGAGTCAGTCTTGACACTGACGGGGTCTAGGCTGCGGGCTTTGAAATCCATGATTTTCTCTCAAGACAAAGGGGGTGTGATTACTGGATAATGTGGCTTTCGACAGGCACTTAGTGTAAGTCATGCTCCAGGACAGTTCTACTCGCTCCGGCTCCTGGAGGCCAGTGCCGAATCAATCCGTTCCATTAGGCCTTGTATTGTCGTGATTATCTTTCGTTACTTTGCCCGCAACGTCCTCACCAACACCTTCGCCGTGTGCGCTGTGCTGATGCTGGTGATCGTCAGCAGCCGGTTTGTCAAATACCTGGCAGATGCCGCCGCGGGCAAGCTCGACCCGTCGGTGCTGTTCGCCATTATCGGCTACCGCTTGCCGGGATTTCTCGAACTGGTGCTGCCCCTGGCATTTTTTCTGTCCATCCTGCTGGCCTATGGTCAGCTCTATGTGGACAGTGAAATGACCGTCCTGCAGTCCTGTGGCATTGGCGAAAGTACCTTTGTGCGCTACACCCTGGTGATTGCGCTGTTGATCGCGACCATTGTCGCCTGGCTGAGCCTGTTGATGGGACCGGCGGGGTTGGCGAAAGCGGAAGAGCTGGTCAATGCCCAGAAGCAGCGCGGCGAAATAGAGAGTCTCGCCGCCGGGCGCTTTTACAGCCTGCGGGCGGGCAAGGGCGTGACCTATGCGGAAAGCATCACCACCGACGGTATGATGCACGATGTGTTCCTCGCCCAGGGCAACGAGGGCGCCGACGGCAAGGGCATGGTGGTGGTGATCGCCGACCAGGGCTTTTCGCGCCAGTCGGAACAGACCGGCGAGCGCTACCTGGTGCTGGAAGACGGGTTGCGGGTGCAGGGCATGCCTGGCCGTGCGGATTTTCAGCTGACCCGTTTCGAGGAGTACGGCCAGCGCCTGGATTCGGTGAAACCCTGGGAGCTGCGCGCCGAGAGCGAAGCCATGAGCACCAGCGACCTGATGCTTTCCGATGATCCCGGCCACCGCGCCACCGTGCAATGGCGCTTTTCGCTGCCGCTGCTGGTGATCGTGGTGGCATTGCTGGCGGTGCCCTTGAGTCGCACCAGTCCAAGGCAGGGCAAGTTCGTCAAGATCCTGCCGGCGATCCTGCTCTATGTGCTCTACCTGCTGTCTCTCAACGGCGCCCGCGGGGCCCTCGAAGAGGGCGATATTCCACCCTGGGTGGGGATGTTGTGGATACACGGTATTTTCCTGGCCATCGCCCTGGCGCTGGTGGCCTGGAATGCCGGTTGGCGACCTTTCGGGCGGCGCTCGGCTCCGGCGCCGGCGCTGGAGGGAGCGGACTGATGCGATTGCTTTCTCGCCATGTATCCACCACCGTGCTGTTTTCGATTTTCATTGTCCTGGTGGTGATGGTGTCGCTCAATGCCATGGCCGCCATCGTCGAAGGGGTGGACGATATAAAGGGAGCGTTCACGTTCTCCGCCCTGCTGGTCCATGTGGGCATCACCCTGCCCACCAGCATTTACGAGAATATTCCTTTTTCAGCGCTTATCGGTTGCCTGGTCGGGCTCGGCCTTCTGGCCAGCAACAGCGAACTGGTGGTGATGCGGGCGGCGGGGGTCTCGGTAATCAGGATTGTGAGCTTTGTCCTCAAGCCTACTGTCGCGCTGATTATTATCGGGACCCTGATCGGTGAATATGTGGTGCCCTATACCGAGCAGTTCGCCGAGGGCAGGAAAGCCCTGTTGCAGGGGCGCCAGGAACAGATGGCCAATGCCAGCGGGCTGTGGAACAAGGAGAATAACGAGTTCATCCATGTCGCGGTGATCTTGCCCAGCGGGGAACTGTTCGGTGTCAACCGTTTTCGCTTCAGCGAAGAGGGCGAGATCGAGGAAGTGAGCTTTGCGGCCCTGGCGAATTTTCGCGGCGATCACTGGCTCGAACAGGATGTGCTGCTGACCCGTTTCGAAGAGCAGGGCACCGTGGTGGATGCGATGGACAGGCGCCGCTGGGAGAGTACGCTGTCACCTGACCTGCTGCGCCTGGTGATGCTGGAGCCGGACTCCCTCGCCATCAGCGAGCTCTATGATTACGCCAACTACCTCGAAACCCAGGGGCAGAGTGCTTCCCGCCACTGGCTGGCGTTCTGGTCCAAGGCCCTGCAACCCCTGGTAACCGCTAGCCTCGTGTTGATTGCCGTGTCGTTCGTGTTCGGGCCGTTGCGTGATTCCAACATGGGCTTTCGCATTTTCGCCGGGGTCGTCACCGGCATCATGTTCAGCACCAGCCAGCGGCTGCTGGGCCCGGCCAGCATGGTGTTTGAATTCTCGCCGCTGTGGTCAGTGCTGGGGCCGGTCGGCCTGTGCGTGATCATCGGCGTGCTGTTGCTGCGCAGGGCCGCCTGACGCCGCTTTGTTGCGCCTGCGTTCCTTGGGCAGCACCACTACCCGGGTGTCGGTCCAGCGGTCGTGCCAGCAGCCGTGGCGCTTGTCGAACCAGCACCAGATGTAGCCGAGTCCGGCCGCCGCCGCGGACACCGGCGCCAGCAGGCAGCGCAGCCAGCATTGGGCGCTGGTGGGATGGCGCCCCTGGTCGTCCTGCAATTGCAGGCGCCAGGATTTCATGCCCAGGGTCTGCCCCCTTTTCGACCAGCACAGCACGTAATAACCGGCCAGGGTCAGCCACAAGCCCAGCAGGATCAGGGCGCCGATGATGCCGCGGGGGGCGGCATTCATGTCGTCTCCCGCGGCTTTGCGGATGGCCCAGATCACCACCCCGTAGGCGAAGGCGACGCCGAGCAGCAACAGGCTGTCGTAGACGATGGCGAGCAGGCGGCGAATCAAGCCGGCACTGGGCAGTGGCTGAACGGACATGGAGGATACCGGATCGAAACAGCTGGCGATTCTAGCAGCCCCGTCGCGGGCGGCCAATGGCGGCGCGAGCGGGCTTGCTTTCCCCGCGCCGGAGGGTTAAAACACGGCATCACCGATCGAGCAAGGACAAACCATGAGCCACATCACCCTCAAGCGCGGCCACACCATGGCACCGGAACAACTCAAGACCGAAGTGCAGGCCCTCGCGGACAAGCTGGTGGATAAATTCGGCGGCAGTTATCGCTGGCAGGGGGATGAGCTGCACTACGATTTCAGCGGTGGGGTCAATGCCTGCGTCGCCTGTGCCCCGGCGGAAGTTCAGGTGGACGTCCAACTGGGCATGATGATGTCGATGTTCAAGGGCAAGATCAAAAGCGAGGTCGAGGAATACCTCGAGAACCATATCAGTTGAGGGCGTCTTCCTGTTCCGGCTGGTCGGCTGGCGCCACCAGCCGGCCCACCAGCAGCCCGATTTCGAACAGCAGCCACATCGGCACCGCCAGCAGGGTCTGCGAAAAGACGTCGGGGGGTGTCAGCAACATGCCGACCACGAAGCAGCCGACGATCACGTAGGGCCGCTTCTCCGCCAGGCCGCGCGGGCTCACTATTCCCATCCAGCACAGGATCACCACGGCGATGGGAATCTCGAAGGTCATGCCAAAGGCAAAAAACAGCTTGAGAACGAAATCCAGATAGCTGGAGATGTCGGTCATCACGGTGACGCTTTCCGGTCCGACGCTGGTGAAGAAGCCGAAGAGTATGGGAAACACCACGAAGTACGCAAAGGCGATGCCGAGATAGAACAGCAAGACGCTGGATGCGAACAGCGGCAGCACGAAGCGTTTTTCCCGACTGTAGAGGCCTGGGGCGATAAAGGCCCACACTTGGTAGAGCACCACCGGCATGGCCAGCAGCAGTGACACTACCATGGTGAGCTTGAATGGCGCGAAAAACGGCGAGGCCACATCGGTGGCGATCATCGTGCTGTTTTCCGGCAGCAGGGCTTCCAGCGGCGCCGAGACGAAGCGGTAGATATCGTTGCTGAAGTAGAACAGGCAGAGAAAGATCAGGGTCACCGCGATGATGATCTTCATCAGCCGGTTGCGCAGTTCCACCAGATGGGCGAGCAGCGGTTGCTCGCGGTCGTTGGTTTCTGAGTCAGTCATCGGCTCGGTCCTCCTTGATGGCGGCAGGCGGCGGCTGCGGCCTGTCGTCAACCGGCTCGGCGCCGCTGGCGGACGGCTCCGCGGTGTCGCCGAGGCTGGCGCGGATCTCGGCCTCGACCTTGCGCTTGTGATCCTCGATCGAGCGCAGTACGTCCTCGTTGTGCAACTGGCGGCGAATATCATCGAGGCCGAGTTCGCGGTCCATTTCCTGGTAGGCGCGACTCAGTCCGCGTTTGATGCGACCGAACCACAGACCGGCGAAACGAATGGTTTCGGGCAGCCGCTTGGGGCCGATGACCACCAGCGCGATCACGGCGATGAGCAGCAGTTCGGAGAAACTGACGTCAAACATGGCCAGGCACCGTCAAGCAGCCGCTGGTGGCGATCTTCACGGCTGCCGCGTTTCGGTCTTTTCCGTCCGGGTTGCCCCCTCGTCGCTGGTTTTTTGCTGGTCGAGTTGGTCGGGCCCCTTGTCGTCCTTGTTGGCAGCGGTTTCCTCATCGGTGACGGCCTTGCGGAAACTCTTGATGGCGCCGCCGAGATCGCCGCCGATGCCCTTGAGACGCTTGGTGCCGAAAATCAGCACCACGATCGCCAGAATGATTAGAAGTTGCCAGATACTGATACCACCCAAGCCCATGTTATAACCCTCTTATGCTTACGTCGGTTTGCGGTTGGCCTTTTCGTCAAGGCCGGAAATGTCGAAGCGCCGCTCCAGTTCGGCCAGCACCTTGGTGGCATCTTCACCCAAATGGGAGAGCATCACCAGGGTGTGGAACCACAGGTCGGCGGTTTCACTGATCAGGGGTCGGGTATCGCCGCTGTCGGCGGCGTCCCGGGCGGCGAGGATGGTTTCCACGGCTTCCTCGCCGACTTTCTCGAGAATCTTGTTGAGCCCCTTGGCATGCAGGCTGGCGACGTAGGAAGTGCCCGGGTCGGCATGGCGGCGGGACTCGATAATGGCGGTCAGCGCCGTGAGTACATCATTCATCGCCGGGGTCTTCATCGGTAGATGCTTTCCGGGTCTTTTAATACGTTGTCGGTGACCACCCACTCGCCGTCCGTGAGCACGCGAAAGAAGCAGGATTCCCTGCCGGTGTGGCAGGCGATGCCGCCCTGCTGCTCGACACTGAGGAGAATGACGTCGCTGTCACAGTCGAGGCGGATTTCCCTGACCGCTTGCCGGTGGCCGGATTCCTCTCCCTTGTGCCACAGCTTTTTGCGTGATCGCGACCAATACACCGCATGACCACTGCTGATGGTGAGTGCCAGTGCCTCGCGGTTCATCCACGCCACCATAAGGATGCGGCCGCTGGCCGCATCCTGGGCGATGGCGGGGGCGAGCCCGTTGCCGTCCCAGGCCACTTGATCGATGCATTCGGAATTCATGGCGGCATTATGCACTTTTCAACGCAGCAGCAATAGTAAGACTCCCGCGGCGAACAGCAGCAGGCTGGCGGACGGCAGATTGGCCACGGTTTCGCTCCACTGTGGGAAGGCCGAGCCGGCGCCGATACCCATCAGCGCGCTGGCGGCGAACAGCCGGGCGCGACCGCGCGTGGAGGCCGGGCGGGGCGCCGGTTCGGCCACCGCGCGGCGGTTGCGCTGCTTCGACAACTCGAGGGTCTGGAACACCAGCTGCGGCAGCTCGGGGAACTGTTCCAGCCACTCCGGCCCGTGGCGCTTGAGGCGCGCCAGCAGGGCGTTGGGCTTGAAGCGCTGCCTTAGCCATTTTTCGAGGAACGGGTGGGCGGTGGTCCACAGGTCGAGGTCGGGATACAGCTGGCGGCCGAGCCCTTCGATGTTGAGCAGCGTTTTCTGCAGCAGAACCAGGGAGGGCTGTACTTCCATGTCGAAGCGCTGGGCGGTGCGGAACAGGTTGACCAGGACCTGGCCGAAGGAGATGTCCTTGAGCGGCCGTTCGAAGATCGGCTCGCACACGGTGCGAATGGCCGATTCGAACGCGTTGATCGGGGTTTTCTCCGGCACCCAGCCCGACAGCACGTGGAGCTCCGCCACTTGCCGGTAGTCGCGGCGGAAGATGGCCACGAGGTTGCGGGCCAGGTAGTAGCGATCCTCGTCGGTCAGCGAACCGACGATGGCGCAGTCTACCGCCAGATAGCTGGGGCGCGCGGGGTCGCTGGCGTCGACAAAGATATTGCCCGGGTGCATGTCGGCATGGAAGAAGTTGTGCTCGAATACCTGGGTGAAAAAAATCTCCACCCCGCGCTCCGCCAGCACTTTGAAGTCGGTGTTGCGGGATTGCAGGTAGGCGAGGTCGGTCACCGGCGCGGCGCTGATGCGCTCGCTGACCATGACCTGTTCGTTGGTCAGCGGCCAGTGTACCTCCGGCACGTAGAGCAGCGGCGAGTTGAGGAAATTGCGGCGCAGCAGCGAGGTATTGGCGGCCTCGCGCTGCAGGTTGAGCTCGTCGAAAATAGTGTGGCGGTAGTCGCTGACGATCTCCACCGGATGCAGGCGCCGGCCCTGGACCGTATTGCGCTCCACCCAGCGGGCAAGGCTGAACAGCAGGTCGATGTCTTCGCCGATGACCTTGTCGATTCCGGGGCGGATGGCCTTGACCACCACCTCGCGGCCGTCCAGTAACTGGGCGCCGTGAACCTGGGCCACCGAAGCGGAGGCCAGCGGCTCACTGTCGAAGCGCAGGAACAGCTCGCCCACCCGGCCCTTGAGGGCGTTTTCGACGATGGCGATGAACTGGGCGGAATCGAAAGGCTGGACCTGATCCTGGAGGCGATCCAGTTCGCGGCAGATGTCGGCGGGAATCAGGTCGGGGCGGGTCGACAGCAACTGGCCGAACTTGATGAAGATCGGGCCGAGGTCCTCCAGCGCGCGGCGCAGGCGCACGCCCCGGGATTCTTGCGGCGCAGGCAGCAAAGCGGCGAAGCGGGCCACCAGCCGCGCGGCGAGGGGCAGACGCTGGCCGCCGAGGCCGACTCCGTCTTTCAGGTAGGTGTCGAGTCGGTAGCGGGCGGCGACCCGGAGGATGGTGAGCAGGCGTCTGGTTTTCGCCATCAGCGGATCCTGTCGTCCAGTCTCCGGCGCAGGCGGCCGATACGGGCCGCCAGGCGATCGCTGTCCTCGGCCAACTGCGTCACGGCATCCGCCCAGGGAGTCAGTTCCCGCCGGCCGATCACGATGCCGGCCTCCTCGCGGAGAAATTCCGCACCGCCGGAAAACGCCCTCGCGGCGGCCTGGCGCTGCCACTGGCTGCCGCGGCGCAGGGCAGTGGCGACCAAATGGGCCGGTACGTCGCCGACCAGTCCGGCCAGCGCTGCTTCCCAGTCGATATCCAGCTTGCCGAGCACGGCGCGAACTTCCTGGAGCAGCCCCTGGTTGCCGGCCATCTCGACACCGGAGCCCGCCAGGGTGACGCCGCCGCTGGCGGAGATCCCGAGGCGGGCGAGCGCCAGGGCGCTGCCCTTGAGGCTGACTTCGGCGCGCTCCGGCGCGCCGCGGCTGAATGCCACCTGGCCACTGCTGTCGAAATGCACGCCGAGGTCGAACGCCGGGCCGGTGCAGTGGACGGCGAGCGTGCGCCCCGCGAGGCGGGCCAGCGCCGCGCTGCTCGCCGGATCGAAGGCGAGGGCATGGTTGATCAGCGCCGCGACGTGGTTGAGGGCCAGGGTGGTGATCAAGGCTTGATGCCCTTGTGGAGGGCGACGATGCCGCCGGTGAGGTTGTGGTATTCGCAGCGGGCGAAGCCGGCGTTTTCCATCATGGTCTTGAGGGCTTCCTGGTCCGGGTGCATGCGGATCGATTCCGCCAGGTAGCGGTAGCTGTCGGCGTCGTTGGCGACCGCCCTGCCCATCAGCGGCAGGATGCGGAAGGAATAGAAGTCGTAGAGTTTTTCCAGTGGCTGCGACACCGGCTTGGAGAACTCCAGCACCAGCAGCCGCCCCCCCGGCTTCAGCACCCGCAGCATGGCGGCGAGCGCGAGGTCCTTGTCGGTGACGTTGCGCAGGCCGAAGGCGATGGTGATGCAGTCGAAGCTGTTGTCGGGGAAGGGCAGGTACTGGGCGTCCGCCTGGGCGAACACCACGTTGCCGGCGGTGCCGTGGTCGAGCAGTTTGTCGCGGCCGACCCGCAGCATCGACTCGTTGATGTCGGCCAGCACCACCAGCCCCTCGGGGCCCACCAGGCGGGCGAACCTGGCGGTGAGATCGCCGGTGCCGCCGGCGATGTCCAGCACCCGCTGGCCGGCGCGCACCCCCGACATCTCGATGGTGAAATGCTTCCACAAGCGGTGGACGCCGCCGGACATCAGGTCGTTCATCAGGTCGTACTTGGCGGCAACCGAGTGGAACACCTTTGACACATGGCCGGCCTTTTCGGTGACCGGCACCTGCTTGAAGCCGAAATGGGTGTACTTGTCCTCTTTCATCGCCCGCCCTCTCAAAGAGCGGGAATTGTACACCGGCGGGCTCGTTTCTGTCCTCCGGGGTCAGGTGCCATCCGGCTCCGTTTCTGCCGCCATATAACGTTCGCGCTTTTTCGGCTTGAGGCGCGTCATGTCCGCCACGATCAGGCCGTCCACGCAGTCGCCGAAGGCGGGGTCGACATTGAAGCCGGCGAAGCGCACGCCGTCCTCCAGAAAGGTTTCCGGGTACTGCTTGTAGAGGGTCGGCACGCTCAGGTTCATATGGCTCAGCATGCTCTTGAGCCGGGAAAATTCCTCGCGGTAGTCGCTGCCCGGGAACAGGCGGGCCAGTTCGCCCTGGCGCTGGGGCGAGATCGCATAGGGGAGGCTGGCGGCGGCCAGTGGTTCGCCACAGGGAAAGTGGACAGTGTAGAAATACACCAGCATCTCCATCGCCTGGCGGGGGTAGCCGTTGCTGATGGATACCGGGCCGAACAGGTAGCGGTAGCCGGGGTTGGCGCGCAGGAAGGCGCCGATGCCGAACCACAGGTAGTCGAGGCTGCGCTTGCCCCAGTATTTGGGTTGGACGAAGCTGCGGCCGAGCTCCAGCCCCTGCTCCAGGTAGGGCCGGCTGGCTTCGTTGAAGCTGAACAGGGTCGAGGAATAGAGGTAATCCTGGCCCAGCCGCTCGGCGGCGGGCCGCGCGTCGCAGAAGCGGTAGGCCCCGGCGATTTCCAGATCGCCATCGTCCCACAGGATCAGGTGAAAGTAGTGCTGGTCGTAGAGGTCGGTATCGCGGCGCCGGCCGGTGCCTTCGCCGACGGCGCGGAAGGTCATCTCCCGCAGCCGGCCGATCTCGCGCATGATGGAAGAGTCCGACTGAAAGCGGTACAGGTAGATCTGCTTGCCGTCGCCGGTCTCGCCCAGCAGCTCGCAGCGCCGCACTTCATCGCGCAGGGCGATCCGGTTTTCCGGGTGGGCGACGGCGGCTTCGGTGGCGAACACGCCATCCTTGTCCTGGCCGATCCGGTACAGGTGGCGGCGGAACAGCTGGGCTTTTTCCCGGGGGCTGACGGCGACCCGCTGGTAGCTGTCGAAGGCGACCGGTTGGCCGATGCGGATGTCGACACAGTTTTTGGCGTGCTTGAACATTTCCCGCACCAGCCACAGGGTGGAGACCGGCCGGGCCAGAAACGACAGGACGTAGAACAGCGCGGAGTTCCTGCCATCGACGAACACCGGCAGGATCGGCGCGTTGCAGGCGCTGGCGATGCGCAGAAACCCCGATTGCCACTTGCCGTCGCGCACGCCCTTGGCACCGAGCCGGGAGACCTCGCCGGCGGGAAAGATGATCAGCGCGCCATCGCCCTTCAGGTGCTGGAGAATGGCCTCGAGATTGCGGCGGGGGGTGTTGCCGCCCATGTTGTCCACCGGCAGTAACAGAGGGTGGAGGGGCGCCACCGCGCCGAGGATTTCGTTGGCCACCACCTTGACGTCGGCGCGCACCTCCCGCACCAGCTTGAGCAGGGCGAGGCCGTCGAGGGAGCCGATGGGGTGGTTGGCGATGATCACCACCCGTCCCCTGGCGGGGATGCGCTCCCGTTCCTTGTCCCGGGTGGCGTAGCTGAACTGGAAGTAATCGAGCACTTGCTCGACGAAATCGAATCCGCGCAGGTGAGGGTAGGCGGCGGTGAACTGCTGGAACTCCTGCTCGTGGAACAGCAGGCGCAGTATCCGGGTGAGAGGCCTGGCCAGCAGCGGGCGCTTCCGGCAAAAGTCCGGATAGCGGTCCTGGAGGAAGGTTTCGATATTGAGCATGGGGTTCTCCACTGGTTTGTGGGAACCCTAAAAGCCGGGTTTGACAGGAGTATGACGGGGCGGCGGCCCCGTCAGCGGCTATTTGAGATGGCCGAGGTGTTTTTGCACCACTTGCAGGGTCGGCTTGAACAGTCTTGGCGTGGCGGCCACCACATGGCCGTTGTCCATGAAGTCGTTGTCGCCCTGGAAGTCGCTGATCATCCCGCCGGCCTCTTTGACCAGCAGCACGCCGGCGGCGATATCCCAGGGCTTCAAGTACATTTCCCAGAACGCGTCGTAGCGGCCCGCCGCCAGGTAGGCGAGATCGAGTGAGGCGACGCCGAGGCGGCGAATGCCCGAGGAGTGTTCCGCCAGGGTTTTGAAGGCTTCGAGGTAGGGCTCCATATGGGCGCTGGACGGCAGGCTGAAAGGCACGCCGGTGGCGATCAGCGCGCCGTCCATGGCGGTGCGGCCGCTGACCCGGAGGCGGCGGCCGTTGAGCTGGGCGCCGCGGCCGCGACTGGCGGTGAATTCTTCCTGCTTGATCGGATCGAACACCACGGCGTGCTCCAGTCGGCCTTTGTGGGTGCAGCCGATGGATACCGCAAAATGGGGGATGCCACGGATGAAATTGGTGGTGCCGTCCAGGGGATCGATGATCCAGGTGTAGTCGCTGTCGGGATTGCCGATGTAGCCGGATTCCTCGCCGAGGATGCGATGGTCCGGATAGGCCCTGAGCAGATGATTGATGATTTCCTGTTCCGACGTCCGATCGACGTCGGTGACGAAGTCGTTGCGGCCTTTTTCGTCGATCTTGACGAGATCCATGCGTTCCGCCGCGCGAACGATTTTGTCGCCGGCGCTGCGGGCGGCGCGCAGGGCGATATTGACCATTGGTTCCATAGTGCGATTAAAGAGCGAGTGGGAGGCCGCGCATTGTAACAGAGTCGCCGTTGCCGTTGGTAAATTGTCATCCCTGGCCGGGGCGCCGGCGATAGGCGCGGCGGGGATCTTGCTGCTAAAATGCCGCCCCTCGTTTATCAATGATCACTGAAGGTCCGGATGCTCGACAAAGTACGCATCGTGCTGGTCAATACCACCCACCCCGGCAATATCGGGGGGGCGGCGCGGGCCATGAAAAACATGGGCCTCGGCCAGCTTTACCTGGTGGAGCCACAGGAGTTCCCCGCCGATAGGGCGGTATGGCGGGCGGCCGGGGCGGTCGACGTGCTCGATCGCGCCATCGTGGTGCCGACCCTCGACGATGCCATCGCCGGCTGCGGCCTGGTGGTGGGCGCCAGCGCGCGCGACCGGCGTATTCCCTGGCCGCTGCTCGATCCCCGCCAGTGCGGCGAGCGGGTGGTGAGCGAGGCGGCCAGCCATCCCGTTGCCATCGTCTTTGGCCGCGAGGACCGCGGGCTCACCAACGAAGAACTGCAAAAGTGCACCTATCACGTGCATATCCCGGCCAATGCCGAATACAGCTCGCTCAACCTGGCCGCCGCCGTGCAGGTGATCAGCTACGAGATCCGCATGGCCATGCTCGCCGCCGAGCACGGCGCGATCCCGCCGCTGCAGGAGTGGGACCTGCCGCCGGCCCGCGCCGAGGATGTCGAGCTGTATTTCCAGCACCTGGAGCAGGCGTTGACCGAGATCGACTTCTACGATCCGGCCAATCCGCGCCAGACGATGACCCGGCTGCGCCGTCTCTACGGCCGCATCCGCCTCGATGAGATGGAATTGTCGATTTTGCGCGGGGTGCTCACCGCCATGCAGAACGTCGCCCACAAGCTGCGCCGGGCCAGAAGCGATGACCGGGACGGATAGCCGGGGTGGGCAATACTTGACCAAAAAAGTGGGTTATTGAATAATGCCCTGGCATTTTCGCTGGGGACTGGATCGATGAGATTGACAACACGGGGCCGTTACGCGGTGACGGCCATGCTGGATCTGGCGCTGCACGGACAGCAAAAACCCATCAGTCTGGCCGATATTTCCCAGCGCCAGGAGATATCCCTGTCCTATCTCGAGCAATTGTTCGCCAAGCTGCGCCAGAACAGCCTGGTGGCCAGTGTCCGCGGCCCCGGAGGGGGCTACCGCCTCAGCCGGGCGAGCAGCGAGATCAGCGTGGCCGAGATCATCGATGCGGTCAACGAAAGCGTCGATGCCACCAGTTGTGCGGGCAAGGGCAACTGCCAGGGCGGCGAAGTGTGCCTGACCCACCATTTGTGGGACCAGTTGAGCGGCCAGATCCACAGTTTTCTCAGCAACATCACCCTCGCCGAGCTGACCGCCAGCGACAAGGTGCAGGCGGTCTGCCAGCGCCAGATGGCGCGCGAGGACCTGCAGGCCGTCAGCCAGCCCGTGCACCTGCGGTGATGCGCCCGTGATGAAGCTGCCGGTTTATCTCGACTATGCGGCCACCACGCCGGTGGACCCCCGGGTCGCTGACAAAATGGTCGGTTACCTGACGTTCGATGGTGTGTTCGGCAATCCCGCCTCCCGTTCCCACGCCTACGGCTGGGCTGCGGAGGCCGCGGTGGAGGAGGCTCGCCGCCAGGTGGCCGGACTGATCAATGCCGACCCCAGGGAGATCGTCTGGACGTCCGGTGCCACCGAGTCCAACAACCTGGCGATCAAGGGCGTCGCTCGCGCCAACAAGGCCAGGGGCAGGCACATCGTCACTTCGCTGATCGAACACAAAGCGGTGCTCGATCCTTGCCGCCAGCTCGAGCGGGAGGGGTTCGAGGTCACTTTTCTGGCCCCGGAAGCCGATGGCACGACGCCGGTGGCGCGGGTCGCGGAGGCCATTCGCGACGACACCGTGCTGGTGTCGCTGATGCACGTCAACAACGAGATCGGGGTGGTCAACGATATTGCCGCCGTGGCCGAGCTCTGTCGTCGGCGCGGTGTCTGTTTCCATGTCGATGCCGCCCAGAGCGCCGGCAAGCTGGCCATCGACCTGGCGGCGCTCGGCGTCGACCTGATGTCCTTCAGCGCCCACAAGGTCTATGGCCCGAAAGGCATTGGTGCGCTCTACGTGCGCCGCCGCTCCCAGTTGGCCATCGAGGCCCAGATTCACGGCGGCGGCCACGAGCGCGGTTTGCGCTCCGGCACCTTGCCGACGCACCAGATCGTCGCGATGGGCGAGGCATTCCGCATTGCCGGCGCCGAAATGGCGGAGGAGAGCATCCGCGTGGAGGCCTTGCGCGAGCGCTTGTGGAGCGGGCTTCGCGACATCGACGGCGTCGCGGTCAACGGTGCCCTGGTGCCGCGGGTGGCGGGCAATCTCAATGTGTCCTTCGCCGATGTCGACGGTGAGTCGCTGATCATCGCGCTCAAGGATCTGGCGCTGTCCACCGGTTCCGCCTGCACCTCCGCCAGCCTGGAGCCGTCTTACGTGCTGCGGGCGCTCGGCCTCGACGATGCGCTGGCCCACAGCTCCGTTCGCTTCAGCCTGGGCCGCTACAGCACCGAGGCCGAGGTCGATTTTGCCGTGGAACAGGTCGGTCGGGCGGTGCACCGGCTGCGGGAAGTGTCGGCGCGCGCCTGCTGAAATTGCCCTCCGCTGGGTTATGATAGGCGCCCTTTGCGCTGGCGTGCAGTTGGCCGGCGCTAAAAGTTGACTAAATTGCTTGGTTATTCGATAATGCCAGCCATCGGGATTAGGCAGTGTCGCCCTTGTGGGTGAGCGCAGGCCACAGTCAGAGAGCAGTCGCTCAGGTTGTAAATTATGTCGCAAGAGCACATTGCAGGTTTGATCGAAAAGGAGTACGCGGCGGGTTTTTATACCCAGGTGGAGTCCGATACCCTGCCTCCCGGCCTTGACGAGGAGGTGATTGCCTATATCTCGGCGCGCAAGAACGAGCCCGAGTGGATGCTGGAATGGCGTCTCAAGGCCTACCGGCTGTGGCTCGACATGGTCGAGCCGACCTGGGCGCATGTCCGTTATCCGAAGCTCGATTATCAGGCGCTGTCCTACTTTTCCGCGCCCAAGAGCATGGCCGATCGCCCCAAGAGCCTTGCCGAGGTCGACCCGGAGCTGCTGCGCACCTACGAAAAGCTCGGCATCCCGCTCCACGAGCAGGAGGCACTGGCCGGTGTGGCGGTGGACGCCGTGTTCGACTCGGTGTCGCTGGGCACCACGTTCCGCGGCCGCCTCAAGGAAGCCGGGGTGATTTTCTGTTCCATTTCCGAGGCGCTGCAGGACTACCCCGACCTGGTGCGCAAATACCTCGGCACCGTGGTGCCGCAGCGGGACAATTTCTTCGCCGCGCTCAACAGCGCGGTGTTCAGCGACGGGTCCTTCGTATACATCCCCAAGGGGGTGCGTTGCCCCATGGAGCTGTCCACCTATTTTCGCATCAACGAGTCGAAGACCGGGCAGTTCGAACGCACCCTCATCATCGCCGACGAGGGCAGCGAGGTCAGCTATCTCGAAGGCTGCACCGCGCCGATGCGCGATGAGAACCAGCTCCACGCCGCGGTGGTGGAACTGGTCGCCCTCGACAACGCCACCATCAAGTATTCCACGGTGCAGAACTGGTACCCCGGTGACGCGCAGGGCAAGGGCGGTATCTACAATTTCGTGACCAAGCGCGGTGTCGCCCACACCAATGCCCGGATCTCCTGGACGCAGGTGGAGACCGGCTCGGCGGTGACCTGGAAGTACCCGAGTTGCATCCTGTGGGGCGACAACAGCGTGGGTGAGTTCTACTCGGTGGCGCTGACCAACAACTACCAGCAGGCCGACACCGGCACCAAGATGGTCCACCTGGGCAAGAATACCCGCTCGACCATCATTTCCAAGGGCATTTCCGCCGGCCACAGCTCCAACGCCTACCGCGGCAAGGTGCACATCAGCGCCTCCGCCGAAGGTGCGCGCAACTACACCCAGTGTGACTCCCTGTTGATCGGCGATCGCTGCGCCGCGCACACGTTTCCCTATATCGAAAGCAAGCAGCCATCGGCGGTGGTCGAGCACGAGGCGAGCACCTCCAAAGTCAGTGATGACCAGCTCTATCTGTGCCGCCAGCGGGGCATAGACACCGAAAAAGCCGTGTCGATGATCGTCAACGGCTTTTGCAAGGAGGTGTTCAAGGAGCTGCCCATGGAATTTGCCGTGGAGGCGGGCAAGCTGCTCGAAGTCAGCCTCGAGGGTTCGGTGGGCTGACCGCCCGGACGAGCTTTTTCCAGGGCCGTATCCGGCCCCGATACCAATTCTGTGGAGACTATTGCTACATGTTGTCGATCGAAAATCTGCACGCGCGCATCGAGGCCGGGAACAAGGCCATCCTCAACGGGCTGAATCTCCAGGTCAACCCGGGTGAAGTCCATGCCATCATGGGGCCGAACGGATCCGGTAAAAGCACCCTCGGCCATGTACTGGCTGGCCGCGAAGACTACGAAGTCACCGATGGCCGGGTCACCTTCAAGGGGCTCGACCTGCTGGCGATGACCACCGAAGAGCGCGCCCGCGAAGGTGTATTCCTGGCCTTCCAGTACCCGGTGGAGATCCCCGGCGTCAGCAACATGGAGTTTCTCAAGGCATCCTTCGACGCCCTGCGGGAGCATCGCGGCGAGGAAGCGCTCGATGCGGTGAGCTTCCTCAAGGCGGCCCGCGAAGCTTCCAGGGTGGTCAACCTCGATCAGGCCTTTCTCAAGCGTGGGGTCAATGAGGGTTTTTCCGGTGGCGAGAAAAAGCGCAATGAAATCATGCAGATGATGCTGTTGAAGCCAAGCCTGGCGATTCTCGATGAGACGGATTCGGGCCTTGATATCGACTCCCTCCAGGTGGTGGCCGACGGCGTCAACTCGCTGCGCAGCCCCGACCGCTCGTTTATCCTGGTGACCCACTATCAGCGCCTGCTCACCTATATCGAGCCGGATTTCGTCCATGTCCTCGCAGGTGGCAGAATCGTCAAGTCCGGCGACAAGTCCCTGGCCCTGGAGCTGGAGGAAAAAGGTTACGGCTGGCTGGAACACGAGGTCGCCTGATGACGGATTTCGTTGAAAAGGCACTGTTGCGCGAACCCGCTGGCGCGCCGCCCTGGCTGGCGGCGCTGAACGACCGGGGCCGGGCGGGCAGCCGCGGCCGGGTGCTGCCCAATTTCCGGGTGGAAGAATGGAAGTACACCAGCCTCAGGCCCCTCGATGAAGGCGCCTATGTAGCCGCGCCGGCGTTCCGGGAAGCCGACACCGGCCTCGCCGCGCACTATGCCATCGATGGACTCGACGCCCATACCCTGGTGTTCGTCAACGGCCACTACAGCGCCGCCCTGTCATCCTCTTCATCCTTGCCTGACGGCGTTACCCTGGTGCCGTTTTCCCTCGCCAACGACGCCGAGGCGGCGCAGATCAACGAACATCTCGGCACGTTGGCGGATCGGACCCGGCTTTTCACCAGCCTCAATGACAGCTGGCTGGCGGATGGCGTGTATCTGCGGGTCGCCCGCGATCGGCGCATCGACAAGCCCATCCAGCTGGTTTGGCTGACCGTTGCCGAAACCGCGGCTTTCGGTCTTGCCCAGCGCCTGCTGGTGGTCATGGAGGAGGGCAGCGAGGCCTCGGTGCTGGAGCACTTCGTCAGCAGTGATGAAACCCAGAACAGCTTCACCAACGGCGTCAGCGAACTGGTGGTGGGCGCCGGCGCCCGGCTGCGCCACTGCCGCCTGCATCTCGAGCAGGCAGCCGCTCTCCATGTCGGCTCGGTCCATGCCAGCCTGGCCCGCGACGCGACTCTCGACGGCTTTCACATGGCGCTCGGCAGCCGCCTCAAGCGTATCGACCTGGTGGTTCACCACCGCGGGGAGGGCGCCCACTGCGAGCTCAACGGGATCTACCTGCCGCGCGACCGCGAGCACATCGACTACCACACCACGATGGAACACGAAGTCCCCCGCTGCACCAGCGAGGAGACCTTCCGCGGCATCATCGCCGACGAGGCGCGGGCGGTGTTCAACGGCCGTATCCATATCCATCGTCACGCCCAGAAGACCCACGCCCGCCTCAGCAACCGCAACCTGCTCACCAGCAACAAGGCCGAGGTCGATACCAAGCCGGAACTGGAAATCTACGCCGACGACGTGCAATGCTCCCACGGCGCCACCGTGGCCCAGTTGGATGCGGCTCAGCTCCACTATCTGCGTACCCGCGGCGTGTCGGAACAGGAAGCCCGGGTGCTGCTCAGTTTCGGTTTCATCAACGAACTGCTCAACAGGATCACCCGCGAGCCTCTGCGCCAGTATTTGCGCCAGCAGTTGCGGGGCCTGTTCGCCAGGGAGCCCGAGCTTGCGAGGCACCTGCTATGAACCAGTCGCCCGGTTCGCTGATCCGGCCGGCGGCCTTCGATGTCGCTGTGGTGCGGGCCGATTTTCCGATCCTGGCCCGCCAGGTCAACGGCCATCCGCTGGTGTACCTCGACAACGCCGCCACCACTCAGAAGCCGTTGGCGATGATCGATGCGATCAGCGATTACTATCTCAACCACAACGCCAACGTCCACCGCGCCGCCCATGTGCTCAGCGACGAGGCGACCCAGGCCTTCGAAGGGGCCAGGGAGCGGGTGGCGGGATTCATCAACAGCCCATCGCCCCGCCAGGTGATCTGGACCCGGGGCACCACCGAATCCATCAACCTGGTGGCGGACACCTGGGGGCGGGCCAACCTGGGCCCCGGGGACCGGGTGCTGGTGTCGGCCCTGGAGCACCATTCCAACATCGTGCCCTGGCAGATGGTGGCGGCCGAGAAAGGCGCCGAGGTAGTGCCGGTGGATGTGACCGACCAGGGCGAAGTGGATCTCGGCGCTCTCGAAGCCCTGCTCGACGAGCGCGTCAAGCTGGTGTCCATTGCCCATATCTCCAATGCCCTCGGCACCGTCAATCCAGTGGCCGGCATAGTGGCGCTGGCCCATCGCGCCGGCGCCCTGGTGCTGATCGATGGTGCCCAGGGTGTGGCCCATGGCGCGGTGGACGTGCAGGCGCTGGGCTGTGATTTCTACGCCTTCTCGGGCCACAAGATGTTCGGTCCCACCGGTATCGGCGTGCTGTGGGGGCGGGAGGAGCTGCTCGACGCCATGCCGCCCTACCAGGGCGGCGGCGAAATGATCGAGACGGTGAGCTTTGCCGGCACTACCTGGAACGCCCTGCCCTACAAGTTCGAGGCCGGCACCCCGGACATCGCCGGCGCCATCGGCCTTGGCGCCGCCGTCGACTACCTGCTCGGCCTCGATCGAGCCGCCGCCGCCGCGCACGAGGCGGCGCTGCTCGACTACACCTGGCAGCGCGCGGCGGACTTTCCCGGCCTGCGCCGGATCGGCGAGGCCAGCCAGATCGCCGGCGTGTTCAGTTTCCTGCTGGACGGAACCCACCCCGCCGATGTGGGAATGCTGCTTGACCAGCAGGGGGTGGCGGTGCGCACCGGCCATCATTGCGCCCAGCCGCTGATGGCGCGCTACGCGATCCCGGGCACAGTGCGGGCGTCCTTTGCCCTGTATAATACCCGGGACGATGTCGATCGCCTGTTCGCGGGGCTGGAGAAAGTCCGCGGTTTTCTGCTCTAACGTAGTAGCTGAGGAATTTGCCATGAGCGTTGAAACCTTTGATGTCGATACCAATGTGCTGCCCCGGGTGACGGTGACTCCCGCGGCGGTGGATCATCTCCGCCGGCAGCTGGCCGGCAAAGGGCTTTCCGGCGTCCGCATCCACCTGGAGAAAAGCGGCTGCACCGGCTACAAGTATGTGATCGACGAGGTGGCCGGCCCCGAAGCGGGGGACGTCGTCCTCGAAGTCGCCGACGGGCTCATCCTGTCGCTGCCGCCGGGCGATGCGCCCACCCTCAACGGCCTGGCCCTCGACTATGTGCAGGAAGGGGTCAACCGCCGCCTGGTGATCGACAACCCCAACGCCAAAGATGCCTGCGGTTGCGGGGAAAGTTTCAGTTTCTGAGGGGTAGACGAGCGTATGGCTGAACAGACAATGGTGGTGACGACGCGCCCCTGCCCCGCGCGGCGGGTGCCCACGGGGGATCCGGTTACCATCCCGGCCGATATGTTCGTCACCATCACCCAGGCCCTCGGCGGCAACTACACGGTGGTGTACCAGGGCAACATGCTGCGCGTGGACGGCACCGACGCCGACGCCCTCGGTCTCGAGAAGCAGGAGCTGCATTTCGACGACCGCGGCGATGGCCGGATCCATGAAGACCAGGTGTGGCAAGCGCTGGAGACCGTCTACGATCCCGAGATTCCGGTCAACCTGCGCAGCCTCGGGCTGATCTATGGCATGGCCATCGACCAGGACGACAAGAAGGTGACCATCGACATGACACTGACCGCCCCCGGCTGCGGCATGGGCCCGGTGCTGATGGGCGATGTCGAATACCGGGTGCGCCAGGTTCCCAATGTCGCCGGGGTCGACGTGCGTCTGGTCTTCGATCCACCCTGGAGCCGCGACATGATGTCGGAAGAGGCGCAACTCGAAACCGGCATGTTTTATTGAACCAGCCATGACCAGCAACCCTTTTGGCACCACCGTCACCAGCGACGACATCATCGATACCCTGGGCTTTTTCGACGGCTGGGAAGAGCGCTACAAGTACATCATCGACCTCGGGCGGGAGCTCCCTCCCATGGCCGATGCCAAGAAGGACGACGCGCATCTGGTGCGGGGCTGCCAGAGCCAGGTGTGGATCGACGCCCGTCGCGACGGCGGGCGCCTATGGTTCGAAACCGACAGCGACGCCTTCATCGTCAAGGGATTGCTGGCGGTGGTGCTCGCCGCATACAACGGCAAGCGTCCGGACGAGGTGCTGGCCTTCGACATCGAGGATTACTTCCGCCGCCTCGACCTGCTTCGCCACCTCAGCCCCACCCGGGGCAACGGCCTGCGGGCGATGGTCAAGCGCATCCGCACCATGGCCGTGGAAGCCGCGGCCTGAGCATAGCGTCGCGGGCGAATACATTCTTGTAACCCCCTGTGGGCAGGGGTAAAATCCACAGCCATTTACCGGATCCACCCCGATTGCTGTCGTGGTGGATCCCAGCTAATACGCGGAGATATTGCATGGCCCTCGAACGAACCCTGTCCATCATCAAGCCGGATGCCGTCGCCAAGAACGTTGTGGGCGAAATCCTCAGCCGTTTTGAGAAGACCGGCCTTAGAATCATCGCCGCCAAGATGCAGCAATTGTCCCGCGAGCAGGCCGAAGGCTTTTACGCCGAGCATAAGGAGCGCCCGTTCTTCAAGGATCTGGTGGGCTTCATGACCTCTGGTCCGGTGATGATCCAGGTGCTCGAAGGCGAGGGGGCGATTGCCAAGAACCGCGACCTGATGGGCGCCACCAATCCCCAGGAAGCCGCCGCCGGCACCATTCGCGCCGACTTTGCCGAAACCATCGACGCCAACGCCGTTCACGGTTCCGACTCGGAGGCCGCCGCCGAGCGCGAAATCCGTTATTTCTTCGAAGACCGCGAGATCTGTTCACGCTAGTCGACGGGCTTGAGCCCGGGAGCATCATGACGACATCCCCAGCACTGACGCCCGAGGCGGCGTCCAGGGACGAGAAAATCAACCTCCTGGGGCTTTCCGCCGACGGGCTGGGGGAGTTTTTCGCCGCCATCGGCGAGAAGCGGTTCCGCGTCAACCAGCTGCTCAAGTGGATGCACCAGCGCGGTATCACCGATTTCTCCGCGATGACCGACCTGTCGAAAGGGCTGCGGGAAAAACTTGCCCAGGTGGCCGAAGTCCGCCCTCCGGAGGTGGTCAACCAGTATGATTCCACCGATGGCACCCGCAAGTGGCTGGTGCGCACCGACGGTGGCGAGTGTGTCGAGACGGTGTTCATCCCCGAGAAGGATCGCGGCACGCTGTGCGTGTCGTCCCAGATCGGCTGCTCGCTGGATTGCAGTTTCTGCGCCACCGGCAAGCAGGGGTTCAACCGCAATCTCAGCGCCGCGGAAATCATCGGTCAGCTATGGGTGGCGGTGCGGTCGTTTGGCGGCTTCGATCCCGGCGCCGAGCGGGTCGTGTCGAATGTGGTGATGATGGGCATGGGCGAGCCGCTGATGAATTTCGACAATGTGGTCGATGCCATGGGCCTGATGATGAACGACTGTGCCTACGGCCTGTCGAAGCGGCGGGTCACGCTGAGCACCGCCGGGGTGGTGCCGGCTCTCGACCGGCTCGGTGATGTCACTGACGTCTCGCTGGCCCTTCCACTGACGCCCCCAACAATGCCCTGCGCAATGAGCTGGTGCCGGTCAACCGCAAGTATCCGGTGGAAAGCCTGATCGCCTCGGCGCGCAACTACCTCGACAAGCTGCCCGACAGCCATCGCAAGGTCACCGTCGAGTACACCCTGATCGACCAGGTCAACGACCGTGTCGAGCATGCCCGCGAGCTGGCGGAGCTGCTCAGGGAGCTGCCTTGCAAGATCAACCTGATCCCCTTCAACCCGTTTGCCAACTCCGGTTACAGGCGGGTGTCGGGCAATGCCCTCAACCGCTTCCGCGACGTTCTCTACCCGGCTGGCCATACAGTCACGGTGCGCACGACACGCGGCGATGACATCGCCGCCGCCTGCGGCCAGCTGGCGGGGGATTTCAATGACAAGACACGCCGCAAGGAGCGCCACCAGCAGCGCTACCGGCAGAATACCGAGCAGGCGGTGCGGCTTGTAGGCATGGTGGATTGATGCGCCTGGCGATGTCCCCGCCGGGCGTGCTGGTGGCGTTGTTGACGACGACGCTGCTGGTGGCGGGGTGCGCGACCGAGGTCAAGACCAAGGGAGCCGTGCGATCAAAGCCGATTTCCATGGACCAGGCCTTGCAGGATCATATCCAGCTCGGCCTCAGCTATGTCGGCGAGGGCAACCGCGATGCGGCCCGCCATCACCTTGCCAAGGCGCTGGAGATCGATCCGCGTTCTCCCGGCGCTCACAACGGTATGGCTCTGCTCTACCAGTTGGAGCAGGAAAGTAGCCTGGCGGAAAAACACTACAAGCGCGCCATCGCCTACGATCGCGACTTTACCCGGGCGCGCAACAACTACGGTGTGTTCCTGGCTCAGCAGGAGCGGGTCGAGGAGGCCTACGACGAGTTCCGCCGGGTCACCGAGGACACCGGCTACGGGTTCCGCGCCCAGGCATTCGTCAGCCTCGGTATCGCCGCCAGCAGTCTCGGTCGGCAGGAGGAGGCGGTGGAAGCATGGAGCCGGGCGATAGTCCTCAATCCGCGCCTGGCCCAGCCCTACCTGGAACTGGCGGAGTACCATCTGGGGCGCGATGAATATCCCCAGGCCGGGCGCTATCTGGCGGCCTTCGACAGTC
Source organism: Porticoccaceae bacterium (assembly GCA_041655035.1). Classification (GTDB taxonomy): domain Bacteria; phylum Pseudomonadota; class Gammaproteobacteria; order Pseudomonadales; family Porticoccaceae; genus NAT127. The sequence continues at coordinate 4,430 of JBAZCN010000024.1, read as the reverse complement.
TCGCCAGGCCCTCCGCGCGCAGCCTCTGGCTGGGCCTGCGGATCGAACGCCGCTTCGGCAACAAGGACGCGGTTGCCAGCAAGGCCCTGGCGCTCAGCAAGCTTTTCCCCTATTCACAGGAAAATCTGGAATACCAGGAGTGGCTCAGGCATGAGCAGCAGCAATAGCAGCCAGACACCGCACCAGGACCCGGTCAGCGAGGGCGCGGGTCCGCTGCTGCGCCGGGCGCGGGAGGGGCTCGGCCTGTCGCAGGACGACCTGAGCCGCCAGCTCGGCATCTCCCGGCGCACACTGCAGGCCCTCGAGCAGGATGACTATGGGGCCCTGCCCGGCGAAGTGTATGTCCGCGGCTATCTGCGCACCTACTGCAATATCGTCAAGCTGCGGCCGAGTCCGGTGCTCGCCTGCTTCGCCGACCATGTGCAGGCAGTGCGGCAGGAGCGGCGCCCGACCCGGTCGGCCGCTCCGCGCCGGCCGCTGGTATGGATGGGTTCTTGCGCCGCGAGCCTGATGGCTTGTACCCTGGTGTCCTGGGCGCTGTATTCCGAAGGCAAGGAGTTTCCCGCGATGTTCACCGCGGGCCAGGCGGCGCCCGCCGCCGCGCCGCCACTGGCCGGCCCGGCCGGCAGCCGGCAAGCCGGGGAGCTGACGTTCGATTTTCACGCCGACAGCTGGGTGGAAGTGATCGATGCCAACGACCATATCCTCGCTGTCGACCTGTACCGCAGTGGCGACCGCCTCGCTCTCGACGGCAAGCCCCCCTTCAGGATAACGCTCGGGCACGCGCCCGGCGTGGCGATCAGTTATCGAGGGGCGGCGGTGGAGCTTGCTCCCGATCCCGAAACCCTAGCCGCAGAAATCACGGTAGGCCGATGACAGTCCATGAATCTCCGATAAAGCGCCGCAAATCCCGCCAGATCATGGTGGGCAACGTCCCAGTCGGCGGCGATGCGCCGATCTCGGTGCAGAGTATGACCAACACCGAGACCACCGACGTCGCCGCCACCGTCGCCCAGATCCGCCGTATCCAGGATGCCGGCGCCGATATCGTGCGGGTCTCGGTGCCGTCGCTGGAGGCCGCCGAGGCCTTCGGCGAGATCCGTCGCCAGGTGACCCTGCCGCTGGTGGCCGACATCCACTTCGATCACAAGATCGCCCTGCGGGTGGCCGACCTCGGGGTCGATTGCCTGCGCATCAACCCCGGCAACATCGGCAAGGAAGAGCGTATCCGGGCGGTGGTCGAAAAGGCCCGCGACAACAACATCCCGATCCGCATCGGCGTCAACGCCGGCTCCCTGGAAAAAGATCTGCAGCGCAAGTACGGCGAGCCCACCGCCGAGGCGCTGGTGGAGTCCGCGCTGCGCCATGTCGAGATCCTCGATCGCCTCGGCTTCCACGATTTCAAGCTGAGTCTCAAGGCCTCCGATGTGTTCATGGCGGTCGCCGCCTACCGGTTGGTCGCCAGCCAGATCGACAATCCCCTCCACCTCGGCATCACCGAAGCCGGCGGTCTGCGCTCCGGCACGGTGAAGTCGGCCATTGGCCTCGGCATGCTGCTGATGGACGGCATCGGCGATACGCTGCGGATCTCCCTGGCGGCCGACCCGGTGGAGGAAATCAGGGTCGGCTGGGATATCCTCAAAAGCCTGCGCTTGCGCTCCAAGGGGATCAATTTCATCGCCTGCCCGAGCTGTTCACGGCAGAATTTCGACGTGATCAGCACTGTCAATGCCCTGGAAGAGCGGCTCGAGGATGTCACCGTGCCGCTGGACGTATCCATCATCGGCTGCATCGTCAACGGCCCCGGCGAGGCCAAGGTCTCCGACCTGGGGCTCACTGGCGGCACCCCGAGAAACCTTCTCTATATCGACGGCAAGCCGAGCCAGAAGCTCGACCAGGCGAACCTGATCGACAGTCTCGAGCAATTGATCCGCGACAAGGCCATCAGCAAGCAGGCCGCCCTGGACGCCTTGATCGCCACCTCACACGGAACAACCGAGTAATCATGAAAAAGATCCAATCGATCCGGGGTATGAACGACCTGCTCCCCGATCAGTCCCCGGTGTGGCAGTTTCTCGAAGACAAGGTGCGCAGCCTGTTCGAGCGCTACGGCCTTGCGGAAATCCGCTTTCCGCTGCTCGAATCCACCGACCTGTTCAAGCGCTCCATCGGCGAGGTGACCGATATCGTCGAGAAGGAGATGTACACCTTTCTCGACCGCAATGGCGACAGCGTCACCCTGCGCCCCGAGGGCACGGCCGGCTGCGTGCGCGCCTGCGAACAGGCCGGACTGTTCAACCAGACGCCGCGGCTGTGGTACAAGGGGCCGATGTTCCGCTACGAGCGTCCGCAGAAGGGGCGGCTGCGCCAGTTCCACCAGATCGGCGCCGAGGTGTTTGGGCTCGACGGCCCTGATGTCGATGCCGAATTGTTGATCCTTACCCAGCGCCTGTGGCGCGAGCTGGGTATCGACGATCATGTCCGCCTCGAAATCAATTCCCTCGGCAGCAGCGATGATCGCGCCCGCTACCGGGGCGACCTGGTGGCCTGGCTCGAAGCCCGCCGCGACCGGCTCGACGAAGACAGCCAGCGCCGCCTGGGCGGCAATCCGCTGCGCATTCTCGACAGCAAGAATCCCGACACCCAGGCACTGCTCGCCGACGCCCCGAAGCTAGGCGACTATCTCGGCGCTGACGCGGCCGGCCATTTTGCCGAATTGCGGCAGCTGCTCGATGCCGCCGGGGTGGCCTACAGCGTCAACGAACGGCTGGTCCGCGGGCTCGACTACTACGGCAAGACCGTGTTCGAATGGGTGACCGGCTCGCTTGGCGCCCAGGGCACGGTCTGTGCCGGCGGCCGCTACGACGGCCTGGTGGAACAGCTGGGCGGCAAACCCACGCCGGCGGTGGGCTTCGCCATGGGCGTCGAGCGGCTGGTGCTGCTGCTTGACGCGGCTGGGGTGGTGCCGGATAGTATCGCCCGGCCGGTGGATGTCTACTTCGTCGGCGTCGGCGACGTCAAGCCCCGGCAACTGGCGGTGGCGGAGCAGTTGCGCAGCCAGTGCCCCGGCCTTCGCCTGCTGACCCATAGCGGCGGCGGTAATTTTAAGAACCAGTTCAAGAAGGCCGATCGCAGTGGCGCCCGGCTGGCCCTGATCATGGGTGAGGACGAGGCCGCCGCGGGCACGCTGACGGTGAAAGACCTGCGCCAGGACCTGCCCCAGCAAACCCTGCCTCTGGCGGAGATCCCGGCGCTCATCAAATCCGTGGTCATTCCCCCCGCGGGCACTAACAGTAACGATCCCGACCAGGAGTAAAGTGTGGCGGAACATCTTAACGACGAGGAGCAGTTCGAGGCCCTCAAGCGCTGGTGGCAGCGCAGTGGCCTGCCCATGGCCGGCGTATTGGCGGTGGCGGCGGCCGGCTGGTTTGGCTGGCATTGGTGGCAGGATAGGCAGCAGGAGAACGCCGAGCAGGGCGCGATGCTCTACGGCAACATGCTTCAGCAGCTGGCGGCCTTCGAAGGCGGTGACACCGAGGCGGCGAGCCAGGTGAGCGCCCAGGCGCAATCCCTCAAGGCGCTCCACGGCAACAGCCAGTACGGTCGCTACGGCGCCCTGGTGCTCGCCAAGCTGGCGGTGGCCGACCAGGATTTCGACGGCGCCGCCGGCGAACTGCAATGGGTTCTGGACAACGCCGACGATCCCGCCCTGAAACGCCTCGCCACCCTGCGCCTGGCCCGTATCGAGGCCGTTCGAGGGAACGATCAGGCGGCGCTGGCCCTGGTTCAGGGGGCGGTGGCCGCACCCTTTGCGGCGCTGTACGCCGAACTCGAAGGCGATATCCACGTCCGCCAGGGTGACCGCGAGGCCGCCCTGGCCGCTTACCAGCGGGCGCTCGACAGTCTCGCGCCCGGCGACGCCTCGGCGCGCCCGATGCTCGAACTCAAACTCAGCCAGGTGGCGGGCGCGGCGGGTACCGACGGCGCCAGTGGGGAGGATGCCTGATGAAAAAGCTTGCACTGTTGTGCTGTGCGCTGATGCTGTCCGGCTGCAGTTGGATGAAATTCTGGGAGAGCGACGAAGACAAGGCGCTGGCGCCCGCGCCGTTGGTCAAGTTCGATGAGGAAGTGCGGGTCCGCAAGCTGTGGTCGCGCAGCGCGGGCAGCGGCCAGGATCCGCTGTATGCGAGCCTGGTGCCGGTGCTCGATGGCGGCGTGCTGTACGCCGCCGATGGCAAGGGGCGGGTCTATGCCCTCGACGCCGAGACCGGCAAGGTCAAGTGGCAGCAGAAACTCGACAAGTCCCTGAGCGGCGGGGTCGGCGCGGGCGGTGGGCTGGTGCTGGTCGCTGATTTGAGGGGCACCCTGTTTGCCCTCGACGCCGCCACCGGGGATGTTCGCTGGCGGGTCAAGATCCATAGCGAAATGCT
>JBAZCN010000023.1:0-33294 GCA_041655035.1 Porticoccaceae bacterium | reverse complement strand
GACGTCGATCTCCGGCTGTTCGGCACCGTGAATATGCCCGGCTTGCTTGCCCTGGCCTCCGACCCCGACGGCGCGCTGGGCTCCGCCCTCGATGCCCGCATCAATCTCGGCGACCTTATCGCCGCCGGCCTGTTGATCGGCACCGGGCAGCGCGCCCTGGAAATCCCCGGCCTGAATGTGCTTGGCGGCGCCAAGGTCCAGTTGGGTATCGTCGAGCCGCCAGCCATCGGTGTCGGGCCGGTGGGCACCAAAGCCTACAATGCCCAGGTGCGGCTCTACGTCGATATCGATACCAATGCGCTGCTCGGCGGCGGCCTGGCCTGGTTGACGGATACGGTGCTCGGCACCCGCATCAACCTGCCGCTGTGGGTCGACCTCGTATCCGGTCACGCCACCCTGGAAGATATCCATTGCGAATCGGGAGAAACACCGCGCGCCGATATTCAGGTGGAGTCGGATATTCTCAATATCTGTGTGGGGCGCATTCCCGAGGAATTGAAATGGTCGACCGCAGAAAGCTGCGAATACGGCCTCCAGGAAGAAGAACTGATACGCCTGCTGCACCTGCCGCTGGTCAGCGGGAAATCCCATATCCCGGCGCTGCAGCACGATGAACTGATCGAGGGCATCGAGATTGGCGAAACAGTGAGCACTTCGGTTAATCCCCTGGCCCTTGGCAATACCGTCGACAACCTTGTCGCCGGATTGCTCGATCTGCTCAGCGGGCTTTTCCGCCGGCCCTCGGGCGCGCTGGCCGGCGATCTGGATTATTCCCAGGCTGGGCAGAATAGACTGATCGAAAATCTCGCAAAGCAGTATCTGGAAGCGACGAAGGTCAACGGCTTCTATAATACGACCGCCGTCATCGATCTGGTATTGAACGGCGGCAACCAAACCCTGCCACCGCTGGTGGATGGCGACTGGGCCATTCCCAGAAGTATTCCCACCTCCTGTCTTCTCACCGTCTGTCCCGTCGGCATGTGGCAGAACGGTACTTTTTCCCAGGCTTTCGACGCCTACACCAAACCCGGTGGCCTGCTCGACCTGCTCGGGATCTCGACTCTCGGCAATGGCTACCATTCCTGCGGTGGCCTGCTGTCGGCCCTGCTCGCCTGGAACAATTGCCTGGAGCACAACCTGGTCAAACTACTCCAGGAAAAACCCGGCGGGATCAATCTCAGCCAGCACCAGGATGGCATGAGCATCGCCAATCCCGCCACCGATCAGGTAAGCTGCTCCGGAGTACTGTGCACCCTGCTGAAGCCGGCACTGAATCTGCTAAAGCCCCTGCTCAATGGCGTCGGCAATTTGTTGAGCAATGTGCTCGATGATTTGCTGGGTATCGAACTCGGACGCACCGATGTACATCTTCACGACCTGAGTTGCGGCGCGCCCGCGCTGGTGCGCTGAAATGGCGGAGCGCACGGTGTCGAGCAGCGCCGCCCGCCGGCCCCCAGGCAAGCGCCAGCGCGGCGCGGTCGCCATCGAGTTCGCCGCGCTGTTCGCGCTGTTCTTCACCCTGGTCTACAGGGCGATCGCCTACAGCGTCCCGATGCTGTTGACGCTGACATTCCAGCACCTCGCCGCCGATGGCGCGCGGGCGGCGATCCGCGTCGACCCGGCGCTGGCGGAAAGCGATTATTCGATGATCATCAGCCGCGAAGTGACTGCCGCAATCGACGCCGGATGGCTGCCGCGCAGCTGGTTCGACGGCAACTGCCCGGCGCCCGACAGCGGCTATCCATGGCAGAGTCTGCCGGCCAGTGACGGCCACCCCTCCTACGGCCACCTGGCGCGACAAGACCTCGCGGGCGAGAAATTTCGCTATCTGCTCCATGTCTGTGTACAGCGCAAATACAACAGCGGCGGCAGCCCCGGAGAAAATGCGATTATTCCAGTATTGAATCTGGGGGTTTTCGAAATTCCCAGCCTGCCATCGGGCAGCGATGGCGAAACCGTATTGCGAGGGAGAACTGTTATCCGGTTGTGATGCCGAAAGTGCATGATCCGATGTGGATAGTACATGAGCGCGGGCCCCGGGCGGTGCGCCGATCACTGCCGCCCTTCCCCGCTATCTGTCTTAATGTCGTCTGGTTCCACCAGCCTGGCAAGCGGTTGCGGCGCGCGACGACACGGCGGGCGTCTACCGCAGCAGAATGTTGAGATCGCCCTTCTGTCGGCCGCCCAGTACCATCGCCAACTGTGTCCTGTTATTGAGGCTGGTTGCGCGCAGGATCTGCGAAACATAGAGTTTGACGGTGTTTTCCGAAATCCCCAGTTCGCAGGCTATCTGATAATTGGTCAGCCCCTTGACGATAAGCTTGGCGACGTCGGTCTGGCGCGGCGACAGTTTGCTGACACCCTCGACAGCGATACCGTTATCGGCCTCGGGCTGCTGGTTCTGCCCCTTGTGGTCGGCAGCATCCTCGGCGACCTGATCCATGCCTTCATAGATTTCCTCCAGCAGCGTGGAAAGCTTGCGCAATTTGTCGTTGATCGGCCGGATCTTGAGCTGGGCGTGGCGCTTTTCGAGCTTCTCTTCAAGGCGTTTGATGCCATCCAGGAGCTGGACCAGGTCCAGCGGCTTCTGGTAGTAATCGGCGACCCCGGCCCGCAATGCCGCGATCACGTCTTCCTTGTCGGCGTTGCCGGTAAACAGAATGGTTTCAAAAATACGCTCCTTGGCGGTGGTGCTGTTGAGCATTTCCACCAGTTCGAGACCGCTCATATCAGGCATCCTGAAATCGCTGAGCACGATGTCGATATTCGGATTTTCGTGAAAAAGACGCAGCGCCTCTCCCGCCCGGACGGAGCAAAGGCACTTGAACCCCTGGCCCTCAAGAAATTCGGCAAGTTCCTCGACTACCAGTGGCTCATTGTCTACGATCAGAATCTTGCGCTGGACCTCGCTCACGCCTTACTCCCTATATCTGGAATACATGGTGACTCAATTCCCAAGCCGGTTAGTTAGAATGTATTAAAGCGTTTCGGATTCAGCAGCTGTCATTCGCGGCCCCTGCCTTAAAGGCTTACGCCCCCGAGCAGGTTTCAAACAGCCGCCGACCCTGCGTATATCCCCGGCATTTGAAGGGTGCAACCACAAATTTTTCATTGCGATTGCCGAGCAACGACAGCTATTATCATTGAAATCAGTCGCCGATACCACACTAAAGTACTAGGTTATCCACTAGAAAATCCACCTGGCCGCCAGCACACAAAATATGTCAAAAACAACCTTATTTTATAAACCGAGACTTTGCACTTTTTTCGCCTTGCTGTTTTTCGGATCGGTCATTCAGGCGCAATCCGACGCCCCCGACGCCGATCAGCTGTTCCATCAGCAAGCCTCGTTCGACCCCGACAAGCACCCAGGCAAGGCCCTGTACCAGCAGCACTGCGCCATCTGCCACGAAGGCGCCATGCCCAAGGCGCCGCACCGCGAGTTTCTCGAAACCCTGCCGCCGCACACCACCCTCACCGCCCTGACCACCGGCATCATGCGCCAGGAGGCGGCGGCTCTCGACGATGCGCAGAAACAGCAGGTCGCGGAATATCTGGCGCGAATGGAGCTGGCGGATTATCAGCCGCCGCCCGGCCCCGCAACCTGCACCGGCGATGCCCGGCCATTCGACCTCACCCGGCCGCCGGCGCCGGTCGGCTGGGGTTATGATCCGCGGCGCTTCGTGCCGGGCGACGTCGCCGGCCTGGCCGTCGCCGAAGTGCCGCGACTCAAGCTCAAGTGGGCCTTCGCCTTTCCCGCCGCACTGCGCGCCCGCTCCCAGCCGGTGGTGGCCATGGGCGCGATTTTCATCGGCAGCCAGGACGGCACTGTCTACGCGTTCGACCTGGAGACCGGTTGCGCGCGCTGGACCAGCAGCGTCGGCGCCGAAGTGCGCACCGCCCCGGTAGTGGAATCCTGGATGCCGGGCAACGCCCCGGAGCGCGCGCCGCGCCTCTACTTCGGCGACCTGCTGGGCCGCGCCTACGCCATGGATGCCCTGACCGGCAAGGTGCTGTGGCGCACCCGCCTCGACGATCATCCCAACGCCACCATCACCGGCACCCCGCTGCTCCACGACGACACACTGTATGTGGCGGTCTCGTCCCTGGAAGTGACCACCGCGGCAAACCCGCAATATCCCTGTTGCACCTTCCGCGGCTCACTGGTCGCCCTCGACCCGGAAACCGGCGCCATCAAATGGCGGCATTATTCGGTACAGGAGCAACCCACCCCGCGGGGCACCACCAGTGCCGGCACCGCGATCCTCGCGCCGTCCGGCGGCGGGGTCTGGACCAGCCCCACGGCGGACCCGAAACGGGGCTATATCTATCACGGCAGCGGCCAGAACTATTCGGTGCCAACCGACGACAACTCCGACGCGGTGTTCGCCGTCGACGCCCGCACCGGGCAGCGGGCGTGGCACCGGCAGGTCACCCGGGACGATGCCTGGACGCCCGCCTGTGTGCTGAAATCCGCCAACTGCACCACCGACAAGGGACTCGACCACGACATCGCCGCGTCGATCCTGCTGATCGACATCGGTGACGACCGGCAGATCCTGGTGGCGGGCCAGAAATCCGGCATGGTCCACGGCATCGATCCGGATAATGGCAACCTGCTGTGGCAGCAGCCCGTGGGCCGCGGCAGCCTGATGGGCGGCGTCCACTTCGGCATGGCCGCCGAGGGCACCCGCATCTATGTGCCGGTGGTGGACACCCCGTTGCAGGCCTACGGCGAGCTGGCGCCGGATAGCGGGAACGCCGGCATTCACGCCCTGGACGCCACCACCGGCGAGATCCTGTGGCGGGTCTTCAGCCGCGAAACCCAGTGCCGGGACCCGGGCTGCCACCCGGGGATCTCCGCCGCGCTGACGGCGATCCCCGGAGTGGTGTTCGCCGGCCACCTCGACGGCATGTTCCGCGCCTACGACGGCGCGAGCGGCGCCCTGCTCTGGCAGAGCGACACCACGCTGCCGGTCTCCGCGGTCAATGGCGTGGCCACCGGCGGCTCGATGAGCGGCCCCGGCGCGGCGATCGCCGACGGCCATGTGATCGTCAACTCGGGCTATTCCTACGCCATGTTCAAGCCCGGCAATGCCCTGCTGGTCTACAGCGTCGACGGCGAGTGATCAGCGCGCCCTTTTGCGCAAGCGCAGCCAGGGCGCGGCCAGCAATACCAGGTTGGCGCCGATGATCAGCGCGGTGCCGGCCACGGTGGCGACGGTGATCGTCTCGCCGAGAAAAAAGTAACTCTGCACCACCGTCATCGGCGGATACAGATAATGGATGCTGCTGGTAATGATCCCCGGCAGCTCGGTGCTGGCCTTGACCCACAGGGCATGGGCGAACAGGGTGCAGAGGGTGCCCAGCACCAGCAGCGCCCACCAGTCGGCGGGCGTCAGTTGCCAGTCGGTCTCCGGCCACAGCGCCAGGAAAAACAGCGCGGCAAAGGCGAACTGCCCCCAGGTGCGGGTGGTGGTCGGCAGGTGGATGATCCGCCGGTGCATCAGCGGCATGGCGCCATACAGGAAAGCGCTGAACACACCGACCAGAAAGCCCAGGGTGGCCCGGCTGTCGATGCTGGGCTCCGGCACCACCAGGTAGCAGCCCACGATGCACAGCGCCACCATCAGGCCATCGAGCAGGCGCACCGGGTGGCGGTGCACTATTCTGTTCAGCAACAGCAGATGAATACCGAAGGTCGACATCGCAATCGCTCCAGCGGCGGCCCCGGCGCTCTTGATGGCATAGAAGTAAGTCCACCAGTGCAGCCCGAAACAGAGCCCCGCAGCCATCAGCCAGCCCCAATCGCCGCGCGTCGGCCGCCGCAGCTGCCCCGTGAACAGCACCAACGGCGTCAGTGCCACCAGGGAAATAGCCAGCCGCGCCGTGCCGATGGTCTCGATATTGGCGCTGGTGAACCTGATCAGCACCGGCACCAGGGACATGGCCGTCACCGACAACAGCGCGATGACGATAAGACGCGTGGAAATCTGACCCATGGAATAGCCCCTGAATGGCCTTTGTGAGCAGCTCTTGTAAGTAGCCCTAGTGAACAGCCCGACGCTAAGGCGTGGACGAAAGAACGCCAGAAAAGCGCGCAAGTTTACACGGCGGCGGGCACCCGGCCCATCCCCGGATGGCGCCGCCCGTCCTGTCGACCTGGCGGCGCCAGTGCCGGTCGCCGATAATTCGCCGGGCGGCCAGGCCATTCAGCACGAATTCGCCCTGGCGAGCGACAACCATGATCATCGGCAACCACCATGAAGCATCTCACCATCATCGGCGCCGGATTCGTCTTCGGCCTCGCCGGCATCACTGCCCTGAGCGACAGCGAAGGCTACAAGCCGGCGGTCATCAGCCACCTGCTGCATCGCGCCACGACCACCAGCGACGGGACACCGATCCGCTATCCCGACAGTGACCAGCCGGAGATCTCGACGCTCGAGATCATCATCCCAGCCGGCGCCGAAACCGGCTGGCACAAGCATCCCGGCCCGCTCTATACCTACGTTGCCGCCGGCACGGTGGAAGTGGAACTGGAGGGCGGCAGCAAGGCCAGCTTTGGCCCCGGCGAGGTGATCTACGAAGTGGTGGACAGCTGGCACAACGGCGTCAACCGCGGCGCCGAGGATGTGCGGCTGATCGTGTTCGCGCTGGGCAGCGAAGGCGCGCCGCTGGTGATCCCCAAGCCCTGAATAGACAGTTTCCCGCTCCTGGGGCCCCTCGACGCCGGAGCCCGGGCCGTGGTGCGCGGACTACAGCCAGATCAGGCTCGCCATCCGCCCCGTCACCCCGTCGCGACGGTAGGAATACCAGTTATCGCCATCCGTCACGGTGCACAGCCCACCGCCGAAAACAGCGTCGACACCGAGACTGCGCAGTTCGGCCCGGGCAAGCCCGTAGATATCCGCCAGTAACTTGCCCGGCGTTGGCGCCGGCGCGAAACAGCCGGGGACCAGGCGCCGGTGAGCCTCATCGATGGCCTGGGCGACGCAAGCCGCCATCACCTCGGGCCCCACTTCGAAGCGCCGCGGGCCGATCGCCGGCCCCAGCCAGGCGAGGATATCCTTTGGTGCGACCGCCATGGCGGCCACGGTATTGCGCAGCACGCCCGCGGCCAGCCCCCGCCAGCCGGCGTGACTCGCCGCCACCACGGTGCCCTGGCGATCGCAGAACAGCACCGGCAGGCAATCGGCGCTCATCACCGCGCAGGGCACTCCGGCCGCCCGGGTCACCGCGGCATCGGCGATGGTATCCGGCGGCGGCCGGGCGTCGAGCGCCAGCACCCTGGCGCCGTGAACCTGCTCGAGCCACACCGGTTCGGCGGCCAGGCCCGGCACATTGCGCAGCAACCGGCGATTGGCGGCAACCGCGGCGCTATCATCGCCGACATGCAGGGCAAGGTTCAGGCCGTTCCAGGGCGGCGCGCTGACGCCGCCGCGCCGGGTGGTCACCACCGCGCTGACATTGCCGGGCGCCGGCCAGGCGGGCCGCAACAGGTCGATGGTCATCAACCCGCCTCCACCGCCGCCAGGAGGCCCGCCAGGTCGTCGGGGAGCGGTATTTCCCAGCGCAGCCGCTCACCGCTGGCGGGGTGGTCGAGGCTCAGCGCCGCCGCGTGGAGCGCCTGGCGGCGAAACCCCTTGAGCGCCTCGATCAGCGCGCTGCTCGCCCCTTTCGGCAGTTTCGGCCGCCCGCCGTAGACGGCGTCTCCCACCAGGGGAAAGCCCAGGTAGGCCATATGGACGCGGATCTGGTGGGTGCGGCCGGTCTCGAGATGGACCCGGATGTGGCTGTGGGCGGCGAACCGCCGCAGCACCCGGTAGTGGGTCACCGCCTCCTTGCCCCCCCGGGGCAGCACCGCCATGCGGGTGCGCTGGGTCGGGTGGCGGCCGATGGGGGCGTCCACGGTGCCGCCGGACACCGGCACGCCCTGTGTCAGCGCCTCGTACTCGCGACTCACAGTGCGCGCCTGGAGCTGCGTCACCAGGGCATTCTGCGCCCGCGGCGTACGGGCAATCACCATCAGCCCCGAGGTATCCTTGTCGAGACGGTGGACGATGCCACAGCGCGGCAGCAGGGCCTGCTGCGGGTAACGGTGCAGCAGGGCATTGAGCAGCGTGCCCTGGCGATTGCCCGCACCGGGGTGGACCACCAGGCCGACGGGCTTGTTGATCACCAGGATGTCCTCATCCTCGTGGACCGGCTCGATGGCGATGTCCTCGGCCACCCAGTCGCCCTGATCCTGAAGCTCGGCGTCGAGAGCGAGACGCTCGCCGCCGGCCACCTTGTCGCGCGGCTTGCCGGGCCGGCCATCGACGGTGATGGCGGCGTCCCTGATCCACTGCTGCAGCCGGGTGCGGGAAAAATCGGGGAACAGCGTCGCCGCAACCTGATCGAGGCGCTGGCCGACACAGGCGGCGGGTACCGTGGCTTCAAGGCGGATTTGGGCGTCTGTCATTGTTTAGCTTGCCTGGCAGCTGTGGTTAAATAAGGATCCCGTCGGCAAGGTGTCCTTCGGGGGTGGATAATTTTTGCAGGGCAAGGCCCCCGGCACAACTCGAATCAAAGAGAACCTGACAATCTATGCGATCCCTCATGCTTGCGCTTCTGGTCATGCTGACCATCACCGGCTGTTCCTGGATGCCCTTTTTCGGCGATGACGAGAAGGACAAGGAACCGGAGACCGCCGGCTATACCGAAACAGATTTCTACGAGGTCATCCAGCGCAACCTCAATGCCCGCAACTGGAAAGTCGCCATCGAGAACCTTCAGGCGCTGGAGGCCCAGTTCCCCTTCGGCACCTATGCCGAGCAGTCACAGCTCGAGCTGATGTACGCCTATTACCGCTCCGCCGACTACGAGGCCGCCATCGCCGCCGCCGACCGCTTCATCCGCCTCCATCCGCGCCACGCCAACGTCGACTACGCCTACTACATCAAGGGCTTGTCGTCACTGGCGCAAAGCCGCAGCTTTTTCGCCAACTTCTTGCCCACCGACACCACCAGCCGCGATCCGGGCGCGGCCCGGGAGTCCTTCGCCACCTTTGCCGAGCTGCTCAGCCGTTTCCCGGAAAGCAGCTATGCCGCCGACACCCGCAAGCGGATGATCTTCCTGCGCAATTTGCTGGCACGCTATGAAATTCACGTCGCCAACTACTATTTCGAGCGCCAGGCCTACCTCGCCGCCGCCAACCGCGGCCGCTACGTGGTGGAAAACTTCCAGCAAACGCCCTCGGTGCCGGATGGCCTCGCGGTGATGGCCGAAGCTTACCACCTGCTGGGGCTCAGCGACCTGTCGGCCGACACCATCAAGATCCTGGCTGCGAACTATCCCGAATACCCGGCCTTCGACCAAAACGGCGGGTTCCATTATCAGGGTGTCAGTGCCGACGACAGCAAAACCTGGCTGCGGCGCCTCACCTTCGGCCTTTACGACACCAGCCGCCCGCCCCACTTCGACACCCGCAGTCTCTACGACCCGACGGCGCTCGACGACCGCGAGCCAGACCCGCCGGAGCCGGAAGGCAAGTCCTGGCTGCGCTGGATCACCTTCGGCCTGGTCGACTGAACCACCTCCCCCACCGCTGGCGCGATATCCATAGGGTGCGCTGAGGAACGAAGCGCACCGGGAGGGTCACCGAGACACCGCCGGTGCGCCTCCTCCGTCGGCACACCCTATGGCACATGCCGATCCCCGCCATCGAGGCACCCGCCGCCGGCTCCATCCATAGGGTGCGCTGAGGAACGAAGCGCACCGCTTTACCCGCACACCAAACGCCCGGCTCCCAGGAGAAGCATGGGAGCCAAGCCGAGAGAAAGAGGGTAAGGGCTGGCCGCGACGGGCCAGCCATGTTCAGTCGGTGAATACCGGGGTCGCGACGTATTCCCAGAGAATGATGGTGGCCACCAGCACCAGCACCACGTAGACCAGAGCCATCATAAAAACCGCGCTGGCATAGAGAAAACCCCGGTCCTCCGGCACCTTCATCATCGGCGGAACCCCGAGGTACAGCAGGCGAATGGCGTAACCGCAGGCCGCGGTGGCCAACAGGATATCGAACCACCACACCGGGTAAATGGCGAAGGCGCCCGCGAGAAACACCGGGGTGCAGGCGTACCCCATCAGCACCATGCCCTTGATGGCGAAGGAGTCGGCGGCATAGGTGCTGGACATCCAGTGGATCATCCAGCCGATAAAGATCACCGCCCCCAGCAAGGCCACGTAGAACAGGATGGCGATCGGCAGGCCACTTTCCGGCGTGAGCCGGGTGACGTCGTTGCCCAGCACCTTCCAGCCATTGTGGGTGGTGCCTATATAAAAAGCGATGGCGGGAATCAACGCCATCACGATGGGATAGGGCAGCAAGCGCTTGAGATCCTTGTCCGGCAGGGCGGCGATCTTGCCCCAGGTTTTTTCCGGGTCCAGCAGTATTCCAAAAACATGCCCAAACATAGCGAATTTCCTTAGTGGTCTTATTGCGCCTTATAGCGGCCAAGTGAACTGGATGTATTGATAAATATCAACTCAGAAAGCGAACGAGCAGATCTTTGGATAGTGAACGCCTCCTTCAATGGTGATGGTGTACTTCGGCATGACCCGAATCGTGGTCGTGGCCACTGTGGAAAACCTGCGAAGCCAGGGTCCAGCAGCCAAAGGCGATCATCGCCAGCGCCATGGCCACGCGCAACTGGCGCCGCTGCAGCAGGCTCCTGGCGCGGCTGGCAAACAGCCCGCCGGCAACCATCGCCGGGGCCGTGCCAAGGCCGAAGCTGACCATCATCAGGCCGCCCTGCCAGGGCGTGGCGGCCGTCGCGGCGTAGGCCAGCGCACTGTATACCAGTCCACAGGGCAGCCAGCCCCACAACATGCCCACCAGCACCGCCTGGCCGGGAGTGGCGACCGGCAGCAGCCGCCGGCTCAAGGGCTGGAGCCGGCGCCACAGCCTGGCACCGCCCCGTTCGAGATAGACGAGCAGATTCCACCAGCCGGCGAGGTACAGCCCCAGCAACACCAGGATGATGCCGGCGAGCACCCGCAGCGCCGGCCCCAGGGCGAGAAATTCCCGCCCCCAGTAACCGAGGCTGGCCACCGCCATACCGGCAACGCCATAGCTGAGAATCCGCCCCAGGTTGTAGCCCAGCACCTTGCCTGCGCCGCCTTCGCCGTCACCGGCAAAGCCCAGCGCAGAGGCGATGCCGCCGCACATACCCACGCAATGCCCGGCGCCGAGCAGGCCGATGCCTGCCATCGCCAGCAAGGGCAGCAGTTCAGCCGGGCCGGTCATCGCCGCCACCTCCGTTGTTGTCGTCCGGCAATGGCTGCTGGCCCGGCACTGCCTGGCCGGGAAGCGGCAGATCGTCGTCGAAGAGGATCCTCTCGCCTTCCCGCTCGATATCGTCGTACTGCCCGGAATTCACCGCCCAGACCAGTACCCAGATCGCCGCCAACAGCAACAACAACGACAGCGGGATCAGAAACAGCATACTGACCATTAGCCGCCCATCCCCATACTCGGCTGCAGGCGTCCCAGGCGCAGCGCGTTGAGCACCACCAGCAGTGAACTGAGAGACATGCCGATGGCGGCAAGCCAGGGAGGAATCATTCCCGCCGTCGCCAATGGCAGCGCGACAAGATTATAACCAAGCGCCCAACCGTGATTTTGGCGGATGATGGCGCGGGTTCTGCGCGCCAGTCGCACTGCCGCCGGCAATGTCTCGAGATTACCGGATACCAGCAGGCTGTCGGCATGCAGGCGGGTCACGTCTGCCGCCTCGGCCATCGCCACCGATACATCGGCGCCACCCAGTACGGGCACGTCGTTGATACCATCACCAACCATCAACACACGGTGACCCTCGGCCTGCAGCTCCCGGATGCGCGCAAGCTTGCGCTCGGGCGTGGCGCCTCCTTCCCAGTGGTTCATTCCCACGCGTTCAGCTATGGCAGCTGCCGCTTCGGGACGGTCGCCACTCAACAGCTCTACGGCGACACCGGCCGCGACCAGGGCGGCAATGGCCTGTTCAGCGCCCGGCCGCAGCGTATCGTCGAGAACGATCCAGCCCACGACTTGGTGGTCATTGGCAAGAAGGAGAGCGAGTCCGTCCGCGGGCAACTCAGGCACGGCGTGACCAAACCGGCCAGCGGCAAACCCCGGTTTGCCAAATGCAAACGGTACACCGTCCACCGTGCCGGCCACGCCCTCGCCTACCCGCATTTGCTGATCCACCGCGCGACGCGCTCCATGGACATTGGCAAAAGCCCCGGCAATCGGGTGTGATGAACCCTTCTCCAATCCTGCGGCCACCGCCAGCAGCTGTCTGGCGCTGTAATCGGCAAGCGGTATCACCGCCCTGACAGTCATGTCGCCCAGGGTCAGGGTGCCCGTCTTATCGAACACACAGCGGTCAACCACCGCCAACGTTTCAAGTACATGGCCCCGGCAGATCAGAAACCCCCGCCGCCGCAACTCACCACTGGCCACGGTCAACGCGGTGGGTGTGGCCAGGGATAGCGCGCAAGGACAGGTCACCACCAGCACCGACAGGGTCACCCAGAGCGCACGGGACGAATCGATGAACCACCAGATTCCGGCCACCCCTGCCGATACCAGTAACACGGCGGCGACAAACCAGCTGGCTACGCGGTCAGCCTGAGTGGCCATTCGCGGCTTGTCGCTCTGGGCGCTTGCCACCAGATCGAGAATCGTGCCAAGCCGCGTATTCTGCCCAACATGGGATACGCGAATCTGCAGAGCACTGTCGCCATTGATGGTTCCTGCGCTGACCCCAGAGCCCGGCTCTTTGACAACCGGGTTCTGCTCACCCGTCAGCACCGCCTCGATCACCGCACTACGCCCTTCGACGACCACGCCATCACAGGGAATGGTCGCGCCGCTGGCAACGCGGATGCAGTCGCCGACGACCAGACTTTTCACTGCCACGACCTGCTCGCCGAAAGTGTCCAGGCGGGTCGCGACCGGCGGGATCAACTGCGACAGCGTCGCCGAATAGTATTCATTGCGATGACGCACCCGCATCTCCAGGTAACGCCCCAGCAGCAACAGGAATGCAAACATCGACACTGAGTCGAAATAGACTTCGCCACTCATGGTGAAGGTAGCCCAGACGCTGGCGAGATAGGCCAAGGCGATGGCCAGAGCGACAGGCACATCCATGACCAGATGGCGGGTCTTGAGGCTGCGCCAGGCAGCGACAAAGAAGGGTTGCGACGAGAAAAAAACAATTGGCGTTGTGATCACCAGGCTCACCCAGCGCAACAGCAATTCCCACACGGGCTCGATATCGGTGTAGGCCCCGAAGTAAAGTGCAATAGCGGCATGGCCAGCCTGCATCATGCCAAGGCCCGCCACACCGAGACGCAACAGGAACAACTTGGCCTCGCGGTCGCGCTTCTTCTCCGCTTCGACATCACCCGCCGGGCGGGCTTCGTAGCCGATCTCATCAAAGGCCGCCAGGATCTCGCTCACCGCTAACCCGGGATGCCATTTCACCCTGGCGCGGTGGGTGGACACATTGACGGTCAGGCTGATCAAGCCAGGCACTTTGGCAAGGTGGTGCTCGATCAGCCAGGCGCAGGCGGAACAGGTGATGCCAGTGATCTGCAACTCGGTGCTCGAGGCGCCATCGGCCTCCTGCCGGACAAAGTCCCGCTGGACCTCCGGCAAATCGTAGCTAGCGAAAACCTCTGCTTCGCGGTTCTTTTCCGAGGGAGTTGACGACAGCTGGGAGCGATACTGGTAGAAGCGGTCGAGGCCACCGTCGACGATGGCGCTGGCCACCGCCTGGCAGCCGGGGCAGCACATCGCCTGGGCGGCGCCGTCGATCACCACCGGATAATGGCTTCCCGGCGGCACCGGCAGCCCGCAGTGGTAACAGTCGGTGGCGACCGCCAGGCGGTTGTTCATGACCCGCCGCTGCCCAGCGCCGCGCCGGGCGCCAGGCGGATACGCTTGGCGGCGCGAAAATCGAGCTCGCCATTCAGCCGCCAGGAGGGTTCGCCAGCGGGGGCAAGGCGCAGGTAATAGCGCGACGCCGGCACATTGTCGAGGTCGCCCCGGTAGCGGTCGGCGGCGATGCGGCTCAACGCCAGGGTCTGGTCGCGACCGGCATCCACCGGGTGCAGCAGCATCAGCTCGAGCGTTTGCGGCAACTCGCCCTCCCCGCTCAGCACCACCAGCACCTCGCCGGTCAGGGTATCGAAGTCGATCTCGGCGGCAACACCGAGCTCGGCGGCAAGCTCGTCCTGGGCGAGGCGCTGGTTGATCGCCAGTCCTTCCCGGTAGTAATCGTCGACCACCACCGTGTCGGCGTGGCGGAAGGCGATGAACACCGTGATCAGCCCCGCCACCACCACCGATGCCGGCAGGGCGATGATGAACCAGGGCCAGAACTGGCGGTACCAGGGTTTGGTGTCGGTGTCGGCGAGGGACAAGATGTTCTCCGGTAGTCTGTGGTTAGGGCCTGGCGCCCAGTGACGGGCCGATGAAGCGGCTTTCTTCCCGCACCGCGAGCCCGGGATCGTCGATGGCGGTCACTTCGAAGACCACCGTGGTGTTCGGTTCGCGGAGCAGTCCGGGGTCCACTTCGAGGCGCAACAGGGTGGTGTAGACTTCGCCGCCGGCGACACTGACCTCGCGATCGCCCTTGATGGCGAAGTCGTAGTCGCCGAGCACCGCGATGCGATAGCGGTGATCGCCATTGTCCATGTTGTTGATCCGCAGGGTATAGACATTTTCCACCAGACCGTCCGCGGTCTCGCGGAACAACTGGTTGCGCTCGCGCAGCACGTTGATATCGAGCGGCACCCGGGTGGCGACGGTCCAGGTGAACAGCGACGCCATCATCAGCAGCACCAGGCTGTAGCCGATAAAGCGCGGGCGCAGCACCCGCGTCTTGCCCGTTTGCTGGGCGTTCTCGGTGGTGAAGCTGATCAGCTTGCGGGGATAGCCCATCTTGTCCATCACCGCATCACAGGCGTCGATGCACAGGCCGCAGCTGATGCATTCGTATTGCAGGCCGTCGCGAATATCGATGCCGGTCGGGCATACCTGGACACAGAGGCTGCAATCCACACAGTCCCCGAGGCCCTCGGTGGCGTGGTCGGCGCCCTTTTTTCGCGCCCCCCGCGGCTCGCCGCGGCGGACATCATAGGACACCACCAGGGTGTCGCGATCGAACATCACCGCCTGGAAACGCGCGTAGGGGCACATGTACATGCACACCTGTTCGCGCAGGAAACCGGCGTTCATGTAGGTCATGAAGGCAAAAAACAACGTCCAGAACACCGCTGCCGGATGGGCGTTCAGCGTGAAGAAATCCGGCACCAGTTCGCGGATCGGATTGAAGTAGCCGACGAAGGTAAAGCCGGTGACCAGGGCGATCAGCACCCAGCTGGCCTGCTTGCCACCCTTGCGGATCACCTTGTTGGCGCTCCACGGAGCCTTGTCGAGCTTGATGCGCTGGTTGCGATCCCCTTCCCACAGATGTTCCGCACCGATGAACAGCATGGTCCATACGGTCTGCGGGCAGGTAAAGCCACACCAGACACGCCCCACCAGCACGGTGACGGTGAACAGGGCGAAAGCGGCGATGATCAGCAGCCAGGCCAGCAGCATGAAATCCTGGGGCCAGAAGGTCAGCCCGAGAATGTGGAACTTGCGGGCGGGCAGGTCGAACCACACCGCCTGACGGCCGGCGAAATTAAGCCACGGCAGCAGAAAGTAACCGCCCAGCAGAGGTATCCAGGTCCAGCTGGCCAGGCTGCGGTAGAACCCCTTGAGCCGCCGCGTATAGATCTTTTCGCGGGTTTCGTAGAGATCGAGAACCTGCACCACCTCTTCGCTGGCCGCACGGTCCCGCTGGTTGCCTTCAGTCATGAACTTCTCCACTCAGGATACGACCAAAACATCTGTCCGGGCTCTCCCGCCATGGAGAGGGGACGCATCGCCCCCTGCAGTCATCCCGACCGGGTCCGAACCCACTCCCCCCGAACGGCGACAGGCGCCGTGCGCCGCGGGCGAGTTTCAGTCCTGCTGCGACAGGCTGTATACATAAGCCGTCAGCAGGTGGATCCGGTCGTCCTTGAGCAATTCCTGCTGAGCGGGCATGTTGCCCTGCCGGCCGTTGCGAATGGTATGCCTGACGATTTCCGGCGAACCGCCGTACAGCCAGATGTTGTCGGTCAGGTTCGGCGCGCCGATCAACTGGTTGCCCTTGGCATCGGCGCCGTGGCAAGCCACGCAGTAAGTGGCAAACAGGGCGCCGCCGCGCTCGGCGCTGGCGGCGTCGTGGTCGCGACCGCTCAGGCTGAACACATAGTTGGCCGTATCGACCACGCCCTGTTCGCCCAGAACCTGGCCAAACGGCGTCATCATCCCGGCGCGCCCATGAGTGATGGAAGCGCGGATATTCTCGGCGCTGCCGCCGTACAGCCAGTCGTCGTCCGCCAGGTTGGGGAAGCCGTAACCGCCGCGACCATCGGTGCCGTGGCATACCGAGCAGTTGTTGGCGAACAGCCGGGCGCCCATCTTGAGCGCCTCGGGGTTGGCCGCCAGCTCCTCCACCGGGATATCCCGATAGCGGGCGAACAGCGGTCCATAGCGCTCCTCGGCCTCGGTCACCTGTTGCTCCCACTGCCCGGTGGACGTCCAGCCCAGCACGCCGGGGAAATTGCCGAGCCCGGGGTAGAGCACCAGATAGATGACCGAGAACACCACGGTGCCCACGTACATCTTGAACCACCAGGCCGGCAGCGGGTTGTCGTACTCCTCGATGCCGTCGTAGGCGTGTCCGGTCTTGGGCGCGTCAGTGTCCCCTTCCCGGCGCACGACGGTGACTTTGCGGTTGGCCAGCAGCAGCCACAGGGCGCCCCCGATATTGATGACTACGATGACAATGACCCACCAACTCCAAAAGCTGCTCATCAGCTGCTGCCCCTCGTTTCATTGCTTTCCGAATCACTTGCCGAACCGCCCTGCGAATCGCTTTCAGGCTCGTCCTGCGACTTCTCCTGCTCGCTGCGCGACGGTTCATCCTCCACAAAGGGCAACTTGCCCGCCTCGTCGAAGCGCTTCTTGTTGCGGCCGCTGTAAGCCCACCAGCAGATACCGAGAAAGGCCACCATGGCGAGGATGGTGCCGATGCCCTGGAGCGTGCCCTGATCCATGACGTTCACTCCTAGCGTTTGTGCTGGAGCAAGATCCCCAGCTGTTGCAGATAGGCCACCAGGGCGTCGATCTCCCGGGTATCGGTGCCGGAAAACACCTCGGCGGCGGCCTCGATATCGGCATCGGCATAAGGCACGCCGAGCTTTTTCAGGGTGCGCATCTTGGCCACCGTATCCTTGCCGGTCACCTGGTTGTTGAACAGCCAGGGATAGGCGGGCATGTTCGACTCGGGGACCACGTCGCGGGGGTTGTAGAGGTGGGCGCGATGCCATTCGTCACTGTAGCGGCCGCCCACCCGGGCGAGGTCCGGCCCGGTGCGCTTCGAACCCCACAGGAAGGGGCGCTCGTAGGCGCCCTCACCGGCGACCGAATAGTGACCGTAGCGCTCGGTCTCGGCGCGCAGCGGGCGGACTTTCTGGGTATGGCAGACGTGGCAGCCCTCGCGGATATAGATGTCGCGACCCTCGAGCACCAGCGGCGGATAGGGCTCCAGCCCTTCCAGGGGCTCGGTGGTGACCTTCGAGAAGAACTGGGGAACGATCTGGGCCAGCCCGCCAAAACTGATGGCCACCAGGATCAGCACGATCATCAGACCGATGTTTTTTTCGACAATCTCATGTTTCACAGTCGTCGCTCCTTATGCGGTCCGAGGTTCGGCAGCCAGTACCGGTTCATGACGGGGGCTGATGGTGCGCCAGGTGTTGTAGGCCATCACCAGCATACCGGCGAAGAACAGGAAGCCGCCGAGCAGGCGCACCAGATAGCCGGGATAGCTGGCCTGCAGGGATTCGACGAAGCTGTAGGTCAGCGTGCCGTCGGTATTGAACGCCCGCCACATCAGGCCCTGGGCGATGCCGTTGACCCACATCGAGGCGATATACAGCACCGTGCCGATGGTCGCCATCCAGAAGTGCAGGTTGATCAGCGGTACGCTGTACATCGCTTTTTTACCCCACAGCACCGGCACCAGGTGGTAGACCGAGCCGATGGTGATCATCGCCACCCAGCCGAGGGCACCGGAGTGGACGTGGCCGATGGTCCAGTCGGTAGCGTGGGACAGGGCGTTGACGGTCTTGATCGCCATCATCGGACCTTCGAAGGTGGCCATGCCGTAGAACGACAGCGACACCACCAGGAAGCGCAAGGTCGGGTCGGTCCGCAGTTTGTGCCAGGCGCCGGACAGGGTCATCATGCCGTTGATCATGCCGCCCCAGGAGGGCGCCAGGAGAATGATCGACATCACCATGCCGAGGTTCTGGGTCCAGTCCGGCAGCGCGGAGTAATGCAGGTGGTGAGGGCCGGCCCAGACATAGATCGCGATCAGCGCCCAGAAGTGGACGATCGACAGCCGGTAGGAATACACCGGACGCCCCGCCTGCTTGGGCACGAAGTAGTACATCATCCCGAGGAAGCCCGCGGTCAGATAAAAGCCCACCGCGTTGTGGCCGTACCACCACTGGACCATGGCGTCGGTGACGCCGGCGTAGGCCGAATAGGATTTCCAGAAGGTCACCGGCAACGCCGCGTTATTGACGATATGGAGCATCGCGATGGTGAGGATGAAAGCACCGAAAAACCAGTTGGCCACATAGATATGCTTCGGTTTGCGCCTGGCGATGGTGCCGAAGAACACGATGGCGTAGCTGATCCACACCAGGGCGATGAGGATATCGATGGGCCATTCCAGCTCGGCGTACTCCTTGGTGCTGGTGTAGCCGAGCGGCAGGGTGATGGCCGCGGCGACGATCACCAGCTGCCAGCCCCAGAAGGTGAAGGGCACCAGCCAGCCGCCGAACAGCCGCGCCTGGCACGTGCGCTGCACCACCCAGTAGGAAGATGCGAACAGCGCACAGCCGCCAAACGCAAAAATCACCGCGTTGGTGTGCAGTGGCCGCAGCCGGCCGAAGTGAAACCAGGGGCCGAAACTGAAGTCAGGCCATACCAGCTGGGCGGCAATCAGCACGCCCACCAGCATACCGACGATGCCCCATACCACTGTCATGATGGTAAATTGCTTGACCACCTTGACGTTGTAATCCGGCGCAGCGCCGGTCGCAGCAATACCGCTCATCGAATTGTCCTGTGTCTGTCGTGCGAAAGGGTGTGAAGGGAATCGGTCTGTGCAGCGGATTATTTCCCATCGCCAGGCCGCCCCCTATGACTTGTGTCAAGCAACACCCACTTACAAGGCACTTCTCTGTAACGGGTGATTTCGCCTGAAGCGATTGGCCGGAATCACCCGCAGGCGCACCGCCCGACGGTAGCGGGCAGTGCCGGCCTGCGGTCCGAGGTGTTTACAGCAAGGTGCGCTGCTTGTTGGCGGCGATGCGCATGCGCAAGGCATTGAGCTTGATGAAACCCTCGGCGTCCTTCTGGTTGTAGGCGCCGGCATCATCATCGAATGTCGCGATTTTTTCGTCGAACAGGCTGTCGGCGGACTTGCGGCCGACCACGGTGACGTTGCCCTTGTAGAGCTTGACCCGCACCGTACCGTTGACGTGCAGCTGCGATTCGTCGATCAGGGTCTGCAGCAGCGCGCGCTCGGGCGACCACCAGTAGCCGTTGTAGATCATCTCGGCATAACGAGGCATCAGGCCATCCTTGAGATGCGCCACTTCGCGGTCGAGAGTGATCGATTCGATGGCCCGGTGGGCGCGCAGCATCACCGTACCGGCGGGTGTCTCGTAACAGCCGCGGGATTTCATGCCGACGTAGCGGTTTTCCACCAGGTCGAGGCGGCCGATGCCATTGGCGCCAGCCACCTTGTTCAGGTGCTCGATCACCGTCGCCGGGCTCATGGCGACGCCGTCGACAGCGACGATATCACCCTTGACGTACTCCAGCTCCACGTAGGTGGGGCGGTCGGGCGCGGCCTCCGGGGACACCGTCCAGCGCCACATATCTTCTTCCGGCTCCCACCACGGATCTTCCAGATTGCCGCCCTCGTAGGAGATATGCAGCAGGTTGGCGTCCATCGAGTACGGGGATTTCTTGCCGCGCTTCATTTCCACCGGGATATCGTGGGTTTCGCAGTAGGCCATCAGCTTGTCGCGGGACAGCAGGTCCCACTCCCGCCAGGGGGCGATGACGCGGACACCGGGTTTCAGGGCGTAGGCGCCGAGTTCGAAACGCACCTGGTCGTTGCCCTTGCCGGTGGCGCCGTGGGAAATGGTATCGGCGCCGGTCTCATTGGCGATCTCGATCAGCCGCTTGGCGATCAGCGGCCGGGCGATGGAGGTGCCGAGCAGGTACTCGCCCTCGTAAATGGCATTGGCGCGGAACATCGGGAAAACGAAATCCCGGGCGAACTCCTCCCGCAGGTCGTCGATATAGATTTCCTTGACGCCCATCTGCCGGGCCTTGGCGCGGGCGGGCTCGACTTCCTCGCCCTGGCCGATGTCGGCGGTAAAGGTCACCACTTCACACTGGTAGGTTTCCTGCAGCCATCGCACGATGACGGACGTATCGAGACCACCGGAATAGGCAAGAACGACTTTTTGGATATCGGACACAGGGAAACTCCTGGCTGACGAGGTGGAAAGGAATGCTCGGCCGGCATTCTAATGGTTTGGGTTGGGGAATCCCAGCCTTGCTCCCGAACATGCCCCCGAACATAGCCCGAACAGCCACTTTCCGGTAGGATGCAGCCCCTGATCAACCAGCAGGCAAGCAATGAACACCCTCACCATCACCCGCCCCGACGACTGGCATCTCCACCTGCGCGATGGCCAAGCCCTCGCCACCACCGTACCGGCGGCGGCGCGGCATTTCGGCCGGGGTATCGCAATGCCCAACCTGACGCCCCCGGTGACCACCACCGCGCAGGCGGCGGCCTACCGGGAGCGAATACTGGCCCACCGCCCCGCGGGCAGCGACTGGCAGCCGCTGATGGTGCTGTACCTGACCGACGACACCAGCCCCGAGGAAATCGTCGCCGCCCGGGACAGCGGCATCGTCTTCGCCGCCAAGTACTACCCCGCCGGCGCCACCACCAACTCCGCTGCCGGCGTCACCGACCTCGCCCGCATCGACGCCGTGCTGGCCGCCCTGGAAAAGACGGGCCTGCCGCTGCTGCTGCACGGCGAGGTGACCGACGACGCCGTCGATATCTTCGATCGCGAAGCCGTTTTCATCGACCGCCACTTGCACCGCATCGTCGGGGATTTTCCCGGGCTCAAGGTGGTTCTGGAGCACATCACCACCCGCGAGGGCGCGCAGTTCGTCGCCGCCGCGCGGTCCGGCGTGGCCGCCACCATCACGCCCCAGCACCTGCTGTTCAACCGCAACCACATGCTGGTGGGTGGAATCCGGCCCCACTACTATTGCCTGCCGATCCTCAAGCGCAACATCCACCAGGACGCGCTGATCGCCGCCGCCCTCGGCGGCAGCCCGAAGTTTTTCCTCGGCACCGACTCCGCCCCTCACGCCCGGCAGCGCAAGGAAACCGCCTGCGGCTGTGCCGGTTGCTACAGCCATCACGCGGCGGTGGAACTGTATGCGGAATTCTTCCATCGCCACCACGCCCTGGACAGGCTCGAAGCCTTTTCCAGTTTCCACGGCCCCGACTTCTACGGCCTGCCGCGCAACACCGCCACCATCACCCTGGAGCAAAACGCCTGGCAATTGCCCGCGACCGTGGCCCTGGGCGCGGACGCCATGGTGCCGCTGATGGCCGGTGAAACCCTTCATTGGCGGGTGCGCGATGAGTGATATCGACTTCGGCGCAGGTCTCGACAACCTCACCACCCTCGGCAACCGGTTTCGCGGCTTCCTGCCTGTGGTGGTCGACGTCGAAACCGGCGGCTTCAACGCCCGCGAGCACGCCCTGCTGGAAATCGCCGCCGTCCTCCTCGACATGGACGACGATGGCCATCTGGTGCGCCGCGAAACCATCGCCGCCGCCGTCATCCCCCACCCGGAATTGCAGGTCGAGCAGGCGGCGCTGGATTTCACCGGCATCGATCCCTCCGACCCCAACCGCAATGCCCTGCCGGAGAAGGAAGTCCTCACCCACATCTTCACCAAGGTCAGGGAGTCCGTGCGCGACAATGACTGCACCCGGGCGGTGATCGTCGCCCACAACGCCCATTTCGACCTCGGCTTCGTCAACGCCGCCAGCGAACGCGCCGGCATCAAGCGCAACCCCTTCCACCCGTTCTCGTGCTTCGACACCGCCACCCTCGCCGGCCTCGCCTTCGGCCAGACGGTGCTGGCCAAGGCCTGCGCCGCCGCCGGCATTCCGTTCAGCGGCCGCGAGGCCCACAGCGCCGCCTACGATGCGGAGAAAACCGCCGAGCTGTTCTGCCTGATCGTCAACCGCTGGAAGGATCTCGGCGGCTGGCGCTGACGCCAGCGCGGCGGGACCTCGTCAGGCGCGCGGCTTGCAGGCCACGAAGATGGCGTTGTAGCTCTCGCCGCGCCACTGCTGCAGCAGACTGTAATCGTGCTCCAGCACTGTCACCTCGAAGCCGGTCGCGTCGAGCAGCGCCAGCAGTTGCGGCAGGGTCGCCGCGGTCATGGTGTGATGATCCTGCCAGCTGTGGCTGGCCGACCGGGACTGCCGGGTTATGGCCAGGTTCAGGTCGAGCACTTCACCGTCGCCGCGGTAGTGCCACGCCGACCGGAAGCCCAGCAGGTCAGCACCATCCCGGAACCGGGTGACGACCCCCTGGTCGTTGCGGATACCGCGGCAATCCACGGCGTCGAAGATCAGCACACCGCCGGGCTTCAGCCCCCGCCAGGCGCGGCGCAGGGTCTGCGCCAGTGCCGCCAGCGGATGGCTGTAGTGGATGGAATAGAGAAAGCAGGTGATCAGATCGAAGGCCGACTCCTGGCCGAATGCTGCCAGGTCGCACAGCAGCAGGTCCGCCCCAGGGCAGCGGGCGGCGGCCTGCGCCAGCATCTCGGGGCTGTTATCGAGTCCGGTCGCTACAAACCCCTGCCGCTGCATATGCAGCAGGTGCTGGCCGGTGCCGCAGGCCAGGTCCAGATAGTCCTGTCCGCCGGACGCGGCAAAACAATCGAAGGCGCGCCGCGCAAAGGCACATTGCCCGGTGTAGTCCACCCCGGCGCAAAAGTGATCGTAGTAACCCGAAAGGTCGGCGTAGAGATGTCCGGTCTGCGGCATGGCGGGCCCTGCGTGGATGGGGTCTCGATTGCGTGCGGTGCTGTCGCACGAATCCCGGCGACCGGGCGCCGCCGGGAATGCCGGGCGAGACTCGGCGGCAGTCGGTAGCGACATGCCGGGGGCGGCATTGTGAGACCGGCGCGGGCATCCGGCAAGCGGCCGCCGCACCACCGGATCGGAAATCACGCCCGCTTTGCGGCGACCTGGCGCCCCACACCCGATGCCCCACACCCGACGCCCCAAAAAAGTGCCGGGAATCAATCCGCACCTTTATCGGGCGCCGCCCGGGTCGATAATCGTGCAACCCGCCCTTCCCCGGTCCTCCCCCTCCCCCGCTCCCGTCGGCCCGCGGCGGTGGCCCTCCAGCCAGTTGCCAGTCCCGCTGCCGCCACCGCCGGAGAGTAGCCCGACGCGCACCGCCAAAGCCTGGCACATTAATTGCTTTGAGAAGCATGGGAAGACGGGATCCGCCGCAAGCCCGCCGGGCAGAGGGCCCTGACCAGCCACCTGCCCCCGGCTCAGCCGCGTGAATTCAGGCAAAGACGCCTGGAGTGAATCATTCACTCCAGGCGTTTTTTGTTGGCGATCCACCGCGAAACCTGCACCGGGTGTCCGGCCGCAGCAACAGACCGCCACGATTTTTTGACCATGAGGTAATCAGCATGTCCTATCTTGTTCCTTCGGAGTTCGTCACCAAAATGGTGGATGCCGGCGAAGCCAAAATCTACATGGCCACCCGCGATGCGCTGATTCGCGCCTATATGGCCGGCGCCATCCTGGCGATCGCCGCGGTGTTCGCGGTGACCGCGTCGGTCCAGACCGGCTACCCCCTTATCGGCGCGATACTGTTTCCCGTCGGCTTTGCCATTCTGTACCTGATGGGCTTCGACCTGCTGACCGGGGTTTTCGTGCTGACACCCCTCGCCCTGTTCGACAAACGGCCCGGCGTCACCCTGGGCGGCGTACTGAAGAACTGGGGCATCGTCTTTACCGGCAATTTTCTCGGGGCGCTGACCGTGGCGCTGCTGATGGCCATCGTCTTTACCTACGGCTTCGCCACCGAGCCCAGCGCCGTCGGCAAGGTCATCGCCAATATCGGCGAAGACCGCACCCTGGGCTACAAGGAGTACGGCGCGGCGGGCATGCTGACGATCTTCGTGCGCGGCGTGCTCTGCAACTGGATGGTTTCCCTAGGCGTGGTCGGAGCGATGATCTCCACTTCGGTCAGCGGCAAGGTCATCGCCATGTGGATGCCGATCATGCTCTTCTTCGGCATGGCCTTCGAGCACTCGGTGGTCAATATGTTCCTGTTCCCGTCGGCGCTGATCATGGGCGGCGACTTCTCGATCATGGATTACCTGATCTGGAACGAGTTGCCGGTGGTGCTCGGCAATCTGGTGGGCGGGCTGTCGCTGACCGGGCTCACCCTGTACAGCACCCACATCCGCACCGCGCCCAAGCGCGTGCTCGACTGATTCCTTCCGCTCCGGCGCCACGCCCCATAGCGGGCGCGGCGCCCGTTGGCAAGCCGATGACCAGCCGATTGCAGATAGCCACAGGCCAGCATTCCGACCGGGGCCGCAAGGAGATCAACCAGGATTTCCACGGCATCGCCATCCCCGGCGAGCCCGCCCTCGGCCTCAAGGGCATCGCCGTCGCCCTGGCCGACGGGATCAGCAGCAGCGCCGTCAGCCAGGTCGCCAGCGAAACCGCGGTGAGCGGATTCCTCGCCGATTACTTCTGCACCCCCGATGCCTGGTCGGTGAAGAAATCGGTACAGCGGGTATTGATCGCCACCAACTCCTGGCTGCACGCCCAGACCCGCCAAAGCCAGTACCGCTACGACATGGACAAGGGTTATGTGTGCACGCTCAGCGCCCTGGTCATCAAATCGACGACGGCGCATCTGTTCCACGTCGGCGATACCCGCATCTACCGCCTGCGGGACGGCGCCCTGGAACAACTCACCAACGATCACCGCCTGCGGGTTTCCCAAAGCCAGAGTTATCTCAGCCGCGCCATGGGCATCGACCAGCAGCTCGACATCGACTACCGGGCCCTGCCG
Organism: Porticoccaceae bacterium; assembly: GCA_041655035.1. Taxonomy (GTDB): domain Bacteria; phylum Pseudomonadota; class Gammaproteobacteria; order Pseudomonadales; family Porticoccaceae; genus NAT127. The sequence continues at coordinate 7,911 of JBAZCN010000023.1, read as the reverse complement.
CTGGAAAAAAACGACATCTTCATCCTGACGACCGATGGCGTCTATGAATTCGCAAGCGCCCGCTTCATCGGCGACACCATCGCCGCCGGCGACGACCTGGACGCCGCCGCCAGGGCCATCATCGCTGAGGCCTACCGGCGCGGCAGCGACGACAACCTCACCATCCAGATCGTCCGCATCGACGATCTGCCGGCGCAGGACAGCCGCGAGATCCACCAGTCCCTGGCCGAGCTTCCCTGCCCGCCGATCCTCGAAGCCAGAACGGTATTCGACGGCTACAGTATCGTCCGGAAAATCCACGGCAGCAGCCGCAGCCATGTCTATCTGGCCATCGACGGCGACACCAACACCGCCACGGTCATCAAGATACCCTCCATCGATCAGCGCCAGAACCCGCTCTATCTCGAGCGTTTCCTGACCGAGGAGTGGATCGCCCGGCGGATCGACAACGCGCACGTGCTCAAACCCTCCCCGCGCCACCGCCAGCGCAACTACCTCTATACCGCGACGGAATTCATCGACGGCCAGACCCTGAGCCAGTGGATGATCGACCACCCGGCGCCGGAACTGGAAACCGTCCGCGGGATCATCGAACAGATCGCCAAGGGCCTGCGCGCCTTTCACCGCCTGGAAATGATCCACCAGGACCTGCGCCCGGACAACATCATGATCGACGCCACCGGCACCGTGAAAATCATCGACTTCGGCTCGACCCGGGTCGCCGGCATCGCCGAAATGACCTCGGTCGTCGAGGACAACGACGTCCGGGGCACGGCGCAATACACCGCGCCGGAATATTTCCTCGGCGAGCGCGGATCGCCGCGCTCGGATATCTTCTCTCTCGGGGTCATCGCCTATCAAATGCTCACCGGCAAGCTGCCCTATGGCACCCGGGTGGCCAGATCGCGGACCAGGGCGGCCCAGAACAAATTGCGCTACGACCCGATAGCGGCCAGCGGCCGCGAAATCCCGCCCTGGGTCGATGCGGCAATCGCCAGGGCCGTGCATCCCGGCCCGCTCAAACGCTATGGGGAACTATCCGAATTCATCTTCGACCTGCGCCACCCCAACAAAGAATTCCTCAACAAGGCCCGCCCACCGCTGCTGGAGCGCAATCCGGTGCTGTTCTGGCAGGGTGTCTCACTCATCCTAGCCACCATCATCGCCCTGCTGTTGCTACAGCAGTCGTGCCCGGCGCTGAACTGCCTGGCGAATGCGCTCGGGCCGCGGGCGGAAGCAGTCAGCCCTGGTGGCGTTGCCCCCCTGGCCGGAAGCGCGGGCGACCGGCGCTGATCGAACCGCAACAAAGAGACCCGATTGTTGTCCCAACCTGCACGAGGTGTATTACTCGGAACAGGTCGCAGCTCCTCGATCACGGCGTGAAGGAGATATCCCGTGGGGTTACCCGGCGACCCGGCCACCCCCGCCGCGGGTGATGCGACAGCAAACAGCCCCCGCCAAAAGAGGAAGTCAAGATGACCAAAGTTCTGGTGCTCTATTATTCCATGTACGGCCATATCGAAACCATGGCGCACAAAGTCGCCGAGGGTGCTCGCGGTGTCGCCGGCGTCGAGGTGACAGTGAAACGCGTCCCGGAAACCATGCCTGCCGAAGCCTTCGCGGCAGCGGGCGGAAAGGTCGACCAGGAAGCGCCGGTGGCGAAGCCGGCGGAGCTGGCCGAGTACGATGCCATCATCGTCGGCACCCCCACCCGCTTCGGCAACATGTCCGGGCAGATGCGTACCTTTTTCGACCAGACCGGCGGTCTCTGGGCCAACGGCGCCCTGGCCGGCAAGGTGGGCAGCGTGTTCACTTCGACCGGCACCGGTGGCGGCCAGGAGATGACCATCACCTCCACCTGGACCACTCTGGCACACCACGGCATGATCCTCCTGCCGATCGGCTACACCACGCCGGCGTTGTTCGATATCTCCCAGGTGGGCGGCGGTACGCCTTACGGGGCGTCGACCATTGCCGGGGGCGATGGCTCGCGGCAACCCGACGACCGGGAATTGGGGATAGCCCGCCACCAGGGTGAATATGTCGCCAGGATCGCCGCCAGGCTCAAGGGCTAGAAGTTCACCCCTGCCATTGGCCGGAGATGACCCGGCAGCGGCAGGGGAATTGCCTGCCTGATGTCGGGATGGCGGACCCGTCCCTTCACACGGGCAGGCTGAATATCCGCGAAGCGATATAAAGATAGATGACCACACCGGAAACGTCACAGATCGAGGTCACCAACGGCGCGCTGGCGCTGGCCGGGTCGAGGCGCAGGCGGCTGAGAACGAAGGGCAGGCTCATACCGATCAGGCAACCGATCAGAACGATCACCAGCATGCTCGCCGCCACCACCAGCGCGATTTCCGGCCCGCCGCGCAACCAGCCGATACCGACCATCGCCACCGCCATGGTGCCGCCGAGCGCCACGGCGATGGCCAGCTCGCGGCCCAGCAGGCGCAGCCAGTCGCGCAACTCGACCTCGCCGGTGGCCAAGGCGCGCACCATCAGCGTCGACGACTGCGACCCGGCGTTGCCGCCACTGCCCACCAGCAGGGGCAGGAAAAACACCAGCACCAGATTGGCGGCGATGACATCCTCGAAATGGGCGATGCCGGCGCCGGAAAACAGATTGCCGAACACCAGCAGCACCAGCCAGAACACCCGCTTGCGGTACAGCAGGCCGATTCCCGCGTCCTTGTAGTTACCGGTATGGGCGCTCACGCCGGCGCCCTTGTGGATGTCCACGGTGGCCTCTTCGCTGACCACGTCCATGGCATCATCGTAGGTGACGATGCCCACCAGGCGCTCGTTCTCATCGCAGATCGGCAGAGCCAGAAGATCGTAACGGGCGATCAGCTTGGCAATCCGCTCCTGGTCATCGCCGGTGTGCGCCGCCACCACGTCGCGCACCATCAGTTCGCGGACATGGGTCGCCGGATCGGCGAGAATCAGCTCGCGCAGCGAAACCACGCCCTGCAGGTGCCGCTGGCCATCGATGACGTAGGCGTGATAAATGGTTTCGGCATCCGGGGCCTCGTTGCGCAAGGCATCCAGTGCTTCGCTGACCGTCATGCCTTCGAGCAGGGTAGCGTAGTCGGAGGTCAACAAGGCCCCCGCCGTGCCTTCCACATAGGCCGACAACTTGCGGATGTCTTCACGCTCGGCCTGGGCCAGCGCCGGCAGCAGCGCATCGCGCTGGCGCTGATCGAAGCGCTTGAACAGGTCGACGCGCTCATCCGCCGGCATCTCGCTGATCAGCTGCGCCAGGCTCACCCGCGGCAGCGCCTGCACCAGGCGCATCTGCTGTTCCGGCTCGAAGTAGGCAAAGATCTCGGCGCGCTTGGGCAGCCGTTCCAGCAGACGCCAGCCGAGCGCCGGATCCAGCTGGACGAGAACCTCGGCCACGTCGATGGGGCGCAGGTCCTTGACCGCCGCCAGGGCGTCATCGAGCTGGTTGTCGTCCAGGGCATTGCGCAGAACGAGGGCAAGGTTTTGTTGGGTCATGCAGTCTCTCCTGGCCGCCGGCGACAGCGGCCAGAAGGCGCGGTTCAGACGAAGCTGTCCGCGGCCTGGGGGCGACTGTCGGCAGGGGGACCGATCAGTAATAAAAAGGTGCTTGTCCGCAAGGGACTGGAACAAGGAATTTCCATAAATGCTTTGGTCTCGAACACCACGTATGCGGTGGGCGGATACTAAGTGAACACTCCCATCGGAGCAACCCTGCGTGTCCCTTGGATCCTGCAAATCGCCGTTACGGCGGCCACAACAGCCAATGGAAGCTCACTGCTCCCAAATATATTTTCTATCAGAACCGCGACCCGGGCTGTTCGAGAAACGCCAGTTCCTCCGCCGTGGATTGCCGCCCCAGGATGGCGTTGCGATGGGGATAACGGCCGAAGCGGGCGATGATATCGCGGTGGAGTATCTCGAAATCCAGGTTGCTCCGAATGCCGTTGGCGCGGAACAGTTCGACGGCGATGTCGTGAATGCCCAGGGATTCACTGTGCATATAGGGCATGTAGAGAAAGCTGCGCTCCACCGCTGTCAGCGCATCCCCGGCGCCTCCGGCCAGCGCTTCCTGGGCCAGGGCAAGCGCCATGCCGTCAACGGCGAAAGCGGCGCGCTGGTCGCGGTAGATATTGCGCGAAAACTGGTCGAGGACGATGATCTCCGCCAGCCGCCCCCGCGCCGTCGCGCGCCAGGAGAACAGCTCGGCCCGTATCGCGCCATGGTGGATGTCACCAAAGCGGCGCGCGATCAGCCGGTCGAACCCCTCATCCTTTGCCCACCAGGCCTCAGAGGCCGTTTCCCCAAACCAGAACGCCAGAACCATCTCGTAATCCATAAGTTCCACCATGTCACTCAACGTCTCAGAAAAGATAAAACCAGGCTCAGCACCAGGCTGATGACAAGCAGCGCCGCACTCGCGATGATCAGCCATTTTGCCAAGGTTATTCCTCCGATAAAAAGCCAATCCCTCGCCCCGCCGACCGGATAAAAACGTGGAGCGAGATCGATATCCGCCCAGCTATTCCGCCCGCAGAGCGTCGATGGGGCTCATCCGGGTGGCGTTCATCGCCGGCCGCAGCCCGGCGACGAGCCCGATGAGCATCGACAGCAACAGTGCCCCGATCACCACTTCCACCTCGATGGCGATCGGCAGGCCCGGCAACAGCAGGCTGACGGTAACGAAGAACACCCCGATGGCGAGCAGGCCGCAACTCCCGCCGGCAAGGGCAAGAAATATCGCCTCGCCCAGAAAGAGGTTGCGCACCTGACCCCGGGTGCCGCCCAGGGCGCGCAACAGGCCCACTTCACTGACCCGCTCGGTGACGGTGATCATCAGGATGGTGCTGATGCCGACGGCGCCCACCAGCAGGGAAATGGCGCCGAGGCCGGCACCGGCGAACTTGAGGATGCGCAGGATATTGTCCATGGTCTCCAGCATCTGGTCCTGGGTGACGATGGTGAAGTCCTCGTGACCGTGGCGGCGAACCAGCAATTCCCGGACGCGTTCGGCAATGGCGCCGGAGGTCATCGCCGGGCTGTAGAAAATATCGATCTGCATCAGGCTGTCCCGGTTGAACAGCTGCAACGCCTTGATCGCCGGTAGATAGATGATGTCGTCGAGGTCGTTGCCGAGAAACTCGCCCTTGGTCTCCATCACCCCCACTACCCTCAGGCGCATGCCGCCGACATGGACGAATTCGCCGAGCGGGTTGGCGTCGCCGAACAGTTCGCGCTTCAGCTCGCTGCCGAGCACCGCAAAGGCCCGGGCGCGGTCGAAATCCTCGTCGGGCAGGAAAGTGCCGCTGGCCACCTCGATGCCCCACGCCTTGTCGGCACTGGGGCCGACACCGGCGATATTGGAGTAGCGGCTGCGCTTGCCGGCCTTGATCCGGGCGTTGCCCATCACCGTCGGCACCACCTGCTCCACGCCCGGCAGCAGCATCAGGGCCTGAGCATCCGCCAGCGTCAGCGGGCGTGTGGTATTGAGGACACCGCCCATGCCGAAGGTTTCGGTCCTGCCCGGAGTGATGGAGACGATATGACTGCCGAACTGGGTGAACTCCTTGAGCACGAACAGGCGCAGCCCTTCGCCGAGAGAACTCAACAGCACCATGGCGGCGATGCCGATGGCAAAGCCGACGATGGTCAACAGCGAGCGCACCCGCTGCTCCCACAGGGCGCGCACCACCCAGTGGACGCTGTCGACTGCTTTCATTGCGCACCGCCCCGCATCGCCAGCACCGGATCGAGCCCCGCCGCCCGCTTCGCCGGCAGCCATGAAAACACCAGCCCGGCGGCCAGCGCGGTGATCGCCGCCGCCGGTACCGCCCACCAGGGCGGCATCAGCGGGAAGGCGGGGTAAAGACTGCGCACCAGGAACACGGCGGCGTAGGCCACCACCACCCCGACGGCGATGCCGAGGCACACCAGCAGCATCGATTCGCCGAGGAACAGCTGGCGCACCTGGTTGCGACTGGCGCCGATGGCCTTCAGCAAGCCGATTTCGGCGCGGCGCTGGCTGACCGAGATCAAGCTGATGTTCATGATCAGGATACCGGCGACCAGCAGACTGATGGCGCCGATGGCGCCGATGGCAAGGGTCAGCGCGGTGAGAATGCTGTTGAACGACTTGAGCATCGAATCCTGGGTGACGATGGTGACGTCGTCCTCGCCATCGTGACGATCGCGGATCACCTGGTAGATACGCTCCGTGGCGAGGGCTTCGTCGGCGCCTTCCTGGAGCTCCAGCATCACCCGAAACAGCCCCGGGGAGTTGAACATCTGCTCGGCGGTTCTCACCGGGATCAACACCAGGTCCCCCATATCCATGCCGAAGGATTCACCGCTGTCGGCAAGCACCCCGGTCACCCGCATGCGGCGATCGCCGACCCGCACCCACTCGCCCACGGCGCGGCTGTTGCCGAACAGTTCACGCTTGAGCTTGGCGCCGATCACACAGATGCCGAGGGCGTCGCTGCCGGCGCGCTCGGGGAAGATCGCGCCCTGGCTCAGCGCCGTCTGACGCACCGCGAAAAAGCCCCGGGTGGTGCCCATGATGATGACTTCCCGGGAGCGGGCGCCGAGCGACACGGTCGCGGTGCCGGCAATGATCGGCGCGAAATCCCGGATCGAGGAGATTCGCGCCAGCGCCTCGGCATCCTCCAGGGTGAGGTCGCGCGGCGAATTGCCAAACACCGGCGGCGCGCCGCCGACGGTTTCGTTGCGCCCCGGAAACACCACCACCAGGCGGTTGCCGAGGCTGGAAAACTCCCTGTCGATATAGCGCCGCGCGCCCTCCCCGACGCTGGTGAGCATCACCACCGAGGCAACGCCGATGGCCACCGCCAGCAACAACAGAAAGGTGCGCATGGCATGGCCGCTGAACACCTGCCAGTTGAAACGCAATTGGTCAGCCAGGCGCACCGCGGCGATCCTCGACAATATTGCCATCCACCATGCGGAGGCAGCGCCGGGCGCGTTCGCCCAGGTTGCCGTCATGGGTCACCACCACCAGGGTGATGCCTTCGCCATTGAGGTTTTCGAGCACGTCGACGATATCGCGACCGGACACCTGGTCGAGGTTGCCGGTGGGCTCGTCAGCCAGCAGGATGCGCGGCTTCATGACGATGGCCCGGGCAATGGCCACCCGCTGCAACTGACCGCCGGAAAGCTGGTTGGGCCGGTGGTGCTTGCGATTCAGCAGGCCCACCAGTTGCAGCACGTGGTCCACCGCCTCCCGGCGCGCTCTTGGGGATTGCCCGGCGAGTACCATGGGCAGCTCGACGTTCTCGAAGGCGCTCAACCGACCGATCAGGTGAAAGGCCTGGAAGATGAACCCGATATTGTCCCGACGCAGCGTCGCCCGCGCTTCCTCGGTCAGGCTTTCGGTGGCGATATCGTTCAACCGGTAGCTGCCGGAATCCGGGCGGTCGAGCAGGCCGAGCATGTTGAGCAGGGTCGATTTGCCCGAGCCCGACGGCCCCATCACCGAGATGTATTCCCCCGGTGAGATGTCCAGGTCCAACTCGCGCAATGCCCGCAGTGGCTGGCCGCCCATCTCGTAGCTCTTGTCGATGGCCCGGAGCGCGATCAGGCGGTCAGTTGCGGCCGGCATCGCCAACCTCCGCCCGGGCGCCTTCGACCACGCCGGCGCCGCCGACGTTGGCCACCACACCCTCGCCCGCCGCCAGGCCATCGGTGATCTCGGTGTGGCGCCAGTTGGCGAGGCCGGTGGTGATCTGCCGCTTCTCCAGGTAGCCCTCGCTATTGACCACCAGCACCGAACGGCCGTCGATGATCACTTCGGAGGGAATCCGCAGGGCCAGTTCATGACTGTCGAGGATGATCTCCATATCGGCGCTGTAGCCGGCGAGCAGCCGGATGCCGTCGGGCAGCGCGGTC
>JBAZCN010000022.1:0-33390 GCA_041655035.1 Porticoccaceae bacterium | reverse complement strand
GGCGCAATCCGCCAGCGTGTCGACGAGGTCGCCCTCCATCGCCAGCTGGAAATCGAGCATTTCCCGGATCAGCCCTTCGAGCGCCGTCACCAGCCCCGCCAGAGGTTCGATGCCGGCCATATGGGCGCCGCCCTTGAGGGTATGCAGCGCACCCTGCAGCGCCGCCGTGGGCGGCGTGTAGAACGGCGCCCGGGCCCGCTCGGCGGCGACGAACTGATGCACCGCCTCGAGGTGGCTTCCGCTCTCCCGGGCAAAAATCTGCAACAGGCGATGGTCTTCATCACTGTCGGGATCGCTGCCGCCGGCGCGGGTGGCGTCGTCGACCGCTTCGCCGGAGGCAGCAGCGGAGTCGGCGGACACCACTGTCTCGCCCCCGGCAAGGCGGTCGGCCAGAAGGCCGAGTGCCGCTACCCGTCCGACATCGAAATCGCGGTCGCCGCGCTCGTAGGCAAACACCATGGCCGGCAGCAGACCCACGGCTTCTCCGACACAGCCGAGGACCGCCGGCGCCGGCAATACCCCCCCTTCGATAACCTGGTTGAGCAGGTTTTCGAGCGCCCAGGCGAGGTCGCCGACGGCGTCGGCGCCCACCATCCGGCCACTGCCCTTGAGGGTATGGAAAGCCCGCCGGACCTCCCCCAGGGCGGCGATGTCGGCCGGGTTGCTGCGCCAGCGCGGATAGCACCCGCGCAGGGTCGCCAGCACGTCGCAACTCTCCTCGACAAAGACCGCGCGGATATCCGGGTCGACATCGGCACGCCCCGCCGCTGCGCCCTGGCCGGCGGATGGCCCGCCGCCGGGGGCCACGGCATCCGCCGCAGGGCTGGCGACAGGCGACGCCGGTGCCGCGACGAGCCTGTCGAGGTTCTGCTCGGCGATCGACAGCAGCATCTGGTCCGCGTCCCGGTTGCCGCAAAGCCAATCGCTGAGGGCGTGTTCCACCGCCATGATGACGTCCGCCAGGGCATCGAAATCGCGCGCCGCCGGATTCGCCTCCGGGCCGGCCAGCCGCATCTCGAGGCAGCCGCTCCAGCGATGCATGACGGCGGCCCAGCGGTCGAGTCCGGCCAGGTCCAGCACCGCGGCCAGCCGCGCCGCCAGGCGCGGCGCTTCGACCAGCGCCGCCGGGTCCTTGCCGGCCTCGACATAGGCCAGCACCAGGGTCTTGATGGCGTCGAGGTCGCGCCCGACTTCCTCCAGCACCGTGGCCAGGGCCTGCCGGGTTTCCACCGGCCGGTCGTCGTGCCGCGGGGCGACATCGATGCGCCAGCCTTCGATCACTGATTCGAGGTCGACGATCGACACCGCGAGCCGTTCGACATCCGCCGGGTGGGCGTCTCCGGCAATCAACTCATCGAGCTCCGCGATGATCGCCTCGCAGCGCTCGCGCACTACCGGCTGCGACACCATCGCCAGGGAATCGGCCACCCGCCTGAGCCCCCGTCGGGCCTCTGCCAGGAAAACGCCGCCGACGGGATCGGAGGCCAGGGATGCCTCCAGCTGTTCTTCGATGGCGTCCACCTCCTCGGCCAGCCCGCGGGCGACGGCATCGGCCAGGCCATCGGCGGAAGGCTGCTGGCCGACGCCGGCGGTCACCTCGCGCCTGCCGGGCAGGGCGGCGTCGAGCCGGAAATCAGCGCGCACGGCACTGATCACCGGGGTCGCGGCGTCGGAGATGGCAATGTAGTACAGGAGGTTGACCAGCAGTGCCTCGGGGAGGGGTTCGCCCAGGGCGCGACTGCCAAGTTCGGCGCAGAACCTGACTTCCCGGTCCAGGTCGCGCAACAGCATCCTGCTGGCGACGCTCCATGGAATACGGCGCTGGGCAAGCCCTTCGCCGAAGGCGCCGGCAACACGCCACAGCTGTTCGCGGGGGCTGCCGGCACACAGCTCCCGCAACCGGGCGCAGATTTTGTCGAACGCCGCGGCATGCCGCTCGGGAGCGCCATCCCTGAGCATGCCAAGCAGTGTGGACTGATAAAGCTGGCGGAGTTTTTTCAGCAGCGCGCAAAAATCCTCTTCATCCACCGGCGCCGCGGCCCGGCCTTCGACAGCGAGGATATCCAGCGCCGGCGCGAACACCCGCGACTCGCTGAACAGCGCCTCGCCGCGTACCGCGCGCAGGTCGTTGAGGATCGGCAGCAACGACTCGAGGCCCGCGGCCCGGCCGGCCATCCGCTGCCGGAGGCAACCGGGAATCCGGCCGATCGCCTGCGCCAGGGCATCACAGGTTTCGCCGACGTTGCCGGCGGCGCCACGGCGGAGGGCGTCGACGACGGCCTCCATTTCACCCGCCAGCAACGCGCCGCCGTCGTCCTCGGCCACTGTCAGACAGCCGCGAACCTGGTGGCAGAGGTCGAAACAGAGTCGCAACCTGTCACCGTCGCGATCGAGGACAAACGCCTCGAGGGCATCGAGGGCGAGGGCAAGGCTTGCCTCGACCTCGCTGATCAGCGCTTGAAGCCCTTGTGATGTTTGATGGCTGTTCACGGTGTTACCCCGTCGCCTCGCCCGGGATACCGGGCAAGCGCTTCTTCACTCAATGCTGGACCCGGCGGCGCCGTCCCCCGGTTTCGCCGATGCTGAAGGCAGTGCGGTCCACGCTGCCCGGTTCGACCGGCCCGCCGCGGCCACCCCCGCCTACTCCTGATACGCCAGGCGGGCTGCTGCTGGACGCTCCGCGACACCCGATCCGCCATCGACCGGCGCCCCCGCGCCGGACTCGTCGAACGACTGCGGCGCGGTGCCGGCCAGCACCCGCTCCTGAGCATCGAGCGCCGCCAGGGATTCCGCCAGGGACGGCGACCCGCGGGCAATGACAGGCCGCTGAGCGTGGCTGGCGGGGAGTTTGAAGTCGGCGACAAAGGCCCGCAGTTCCACCGCCATTTCCGCCAGATCGCCAATGGATACCGCAGTGGCCTTGGTCGCCGCGGTGGTCTGGGTGGTGATGTTCTGGATCACGCTCATGGTTCGCGACACCTGGCCGGCGGAAAGCGCCTGGCGCTTGGCGGTGGCGGAAATGTCGCGGATCAGTTCGGCGAGCGTTGCCGACACGGTCTGGATCTCTTCCAGCGCCGAGCCGGCATCGTGGGCGAGCTGGGCGCCTTTGACCACCTCCGAGGTGGTCTGCTCCATCGACGACACCGCCTCGTTGGTATCGGTCTGGATGGTCTTGACCAGCGCCGCCACTTGCTTGGCGGCGGATGCCGAGCGCTCCGCGAGGCGCTGGACCTCATCGGCAACCACTGCGAAACCCCGGCCCGCGTCGCCGGCCATCGACGCCTGGATGGCGGCGTTGAGGGCGAGGATATTGGTCTGATCGGCGATATCGGAAATCAGCGACACGATATCGCCGATCTCCTGTGAGCTCTCGCCGAGGCGCTTGATCCGCTTGGCGGTATCCTGGATCTGCTCGCGGATGGTGTCCATGCCGCGCACATTGCTCTGCACCACGTTGGCGCCGTTGGTGGCGATGGTGACCGAACGGGCCGCCACCGTGGCGGATTCGGCGGCACTGGCCGAGACCTGGTCGATGGCCGCCGCCATTTCGTTGATGGCCGAGGACGCGGCGGTGATTTCCTGGGCCTGGTGTTCGGAAGCATCCGCCAGTTGGAGGGTGGTGGCGCGCGTCTCGTTGGCTGCGGCGGAAACGTTTTCCGACGTATCCTGGATGCGCGCCACCAATTGGCGAAGCTGGAGAATCGCAAAGTTGATGGCGTCGGCGATGGCGCCGGTGAAGTCCTCGGTGACCGTCGCCTCGGCGCTGAGATCGCCGTCGCCCAGGCCCTCGATCTCATCGAGCAGGCGGTGAATCGCCTGCTGGTTGCGGTCGTTGGCGGCGGCGGTGTCCCGCAGGCGGCGACGGGTATTGGCATAGACCTGCACGCCGATCAGCGCCAGCAGGATCAGTGCGACCAGCCCCGCGGCCAGGGCCGAGCCGTAGGACAGGGTGCGGCTGGCCGGCAGCGCGGCGACGGCGTCGGTGAGCCCGGTGCCGGCTTCGAGCAGGAGCGGGGTCTGGTCGAGTATGCGGTCGGTAGCCTGCCGGGCGCGGAACAGGGCCGGCGTGGCGTCAAAGATTTCCTGTACCGAATCGCTGACGAACTCGAACTGGGCGGCGATCTGCTCGAGGTTCTGGCGGGCACCGCCATCACTCACCCGGCTGATATCAAGCGCAGGATCGCCGCGCTGCATGCCTTCGAGTATCCGGCCGAAGAGGTTGGCGTCGCGGTTGAACTGGTCGGCGGCGACTTCGGCGTCCGCACCGCCGGCAAGCATTTTGTCGACATTGCGGCCGATGCGCTCGGCCCGCCACGACTGGGCCTGGGCTGCCGCCACCTGATCCGCCGGAGCGCGCCGGTCGAGCAGTGTCTCGACCACCTGGGTATGTTCCGCCTGAAGCTGAGGCAGGCGCTGGTTGAGAGTGCTGACGACATCGTGCAGAAAGAGTACGGTCTGCCGGCCGGCGATGATCACCTCCGCCTGTTGCCGGATGCCGTCGAGGGCCGCCTGGTAGCGGCCGAGGGCCCCGGCGGGCAGTTCATCGCCCTCGGCGCCAAGCTGCGCCCAGCCGGCGGCCATTTGCGCAATGACGCTCTCCAGCTCGGCAAAAGCGTCCTGGCTGCCGTTGGTCGCGTCCCGCGCCAGGCCCGACACCCGATAGGACAAGGCCCGCAGATCGGAGGCCAGGTCGAGATTGCGGCGATCCCGGGCGGCATCGAGAAACACCACCACCAGATTGAACACCACGAAGGCGACGAGCGCGATAAAGGCTATCGAGAGCAGAAGGGTCAGCTTGCTGACGTTGGCTTTGCTGGTGGCTTTAGACATGTCTCTCTCCCGGCACGCACTGCCGCTTTTTTGTAAAGTTTGCAAAGATGCACTGGATCCTGTCCGCGGCGGGGGTGGGCAGGGCCTGCGCCCTCATCGTCGCCACACTGATCACCCGCCCATTGTCAGCGCCCACCGCCTGTGATGAAAACGCCGGTCGATGGTCTCTCAGGCCGCCACATCGAGAAAATCCTGATGACCAAACAGCGCCTCCGGGCGGAACAGCGGCCAGTGTTCGCCATTGTCGACAAACGTCCCGGGGACGAACCTGGCGAGGCCCGGCGGCACGGTCTCCCGCTCTTCCGAATAGCTATCGACACGGAAATGCTTCATGCCCACCACCTCGTCGACGACCAGGCCGGCTGCCACGCCGTCGCGCTCGATCAGCAACACCCGCTGGCGCTTGTCGGGCGCCTGCGGGCGCTCGCCGAGGAAGGCGGCAAAATCGATGAGCGGTATCAGCCGGCCGCGCACGTTGGCGATCCCCCGCACCCAGGACTTGACCCCCGGCAGGCGTGTGCAGCGCGGCACCTCGAGCAGTTCGCCGAGTTCGTCGAGCAGAATGGCGACGGGGCCGCCCTGCAGGCGAAAGCACACCGCCGTCCGGGTCGGCGTCGCACCCGTCTGCGCCGGCAGGCTGCGGGCGCCCCGCCCATGGCGCCGGGACAGCTCGGCGAGTGCCAGAAACCCCTCGCGGCCGCTGTCAGTACCGGCGCTCACCGCCCCCCCGCGCCGTTCAACCGACCACTCCGGCGATGGCAGTCAACAGCTGTCTCTCGCTGACCGGCTTGGTGAGATAGGCCCTGGCGCCCTGGCGCACGCCCCACAGGCGGTCGGTCTCCTGATCCTTGGTGCTGATGATGATCACCGGGATATGGCTGGTCTCCCGGGCCTTGGTCAACTGACGGGTCGCCTGGAAGCCATTCATCCCGGGCATCACGATATCCATCAGCACCACCTCCGGCAGTTCGTTGCGCGCCAGGTCGACCCCGGCCTCGCCGGAGTCGGCGACCAGCACGCTGTAGCCGTGCCTCCCCAACATGGTCTTGAGCCGGTGAATCTCCGTGGGAGAGTCGTCGACAATCAGAATCTTGGTCATGGTGTCCGCTCTTGAAGCAATTTTCCTGTGAAGCAATTTTCTTTTGAAGCAATGTCCATCGATCCGGGCGGCGCCCCGATCAATTGTGCCCCGGCTCCGCCGCCCCGCCCTGCGCCCGGGGAACGTGCCTGGCGAGGGTGGCGAGGAGTTCGTCCCGGCCAAACGGCTTGGTGAGATAGTCGTCAGCGCCGACGATGCGGCCCTTGGCCTTGTCGAACAGGCCGTCCTTGCTCGACAGCATGATCACCGGCGTATGGCGAAAATGTTTGTTATTCTTGATCAGTGTGCAGGTCTGGTAGCCATCGAGCCGGGGCATCATGATGTCGACGAAGATGATATCCGGTTCACTGTCGGCAATCTTCGCCAGCGAGTCGAAGCCGTCGGTGGCGGTAATGACCTGGCAACCGGCCTTGCTGAGCAGTGTTTCGGCGGTTTTGCGAATGGTATTGCTGTCGTCGATCACCATTACCTTGATTCCCTCCAGTCTCTCTTCCATGCGGCGTTCCACCTTCGTCGTTGTGTTATGTCATCACCGGGTTGATGCGTCCTCCCGACACGGCTTTCTAGCACAATCCGGATGCAACATCCATAACCTCGCCACCAAAACAGTCCGCCGCAGCGCGTCGACGCAATGCCCATGTCGATGCAATGCCCAATGACGGCCCGCAAGTGAATTGCTATGCTCTGCCGATAACCCGTCGCGGCTCCGCAAGGCGCCGGTCAAGCCAAGGAAACACCGATGACCTATTCCATCGGCGTGGTAATGGACCCCATCCACGCCATCGCGTTCAAGAAAGACACTACCCTCGCCCTGTTGCTGGCCGCCCGGGAGCGGGGCTGGAAACTCCATTACATGGAGCAGCGGGATCTCGCCATCGTCGACGGGCGCGCCTGGGGCAGCATGGCGGCCCTCGAGGTCTTCGACGATCCCGCCCGGTGGTTCGCCCTCGGCGAGCGGCTGGAGCGCCCCCTCGCCGATCTCGACGTCATCCTGATGCGCAAGGATCCGCCCTTCGACAGTGAGTACGTCTACTCCACCTATATCCTCGAGGCCGCCGAACGTGAAGGCGTGCTGGTGGTCAACAAGCCCCAGAGCCTGCGGGATTGCAACGAGAAGGTATTCGCCACCCAGTTTCCCCGCTTTACGCCGCCGGTGCTGGTCAGCCGCGATCCGCTGCGGCTGCGCCGGTTTCACGCCGAGCACGGCGAGGTGATCTTCAAGCCTCTCGACGGCATGGGCGGATCGGCGATATTCCTGGTCAAGCCCGGTGATTCGAACCTCAGCGTCATCATCGAAACCCTGACCGCACTCGGCACCCGCACCATCATGGCCCAGAAGTACATTCCCGAGATCAGCGCCGGCGACAAGCGCATCCTGGTGGTGGATGGCGAGCCCGTGCCCTACTGCCTGGCGCGCATCCCCGCCCGTGGCGAGAGCCGCGGCAACCTGGCGGCGGGGGGGCGCGGCGTGGTCCAGCCACTGTCGCCGCGGGACAGGGAAATCGCTCTCGCGGTAGGCCCGGTCCTGAAGGAAAAGGGCATCCTGTTCGCCGGGCTCGACGTGATCGGCGATTACCTCACCGAGATCAATGTCACCAGCCCAACCTGTGCCCGGGAGATCGACGCCGAGCACAACACCCGGATCGGCGGCCTGCTGATGGATGCCATCGCCCGTCGGCGGGGGTAAGGGGCGCAGCCGGCGATCTTGTATTAGCGCGCTGCCGCCCCAATACTGAAAACATCGCCGTCATCCAGTCAATGAGGAGAACCTGTGATGGACAAGCAACCCTTTGCGACGCTGAAGAACCACCTGCTGCTGGCCATGCCCGGCCTCCACGACACCGATTTCGCCCAGGCGGTGGTCTATATCTGTGAACACAACGAAGAGGGCGCCATGGGCCTGACCGTCAATCACCCGATCGGCATCCCCATGAGCCGGGTGTTCGACGAACTGGAACTGGACTATCAGGAGGATATCGGTCGCAAGCCCCTGTTGTTCGGCGGACCGGTGCAGCGCGAGCGGGGCTTCGTGCTTCACAAGAACGGCCCCCGGCAATGGGACTCGACGGTCGCCATCTCGCCGGAAATCAGCATCACCGCCTCCCGCGACATCATTCTCGACATCGCCCGCAACCAGGGCCCCGAGGGCTATATCACCCTCGGCTACGCCGGCTGGGGAGCCGGCCAACTGGAGCGGGAGATCGCCGAAAACGCCTGGCTGACCATTCCCGCCGACGCTGGAATCATCTTCGACACGCCGTTCCAGCAGCGCGCCCGCGCCACCGCCGCCCGTATCGGCGTCGATCTCGACCGCCTCAGCATTCGGGCGGGCCATGCCTGAAGGGGACAAAGTGGTCAGCGCCATGGCCTTCGACTTCGGCCTCGGCCATATCGGCTGCGCCGTCGGCCAGACCTTGACCGGCAGTGCCAGGCCCCTGGCGGTGCTCAAGGCGCGCGACGGCCAGCCCGACTGGCAGCAGCTGGCCAGGCTGGTTGGCGATTGGCGACCCGATGTTCTGCTGGTGGGCCTGCCGCTCAACATGGACGGCAGCGAAAGTGAGTTCTGCGGGCGGGCGCGCAAGTTCGCCCGCCGCCTGCACGGACGCTTGAACCTGCCGGTGAAGATGGTCGACGAGCGCCTGTCCTCGCGGGAGGCCAAGGACCGCGGCGGCCGCCGCGACAGCTACCGCAAGCAACCGGTGGACGACCTCGCGGCCCAGGTCATCCTCGAGACCTGGCTGGCCGACCCCGGGCAGACCCTGCCCCCATAAGCCTCGCGGCGACCCGCCTCAGGGCTTGTAGAAGTGGAAGTCCGCGGCGGGCTCCTCCATCAGCAAGTCGTCGCCGCTGCTGGCCAGGTTGCCGGTCTCGTTGTTCAGCTTGATCAGCAGGCGCAGGTCGTTTTTCGAATCGGCATGGGTCAGGGCGTTGTCATAGGACACGATGCCCTCGCTATAGAGCGCGTACAGCGACTGGTCGAAAGTCTGCATGCCCTGCTCGGTGGACCGCGCCATCAACTCCTTGAGCCGGTGGACCTCGCCTTTGCGGATCAGCTCCGCCGCCAAGGGGGTATTGATCAGCACCTCGATGGCCGCGCGGCGGCTCTTGCCGTCGGCGGTGGGCACCAGTTGCTGGGCGACCATTGCCCGGAGGTTGAGGGAGAGGTCCATCCACAGCTGTGGATGGCGCTCGGCGGGGAAGAAATGCAGGATCCGGTCGAGGGCCTGGTTGGCGTTGTTGGCGTGGAGAGTCGCCAGCACCAGGTGCCCGGTCTCGGCAAAGGTGACGGCGTGTTCCATCGTCTCCCGGGTGCGGATCTCGCCGATCAGAATCACATCGGGCGCCTGGCGCAGCGTATTGCGCAGCGCCACCTCGAAGGATTCGGTATCCACCCCCACCTCGCGCTGGGTGATGATGCAGCCATCGTGCTGGTGAACGAACTCGATCGGGTCTTCGATCGAGATGATGTGGCCTCGGGAATGCCGGTTGCGATGGCCGATCATCGCCGCCAGGGAAGTGGACTTGCCAGTGCCGGTGGCGCCGACGACGATGATGATGCCGCGCCTGGCCATCACCAGGTCGCAGAGGATCGGCGGCAGTTGCAATTGTTCGATGGTGGGAATCACCGTTTCGATACGGCGCAGAACCATGCCCGCGTCGTTGCGCTGGTAAAAGGCGCTGACCCGGAAACGCCCGCCCCACTCCGAAGCGATGGCAAAGTTCAACTCCTTGCAGCGGTTGAATTCGGCGCGCTGGACATCATCCATGACACCTTCGACCAGCTCCCGTGCCGCCTGCGTGCTGAGAGGCGTCTTGCCCACCGCCAGCACCTTGCCGTTGATCTTCAACGAGGGCGGCACCCCGACCGTGATAAACAGGTCGGATGCCCCTTTGTCCACCATCAGCCTGAGCAGGCCACCAAATTCCATGTCATCGACTCCCAGGGGTTTGTTGAAACGGTTTGTTGGAGCGTCCGGCGAACCAGTCCCGGTGGAATGACGAGGGCGAAGCGGCCCGAGAAAACCGCCGGGATGGAAAGGTTCCTTTAGTCATCAATATCCTATACCGAAACGTCAGCAGGCTCTAGAAATCGTCCGGCACCCTGGCCTTTTCCCGCGCCACTTCGCGCGCCACGAGCTTCTGCTTGACCAGCTTGTGCAGACACTGGTCCATGGTCTGCATGCCGAGCGCCGCGCCGGTCTGGATCGACGAATACATCTGCGCCACCTTGTCCTCGCGGATCAGGTTGCGGATCGCCGGCGTGCCGATCATGATCTCGTGAGCCGCCACCCGGCCGCCGCCGATTCGCTTCATCAGGGTCTGGGCGAACACCGCCTGGAGGGATTCCGACAGCATCGAGCGCACCATGTCCTTCTCCGCCGCCGGGAATACGTCGATGATGCGGTCGATGGTCTTGGCCGCCGAGGTGGTATGCAGCGTGCCGAACACCAGGTGACCGGTTTCCGCGGCGGTGAGGGCGAGCCGGATGGTCTCCAGGTCGCGCATTTCGCCCACCAGGATGATGTCGGGGTCCTCGCGCAACGCCGAGCGCAGGGCTTCGTTGAAGCCGTGGGTATCCTTGTGGACCTCCCGCTGGTTGATCAGGCACTTCTTGCTCTCGTGGACGAATTCGATGGGATCCTCGATGGTGAGCACATGCTGATAGCGATTCTGGTTGATGAAATCGATCATCGCCGCCAGCGTGGTGCTCTTGCCGGAGCCGGTCGGCCCGGTCACCAGCACCAGCCCCCGCGGCAACAGCGCCACCTCGCGGAAGATATTGCCGAGCCCCAGTTCCTCCAGGCCCAGCACCCGCGAGGGGATGGTGCGGAACACGCCGCCAGCGCCGCGGTTCTGGTTGAAGGCGTTGACCCGGAAGCGGGCGACCCCGGGGATTTCGAAGGAGAAGTCGGTTTCGAGGAACTCCTCGTAATCCCGCCGCTGCTTGTCATTCATTATCTCGTAAATCAAACTATGCACTTCCTTGTGCTCCATCGGCGGCAGATTGATGCGGCGGATGTCACCATCGATGCGGATCATCGGCGGCAAGCCAGCCGACAGGTGCAGGTCCGAGGCGCCCTGCTTGACACTGAACGCCAGTAACTCGGTGATATCCATCGGCAAGTTCCAATTGTGGTGAACCCTGTTTGTCGGGAACACTGTTTACTGTCCGCTGGCGGCCGCTCCCCGAACGCTGAAGCCAGCATGCTCCGCGAGCGCCCGCAGGCGCGCTATTTCGGCCCCAAGTATATGACTAATCTCACCGCGAGCATCAATCAGGTCAACGAAAGGTTGGCCGCCGCCGCCCGCGATGCCGGGCGCAGCGCCCGGGACATCACCCTGCTCGCCGTGAGCAAGGGCCAGCCGGCCGCCGCCATCCGCGCCGCGCGGCAACTGGGGCTGCGGGACTTCGGCGAAAACTACCTCCAGGAGGCGCTGGCCAAGATCGCGGCGCTCGATGATCTCGGTATCGACTGGCATTTCATCGGCCCCGTCCAGTCCAACAAGACCCGTGCGGTCGCCGAGCAGTTCGCCTGGGTTCACAGCGTCGATCGCCTCAAGATCGCCCAGCGCCTCAGCGCCCAGCGGCCCGCCGCCATGGCCCCGCTCAACATCTGCATCCAGGTCAACATCGATGGCGCGGCGGGCAAGTCCGGCGTCGCCCCGGACGCAGTGGCGGCGCTGGCCGAGGCGGTCGCCGGCCTGCCCGGGCTGCGGTTGCGGGGGTTGATGGCGATCCCCGACCCGGCCGGCGATCCGCAGGGCCAGCGCGCGCACTTCTTTCACCTTGCGCAACTGCTTGCTACCCTACGCACCCGCGGCAGTGCGCTTGGCGGTCTCGACACCCTGTCCATGGGCATGTCCGACGATCTGGAAGCGGCCATCGCCGAGGGTGCCACCCTGGTGCGGGTGGGGACGGCGATCTTCGGTTCACGACAGCAATTCTTGGGAGACTAGTTTGAACACAATTACCTTCATCGGTGGCGGCAACATGGCGCGCAGCCTGATCGGCGGCCTCGTCCAGAAGGGCTTTCCCGCCGCGTCGATCCGCGTCAGCGAGCCCGTCGCCGAGGCCCGGCAGGCGCTGGCCGCCGACTTCGGAATCAGCGTCCACGGCGACAACGGGGCCGCCGCGGCCGGCGCCGACCTGGTCGTGCTGGCGGTCAAGCCGCAGGTGATGAAGGAGGTGGCCAGCAGCCTCGCGCCCGCCCTCGGCCACCGCCCGGTGGTGGTGTCCATTGCCGCCGGCATTCCCGTCAGCGCCCTCCAGACGTGGCTCGGTGCCGACATTCCCATCATCCGCTGCATGCCCAACACCCCGGCTCTGGTCCACCAGGGCGCCAGCGGGCTGTTCGCCTCGGCCCAGGTCAGCGCCGGGCAGAAAAGC
The DNA here is from genome assembly GCA_041655035.1 of Porticoccaceae bacterium. Lineage (GTDB taxonomy): Bacteria > Pseudomonadota > Gammaproteobacteria > Pseudomonadales > Porticoccaceae > NAT127. Next base: position 21,073 of record JBAZCN010000022.1, on the reverse strand, counting down.
CTGGCGGAACAGTTGTTCGGCGCCGTGGGCGTGGTCTCCTGGCTCGACCGGGAAGTCGATCTCGACGCGGTAACCGCCCTCTCCGGCAGCGGCCCGGCCTATTTCTTTTTGCTCATCGAGGCCATGGAAAGCGCCGGCGTGGCGCTCGGCCTGAGTCCCGATACCGCCCGCCGCCTGACGCTGCAAACGGCGCTCGGGGCGGCGACGATGGCTCTGCAGAGCGACGTCGACGCCGCCGAACTCCGCCGCCGGGTAACCTCGCCGGCCGGCACCACCGAGCGCGCGATCGACACCTTCCTCGCAGGCGATCTGCCGCGCCTGGTGGCCGACGCCATGGCCGCCGCCGCCGCCCGGGCCGCGGAAATGGCCACCGAATTCACCCGATAACAAGCGAACCCAACCATGACTGCCTTTACCGATGTCGGCACCTTCCTGATCCAGTCCATTGCCACCATTTACCTGGTGATCGTCCTCCTGCGCTTTCTGCTGCAATTGTGTCGCGCGGATTTTTTCAACCCGGTGTCCCAGTTTGCCCACCGCGCCACCGCACCCCTGCTGCTGCCGTTGCGCAAGCTGTTTCCGGCCTTCGGCAACTTCGACTTCGCCAGCCTGATCCTGGCCTTGCTGCTGCAATGGCTGGCGATCCAGCTCACCGCGTCGCTGAATGGCAACGCTCTGATCAACGTCCTGTATGTGATGTGGTGGGGCGTGCTCGGCATCCTGTCGATGCTGATCAATATCTATATCTACGGGCTGCTGGCGGCCATCATCCTCAGCTGGGTGGCGCCCCACAATCCGCATCCGGCAATCGCCCTGCTGTGGCAGCTGATGGAACCGGTGATGGCGCCGTTCCGCAAACTGGTGCCGAACCTCGGCGGCCTCGACCTGTCGCCGATCCTGGTGTTCCTGGTGCTCAACATGTGTCGTATCTTCGTCACCCATGCGGCCAACGCCGCGCAGTTGCCCGGCTGGGCGGTGCCCGGGTTCTGAGTCGCCGGCCGTGGCCTTCGTCACCATCGACAAGGATGGGCTGATACTGGCTTGCCATATCCAGCCGAAGGCTTCCCGCGATGCCATCGTCGGTATCCACGACGACCGGCTGAAGATCCAGGTCGCCTCGCCGCCGGTGGACGGCAAGGCCAACGAACAGCTGATCAGGTTCATCGCCAAGGTTCTCGGCGTGGCCAAAAGCCGTGTCACCCTGGTGCGTGGCCAGAGCAGCCGCCACAAGACCCTGCATGTCGCCGGGCTCGACGCGCTACCGGAAAACTTTCCCTACCGACCTGAAAATTCCCCCTGCCGACCCTGAAGCTGCCGGGGTCGGCTACAATGGTGCGACTCCTCCACTCCCCGCATGAAAAGGCTCATCAGGATGCAAAAGCGCACCAAAATCATCGCCACCCTGGGCCCCGCCAGTTCCGACAGGGAAACCATCGAAGCCCTGATCCGCGCCGGTGCCAATGTGTTTCGCCTCAATTTTTCCCACGGCACGGCCGACGATCACCGCGCCCGCTGCACGCAAATCCGGGCGGCGGCGGGCGCCCTCGGCAGTCAGGTGGCGATCCTCGGCGACCTGCAGGGGCCGAAGATCCGTATCGCCGGCTTTGCCAATGGCCCGATCCTGCTCGACAGCGGCGCCAGCTTCGTCCTCGATGGCAGCCTCGACCCCCAGGCCGGCGACCAGCGCCAGGTTGGAATCACCTATCCGGCACTGGCGGGCGACTGCCGGCCCGGCCAGGTGCTGTTGCTCGACGACGGCCGCCTGGAGCTGGCCATCGAAGCGATCGACGGCCCGCGGATCGTCACCCGGGTCAAGACCGGTGGCCGCCTGTCCGCCAACAAGGGCATCAACCTGCTGGGCGGCGGGCTGTCGGCCCCGGCCCTGACCGACAAAGACTACAACGACATCCGCCTCGCCACCGAACTGGCCATGGATTTTCTCGCCGTCTCCTTTCCGCGCTCCGGAGACGACATCCGCTTCGCCCGCCAGGCTGCCCGCGATGCCGGCTGTGAGGCGCGTATCGTCGCCAAGGTGGAGCGCGCGGAGGCAGTGGCCAGCGACGCCGCGCTCGACGATATCATCGTCGCCGCCGACGCGGTGATGGTCGCCCGCGGCGATCTCGGCGTGGAGATCGGCGACGCCGAACTGATCGGCATCCAGAAAAAGATGATCCTCCGCGCCCGCCAGCTCAACCGCATCGTGATCACTGCCACCCAGATGATGGAAAGCATGATCGACAGCCCGCTGCCGACCCGCGCCGAGGTCTTCGACGTCGCCAACGCCGTGCTCGACGGCACCGACGCGGTGATGCTGTCCGCCGAGACCGCCACCGGCAAGCACCCGGTGAAAGTGGTCGAAGCCATGACCCGCATCATTACCGGCGCGGAGAAGCAACCGGCCAACCGCACCTCCGGCCATCGCCTGGACGTCAAGTTTCAACGCACCGACGAGGCCATCGCCATGGCCACGATGTACACCGCCAATCATCTCGGCGCGGTGCGCGCCATCCTGTGCCTGACGGAGAGCGGCAATACACCCCTGTGGATGTCGCGGATCCGCTCCGGCATCACCATCTATGGCATTTCGCGCCACCCCGTCGCGTTGCGCGCCATGTGCCTGTACCGGGGAGTGATCCCGATGGCGGCCGATCCGGACGCAAACGACACCCACGACACCCTGACCCGCGCCATCGACTACCTCAAGGCCCGCGGCGAGCTGCATCCCGGGGACAAAGTGCTGACTACTTACGGCAATATCTTTGGCCGCGCCGGGGAGACCAATACCCTGAAGATCGTCGAGGTGCCGGCGTAAAACCCACGCCCTGGCGATCGCGCGCGCCGATCCAGCAGGCTGGGATCGCGGTGCGGAGCCACTCGCCAGTGGCTGGCGCGCCATTTACCCGCCAGGGCAAACGGCGCCACGCCCAGGGGATATGGCTCGCTTTACTCGCAGCCCTGGACGTCAGCCCCCGAGCTTTTACATGTACAATACCGCCCCTATGAATAACCGCTTCCCCGCCGACTCCGTGGGACTGGTCAAGCCCCAGGTCTTCCATTTCGAGGAACCCCTCGAGCTGTCCTGTGGCCGCGTCCTGCCCCATTTCCAGCTGATGGTGGAAACCTACGGCGAGCTCAACCGCGCGGCCAGCAACGCGGTGCTGATCTGCCACGCCCTCAGCGGCCACCACCACGCCGCCGGCTACCACAATCCTGACGACAAAAAGCCGGGATGGTGGGACACCTACATCGGCCCCGGCAAACCGATCGACACCAACAGGTTTTTCGTCGTCGCCCTCAACAATATCGGCGGCTGCCACGGCAGTACCGGCCCCTGCACCCCCAATCCGGCGACGGGACAGCTGTGGGGCCCGGACTTTCCGCCGCTGAGAGCCCGGGATTGGGTCCACAGCCAGGCGCGCCTGGCCGCCAAGCTCGGCATCGGCCAATGGGCGGCGGTGATCGGCGGCAGTCTCGGCGGCATGAACGCCATGCGCTGGGCGCTGGAATACCCCGACCGTGTGCGCCACTGCGTAGTGATCGCCTCGGCGATGAAGCTTTCCGCCCAGAATATCGCCTTCAATGAGATCGCCCGCCGCGCCATCAAGTCGGACCCGGCATTCCACGACGGCCACTATCTCAACCACGATACCCTGCCGCGCAACGGCCTGGCCCTGGCGCGGATGATCGGCCATGTCACCTACCTATCCGACGAGCTGATGGGCACCCGCTTCGGCCGCGAACTGCGCCACGGCACCTTTGAACGCGGCCTGGAAGTGCCTGTGGAATTCCAGGTCGAAAGCTACTTGCGCCATCAGGGCGATTCGTTCTCGGAGATCTTCGACGCCAACACCTACCTGCTGATGACCAAGCTGCTGGACTATTTCGATCTGGCGCGGGAATACGGCAACGATCCGGTGGCCGCCTTCCGCCATGCCCAAAGCAAGTTCCTGGTGATCTCCTTCACCTCTGACTGGCGCTTCTCGCCGCAGCGATCGCGCGAGATCGTCGACGCCCTGATCGCCGCCAACCGGGATGTGGTCTACGCCAATATCGAGTCGGACCTGGGCCACGACGCCTTTCTGCTGCCCAATCCCCGCTACCAGGCCGTGTTCAAAAGCTACATGGACAACGTCGCCACCGAGGCCATGCACTTGTTGAGGGCTGACTGATGCTGCGAGTCGAACTGGATATCCTGAAAAAGTGGATCACCCCCAACAGCCGGGTGCTCGATCTCGGCTGCGGCGACGGCGCCCTGCTCCACAGCCTCAAAGAGAGCCATGGGATCGAGGGCTATGGCCTCGAAATCGATCCCGAGGGGATCACCGCCTGCATCCAGCGCGGCGTCAACGTCATCGAGACCGACATCAACAAGGGCCTCGGCCACTTCTCCGACGACAGTTTCGACACCGTGGTGATGACCAACTCCCTGCAGGCACTGTTGCGGCCCGATCGCACCATCGAGGAAATGCTGAGGATCGGCAAGGAATGCGTGGTGACCTTCCCCAATTTCGGCAATATCAAGGCGCTCGCCTATCTGTATATCAAAGGTCGGATGCCGGTCACCCGGCAGCTCAGCTATCAATGGTACGATACCCCCAATATCCATTTCTGCACCGTCAAGGACTTCGAGACCCTGTGCCGGGAAAAGCGTATCAGGATCATCGATCGCGCCACCGTGGCGTCGCAGACGCCGGGCAGGCAACTACAGGTAATCTGGCCTAATCTATTCGCAGAGACAGCCATCTATTACTTAAGCAAGTAAGTCCGGGGATTGTCCCTTTTGAGGACCGCCCTTTTGAGGATTGTCGCCATGAACACCATCAGCCGCCGCACCAACCCCGCCGCCAACATCCTCGGAGCAGCGGCCCGCCGCGCCCTGGCTCTCGCCGCGCTGCTGTTCTGTGCCGCCGGCGCCGGCGCCAACGACAAGCCCTACAAGCAGTTCGGCGATACCAAGGTGTATTTCAGCGCCTTCAACAGCAGCTTCATCAGCCCGGAGGTCGCCAGCCGTTACAACATCGCGCGCGGCGCGGACAAGGGGCTGATCAATATCTCGGTCATCGTCGACGACCTGCCCTCCGGCAAGACCGCCGACGTGAGCGGGGTGGTATCCAACATCTTCGCCCAGCAGCAGACCCTGCAGTTTTTCGAAGTCCGCGAGGGTGATTCGGTTTACTACCTGGCGCCCTTCAACTTCCAGAACGAAGACGCCCTGACCTTCAGGGTGCGGGTCGGGATCGCCGACAGGCCCGCCCACGCCGTCACCTTCCAGCGGACCTTCTACCGTGACCGCTGACGGCGTCGTCACCACCAGCAAGCTGGTACTGGCCAGCGGCAATGCCGGCAAGCTGAAGGAATTCCAGTACCTGCTGGCGGACCGGGGCATCGACGTCGTCGCCCAATCCGACCTCGCCATCCCCGAGGTGGAAGAAACCGGCCTCAGCTTCGTCGAAAACGCCATCATCAAGGCCCGCCACGCCGCACGCCTCTCCGGCCTGCCGGCCATCGCCGACGATTCCGGCCTCGAAGTCGACTTTCTCGACGGCGCGCCGGGAATCTACTCCGCCCGGTTTGCCGGCCCCCGGGCGAATGATGCCGACAACAATGTCCAGCTGCTGGAATCCCTCAGGGGCGTCCCCGCCGAACAGCGCACCGCCCGCTACCAGTGCCTGCTGGTTTATATGCGCCATGCCGCCGACCCCACCCCGCTGATCTGCCAGGGCAGCTGGGAGGGCGTGATCACCCCAAAGCCGCGAGGCGGCCATGGCTTCGGCTACGACCCGCTGTTCTTCGTGCGCGAGCAGAACTGCACCGCCGCCGAACTGCCGGCGGAAGTGAAAAACACCCTCAGCCACCGCGCCCGGGCGATGCGCCAACTGCTGGAAAAGCTGGCCCGTCTCTGATGCTGCAACTGCCACCTCTCGCACTCTATGTGCATATTCCCTGGTGCGTGCGCAAATGCCCCTATTGCGATTTCAATTCCCATGAACCCAATGGCGCCATTCCCGAGCAGGAATACCTGCGCGCCCTGATTGCCGACCTCGACACCGAGCTGCCCCACGCCCAGGGCCGCAGGCTGCAATCCATCTTCATCGGTGGCGGCACCCCCAGCCTGTTTTCAGCGCCGGGTATCGGCGCCATCCTCGACGCCGCCGAGCGGCGTATCGGCTTCGCCCGCGATATCGAGATCACCCTCGAAGCCAACCCCGGCACCGTCGAACAGGGGCGCTTCCAGGGCTTTCGCAGCGCCGGCGTCAACCGCCTGTCCATTGGCATCCAGAGTTTCGACAATGCCCAGCTGGCGCGGCTCGGGCGCATCCACGACCGCGCCGCGGCGATCGCCGCGGTCCACGCGGCGCGGGCCGCCGGCTTCGACAATATCAACCTCGACCTGATGCACGGCCTGCCGGACCAGACTCCCGCCGGCGCCATCGCCGACCTCGCCCTCGCCGTCGATCTCGCTCCCAGCCACCTGTCGTGGTACCAGTTGACCATCGAACCGAACACCGTCTTCCACAAGCGGCCGCCACCCTTGCCGGCGGAAGATACCCTCGATGAAATCCAGCAGCAGGGCGAGACGGTTCTCGCCGCCGCGGGGTTTGCCCAGTACGAAGTCTCCGCCTACACCCAGCCCGGGCGCCAGTCCCGCCACAATCTCAACTACTGGCAGTTCGGCGACTACCTGGGCATCGGCGCGGGTGCCCACGGCAAGTACAGCCTCGCGGATGGCAACCGCATCCTGCGCGCCAGCAAGACCCGCGCCCCGGCCGACTACCTGTCGCGCCGCGGTGATTGGCGCGCCAGCGAGCAGGCAGTCGAGCCCGCCGAGCGCCCTTTTGAGTTCATGATGAATGCCCTGCGGCTGGTCGGCGGCGTGCCGCGCAGCTTTTACCAGGCGCGCACCGGCCTCGCCTTCACCGACCTCGAGCCCCGCTGGCACGACCTGGTGCAGCGGGGCCTGGTTCATGAAGCCAGCGAGCGGCTGGCGACGACCGAACTGGGGCTGCGCTATCTGAACTCGGTACTGGCCTTGCTGGAGCCCGCCGCACCGTGATCACCCGCAAACGATTGGCGCTTGTGCTCCTCCTGCTGATCCTCGCCGGCACCGGCGCCTATCAAGCGAGCAAGCCGCTGCCCGCGGGCCTCGATTATCAGGGGCCGGCGCGGGCGCTGGCGGCGCCGGCACTGCTGGTCGACCGCACCTGGCAAACGGCGGAAGGCGAGGCGGTGCTCGACCACCAGATATTCGCTGAGGCATTGCGGCTGATCGGCCGGGCCCGCAGGCTGATCGTGGTGGACATGTTTCTGTTCAACGACAGCCGTCCGCCCGGGCCCGGCTATCGCCCGCTCGCCAGTCAGCTCACCGACGCGTTGCTGGCGCGCAAGCAAGCGGTCGACGGGATCACCATCGCCGTCGTCACCGACCCCTTCAACACCTTCTACGGCGGCACCCGCTCGCCGCTGTTCGAGCAGCTGCGCGCCGCCGGCATCCCGGTGGTGGAAACCCCGCTGTCACCACTGCGCGACTCCAACCCCCTGTGGTCCACCCTCTGGCGGCTGTGCTGCCAGGGCTTGGGCAATGATCCCGACGGCGGCTGGCTGCCCAATCCCATCGGCAACGGCAAGACGACCCTGCGCAGTTTTCTGGCGCTGCTCAACTTCAAGGCCAACCACCGCAAAACCCTGATCGTCGATGACGGCGATGGCCTGCGCGGGCTGGTGACCTCCGCCAACCCTCACGACGGCAGCAGCCGGCACAGCAATATCGCCCTCGCCTTCAGCGGCGCCGCCGCGGTCGACCTGCTGCACACCGAGTCGGCGGTGCTGGCGATGGCCGGCATCAGCCTCCAGCTGCCGGCCTTTGCCGACACGGAGGGCCGCGAGCCCGACAGCCAGCAAGTGCAGGTACTGACCGAGAGCCGGATCCGCGCTGCCGCCCTGGCAATGATCAGCGGCGCCCCGGCCGGCAGTGAACTCGACCTGGCCATGTTCTATCTCTCGCACCGCGAACTGGTCCGCGCCTTTATCGCCGCCCACCAGCGGGGGGTGCGCCTGCGCATCCTGCTCGATGCCAATCACGATGCCTTTGGCCGCGAGAAAAACGGCATTCCCAACCGCCAGGTGGCACTGGAACTGCACCGCGCCGGTATCGCCGTGCGCTGGTGCAATACCCATGGCGAACAGTGCCACAGCAAGCTGTTGATGCGTCGCGATCCGGACCGCTCCTGGCAGTTCATGCTCGGCTCAGCCAACTTCACCCGGCGCAATCTCGACAACCTCAACCTGGAAACCAACATCCGTGTGTGGGGCGATGGAGCTACGCCGCTGAGCCGTGAACTGAGCGCCCATTTCGACCAACTGTGGCATCAGCCCACCCTGAGCCTGCCCTACCAGACCTGGCAGGACGAATCCCGGCTGCGCTACTGGCGCTACCGGATGATGGAAGCCCTGGGACTCTCGACCTTCTGATCCGCTGACAACAGCAACAACCGACCATGGCCGGCCGTTGGTCGATCGCTCAGAAACACAAGGGCCGTTCCGGTGAGGCGCCGGACATCGAGGTGCCGATGGTGCGTCGAGCTGGTCCGGGTCGTGCATCGCCGGGATCTTGGCCTCCTGCAGGGCCGCCATCGGCGATGATCAGCCCGATACCCGGCTCAGCCCACCGCGTGCAACCGCAGAAAGGCGTCGACGACGAAATCCGCGTGCGCCGCCAGCGCGGCGCCGCGGCGGGGGCCACACACACCGAACAGGGTGCGCGCCAGGTCGATGCCACCCAGCATACCTATCAGCAGCTCTGCGCTGCGTTCCGGTTGTCGGCACTGCAGCAGGCCCCCTGCGGCGGCCGAGGCCAGCCAGCGGGCCAGTTGGTCGAGCGTATTCTGCGGGCCATTGAGATAGATCTCCCGGGCCATGTCGGGAGCCAGCGCCCGTGCCGCGCCCACGGCCCGCACCAGTTGCGAGTGTTCGTCGCTGGACAGAAAGGCCAACAGTTCCCGGGCAAATTCGCCGAGACTGGCGCGCAGGTCGCTGGCCGATCCCGGCGCCACCGAGAAGTGGCCGATGATGTCCGCGCCTTGGCGGCGCACCAGGGCGCGGATCAGTTCGATCTTGTTGGCATGGCGGGAATAGACCGTCGCCTTGGATACGCCGGCGCGGGCCGCCACCGCCTCCATGGAGACCGCCTGGAGACCCCGCTGGAAGAGGATATCCCGTGCGGCGTCGAGTATCGCCACGTCCTTGTCCGGGTCCTGGGGACGACCGGGGGCGTTGGGCGACACAATTTTTGGTACTTTTGCCACTTGGGGACTCGAATTAACAGACGGTTTCGTTCAATAATAAACAAATTTTCCGAACAATGTGCGCCATGGCCAGAATAAACCCGCTCCCGATTGCCACCCTCTGTCTCATTCTCGCCGCCTGTTCCGGTGGCGACACCCCCGGCGACGATACCAGCCAGTCGGCCCCCTGGGTCCGCACCCACACCGTCGCGCTGGATCAGGGCGGGGCGCTCAGCCTGTCCGGCACGGTGCGCGGCCGCTACGAGATCCCCGTCGCCTTCGAAGTGCCGGGTCGCATCACCGTCCGCGCGGTGGACGCCGGGCAGCGGGTGACGGCCGGCCAGTTGCTGTTCCAGCTCGATCCCCGCGACCTCGATCAGGATCTCAACGCCGCCCGCGCCGAACAGGCGGCGGCGCAGACGGCGCTGGAGATCGCCGAATCGGACCACGACCGCAACCGCGAGCTGCTGGCCAGAAAATTCATCAGCCACCAGGTGCTGGAGCGCTCGGAACTGGCGGTGCGGGAAGCCCGCACCCGGCTCGACGCCGCCCGGGCCCGGGCTCAACAGGCGGGCAACCGGCTCGGCTATGCGACCCTCAAGGCCGAAACCGACGGCGTACTGATGGAAGTCAGCGGCGACGCCGGCCAGGTGGTGGCCGCCGGCGAACCGCTGGGCCTGCTGGCCCGGGACGGCGAGCGGGAGGTCGAGGTCTTCCTGCCCGACGCCGCCACGCCCCCGGCCGGTGGCCGGATAAAACGTGCCGACGGCGCCGAGCTCACCATCCAGCTGCGTGAAATCGCCGGCGCCGCGGACCCCGCCAGCCGCACCTGGCGCGCCCGCTACCAGCTCACCGAGCCGACCGCCGCCCTGCCGTTGGGCTCCGTGGTGCGGGTCGACCTGGGCGGCAACGCCACCGCCAATACCCTGACTGTGCCTATCGCCGCTATCGACGAACGGGGTGGCGGCCCGCGCATCTGGCGGATAGTGGACGGACGCGCCCAACCGCTGGCGGTCACGGTACTCAGCCTCGATCTCGAAACCGCGCGGATCAGCGCCGCCCTCGAGGAGGGCAGCCGCATCATCAGTCTCGGCACCGACATGCTGGAACAGGGAATGGCCGTCAGGGAGCTGGCGCCATGAGCTTCCCCAATCTCTCGGCGCTGGCGGTCAGGGAACAGGGACTGACGCTGTTCTTCCTGATTCTCTCGATCGTGGTCGGCGTCTATGCGTTTGTGTCGCTGGGCCGCGCCGAGGACCCGGAATTTACCGTGCGGGTGATGGTGGTCTCCGCCGAATGGCCGGGCGCCACTACCCGCGAGATCCAGGACCAGGTGGTGGACCGTCTGGAAAAACGCATCCAGGAAGTCGATGCCATCCGCAATATCGAAACCACCATCCGCCCGGGGCGGGCCGATATGCAGGTGGTATTCGAGGATCATACCCCCAGCGAGAGAATACCCGACCTGTTCTATCAGGTGCGCAAGCGCATGCAGGACGAGGCGCCCCTGCTGCCCGCCGGAGTGATCGGTCCGATCGTCAACGACGACTTCGGCGATGTCTATTTTTCGCTGATTTCCCTGGCCGCGCCCGGCCTGCCGATGCGTGAGCTGACCCGCGAGGCGGAGGCCATCCGCGACCGCCTGCAGTTGCTGCCCGGGGTGCGCCGGGCGCAGCTGCTCGGCGAGCGCAGTGAGCGGGTATTCCTCGATTTCGATACCGCCCGGCTGGCCAATCTGGGCATCAGCCCCGATATGGTATTCGCCGCCATCGAGGCCCATAACCGCCTGGCCCCCGCCGGCCAGCTCGAGACCACCGGGGCCCGCGTCTACCTGCGCATCGCCAGCGACCTGTCGGACCCCGCGCAACTGGCGGAAGTGCCCATACGCGTCGGCGACCGGCTGCTGCGGGTGGGTGACCTGGCCGCTGTTCGCCGCGGCTACCAGGAGCCCGCCAGCTACCTGGTCCGTACCAACGGCGACGACACCATCCTGCTCGGCGTGGTGATGCGGGATGGCTGGAACGGGCTCGACCTCGGGAAAAGCCTCGACGCCTTTGTCGAAACGGAGCGCCAGCGCCTGCCGCTGGGCATGACGCTGATCCCCGTCACCAACCAGGCGGAGCTGATCTCCGGCGCGATCACCCTGTTCCAGTTCAAGTTCATGGTCGCGGTGGTGGTGGTGATGCTGGTGAGCATCCTCGCCATCGGCCTGCGCGCCGGCCTGGTGGTGGGCATCGCCATTCCCATCACCCTGTGTCTGAGCTTCACGGTGATGCAATTCATGGGCATCAATCTGGACCGTATCACCCTGGGCGCGCTGGTCATCGCCCTCGGTCTGCTGGTCGACGACGCCATTATCGCCATCGAGATGATGATCGTGAAAATGCAGGAAGGCTGGGACCGGGTTCGCAGCGCCTCCCACGCCTGGACCATCACCGCCTCGCCGATGCTGTTCGGCACCCTGGTCACTGTCGCCGGATTCACCCCCATAGGCTTCGCCGAGTCCAGCGTCGGGGAATACGCCGGCAATATCTTCTGGGTGCTGGCCATCTCGTTGCTGGTGTCCTGGCTGGTGGCGGTGATCTTCATCCCCTACCTCGGGGTCAAGTTGCTGCCCCCCATCGGCACTGCGCCCAGTCATCACCAGGGCCAGTACCACACGCCGCGCTACGACCAGCTGCGCAACCTGGTGCACTGGTGCGTGATCCACCGCACCATCGTGGTGGCGGCGACGATGGGCCTGCTGGTCGCAGCGATAGCCGCCATGTCGCTGGTCGAGCAGCAGTTCTTTCCCGACTCCGATCGCCACGAAGTGCTGGTCAGCGTCTACATGCCCCAGGGCACCGCCATCGCCAACACCGACGCCACCACCCGCCGGCTGGAACAGATCCTCAACGCCCAGCCCGACACCGAGTCGGTAACCGCTTTCGTCGGCGCCGGCATGCCGCGCTTCTTTGTCTCCGCCAATCCGGAGAATCCCGACCCCGCCTTCGCCAAATTGCTGGTCATGGCCCGGGACGCCGAGGGCCGCGGCAGGATCATGGCCGCGCTCAAACAGCATGTGGATGCCGGCGAATTTCCCGAGGCCCTGATCCGTTTCGAAATCCTGTTCAACGGCCCGCCGGTGCCCTGGCCGGTGAGTTTCCGTATCCTCGGCCCCGACCCCATGGAACTGCGCCGCATCGGCTACCAGGTACGCGACATCATGGCCGCCAACCCCAATACCCTCCACGCCCATCTGGAGTGGGACGAGCGGGTACCGGTGCTGCATCTGGTCATGGATCCGGAGCGCCTGCGGCTGATGGGCCTGACCCCCGCCGAGGTCGGCCAGCAACTGCAGTTCCAGCTGGATGGCGTGGCGGTCGCGCAACTGCGCCAGGATATCCGCAGCGTCGAACTGCGCGCGCGGGGCGGCGGCGATATCCGCGACCGCTTCGCGCGGCTGGAGGTGCGCACCCAGGAAGGCCACAAGGTGCCCCTGGCCCAGCTGGGTCGACTGGAGACCCGCTTCGAGGACCCGCTGATCAAGCGCTACAACCGCGAACCCTTCCTGGCGGTGCACGCCGACGCCCACGACGCCCAGCCCCCGGACGTCAGCATGGCCGTGTGGAAAGCGCTGGAGCCGCTGCGCGCCGCCCTGCCTGCGGGCTATCGTATCGATATCGGCGGAGTGGTCGAGGAATCCGGCAAGGCCGATCTCGCCATCCAGAAGAAAGTGCCGGTGATGATCCTGATGATGCTGGTCTTCACCATGCTGCAGATGCGCTCGTTCTCCGGCACCTTCATGGTGGTGGCCACCGCGCCGCTGGGGGTGATCGGCGCGGCGCTCGCCCTGCTGCTGTTCGACCAACCCTTCGGCTTCGTGGCCCTGCTGGGGCTGATCGGGCTCGCCGGCATCCTGATGCGCAACACCCTGATCCTCACCCAGCAGGTGTCGGACAACTTCAACGAGGGCATGGATCCTGTGGCCGCGGTGGTGGAAGCCGCGGTGCGCCGCGCCCGGCCGGTGGTGCTCACCGCTGTGGTGGCGATGCTGGCCTTCGTACCGCTGACTTTCGACAGTTTCTGGGGGCCGATCGCCTATGTGTTGATCGGCGGCGTGGCGGTGGGCACCGCCATCACCCTGCTCTTTGTGCCCGCCCTGTACGCGCTGTGGTTCCGGCTGGGCAGGTCTTGAGTCTGTCGCAGAACCGAATCCGGCCCCTACCTAAAGGGGCCCGGATCGGTCAGGTCGCCAGCCGCCGGGTGTGGCGGTCCAGTGCGCCCGCCGCCAGCCTCACCGTCACCGCCATCACCAGCAGAAAGGCGCCCAGCATCGCGAAAAAGGGGCCGTAGGGAAAGCGGGCGATCAGCGGCGCAGTGACGACCGGCGCGATGAACTGGCCGAGGTACAGGGAGGTGCCAACCACCCCGAATGCCCGGCCCCGGTTGTGGCGGCTGGTGATGTCCGACACCCAGTTGTTGACGCAGGGAAACAGCATCCCGGCGGCGACCCCCGACAGGCACAACCCGGCGACCAGCACCCACAGCGTGGTGGCGAAGCCCACCACCAGGTAACTGCAACCCATCAGGGCGAACATCAGGGTGAGAATCCCCCCGTAGGACAGCCGGTGCCGAATGCGCCCGTACTGGAAGCCGGTGGCCGAGGCAAACAGGGTCGCCAGCGCCAGGATCAGCCCGGTGCCGATGCCACCGACGGCAAAATCCCCCTGCAGGTAGAAAGGCATCTGTACCGGCACCGTGAAAAAACAGGTGTTGCCGACCAGCGCGATGCCGTATATGACCGCCAGGAAACCGAACGGCAGGCCATTGCCGGCCTTCTCCTCGAGGGTCTGGGCCGGGCGCTCCGGCTCATGGAGTACCAGCGCCGCCAGACCCAGCACCAAGGCCCCGGCGAGGTAGAGCAGAAACGGAAAGCGCCAGCCCAGCTCGGCCAGAAAACCGCCCAGGCCGATGAACAGTACCCCGCCGCCGGTGATGCACGCTCCCTGGATACCCAGCAGCCGAACCCGCTCGTCGCCCTGATAATAGTCGGTGATCAGTGCCATGGCAGAGGTGGTGCAGCCGCCCACCGCGAGCCCGAGCAGCGCCCGGCCGAGCAGTATCTGCTGGAGGGTGTCGGCAAAAAAACCCGAAGTTCCCGCCACCGCATACAGTGCCAGGGATGCCAGCGCCAGCGGCTTGCGTCCATAGCGGTCGGCAATGATCCCCGCCAGGGGCGCGCCGAAGACGGTGAACAGCGCCGGCATGGTCAGCACCAGCCTCGACAGCAGCTCGGCATTGGCTTCGCCGGCAAAGCCCACGGCGATTTTCGGCAACACCGGGGAAACCGGCGTGCCGGCCATGATGGTGAGGGTGGAGATCAGCAGCACGGTGATTTTCAGGATAAGGGGTTTGCTCACGGAATTTCTTGTTCTCTGGCAATGACGGCAAAGCCAGCATTGTACTCCCACCGGCGAGACCGCCGTGCGCGGATAAATCAGCAAGCCGGACAAAACCAATAAAAAAGGCCCTTGCGGGCCTCAAGCGGTGGGGGGCCGAGAAATCAGAAGTTGTACGCCAGGGTCAGGCGGTAATTGCGCCCCGGCTCGGTGAAGCGATGGATGCCGTCGCCGCTGACCCCGCCGCGGGCGCCGCCGGCGGCGGAACCCTGATCGACGAAGCGGATGCGCTGCCAGCGGATGTATTCTTCGTCGAACAGGTTGTAGACCCCGATATTGAGGCGCAGATTCGCGGTGACGTCGTAGCGCGCCTGGAGATCGACCACGGTGTAATCGTTGTCGCCCTCGAAATAGGCGATGGGGATCTGGGTGAAGGTGGCGGCATCGACCCGGGTCGCGTCGCCGAGATCCTTGCCCTCGGAATACAGCGCGCGGGCCTCCACCGACCAGCGATCAGTCGGCGCGGTGTAGGCGAGTCCGAGCACCCCCGAGGCGGGCACGATGCTTTGTAGTGGCGTGCCGTCCTTTTCCTCGCCTTCGTTCCAGGAGTAGGCCAGGCGCAGGCTCCAGTTGCTGGCGAACAGCCAGCGGCCTTCCAGCTCGACGCCTTCCACCGTGGCCTTGCCGATGTTGTCGAGCATATCGTAGGCATCCCCGAAGACGCTGGTGCAGGGGGCGCCGCCGGCGCTACAGGTCTGATACTCCACACCGGGATTGCGAATGAAAGTCGCATAGTCGATGAAATTGCGGTATTCGTTGCGGTAAACGGAAATGCCCAGCAGATGACGCTCACCCTGCCAGCGATAGCCGGCCTCTACGTTGAAACTTTCTTCCGCTTCCAGATCCGGATTGGACACGGTGTTCCACAGGTCGACCTGCTGGCCGCTGGCGACTTCGGTGGCGATGGAGGTGGAGGGGGAGAGATACATGTTTTCCACCGTCGGCGCGCGAAAGCCCGCGCCGGTCTGCGCCCACAGCACGTGGTGGGGCGTCAGGTTCCAGCTCGCTCCCAGTTGCCAGGACGGCGAGGAAAAGCTCACGTCGTCGACAGTACCGGAACTGTCGCCGTAATTGGCGTTGTCGAGGGACGGGGAGTATTCGTAGCGATCAAAGCGCACGCCGGCGTTGAGCAGCAGGCGGTCGTCCACCAGGCTGACCTGGTCCCGGGCGTAGACACTCCAGGCGCGCACGTCCGTTTGCGGCACGAAATCGGTGCCATACTGCGGCCAGCCGACGCCGATTTCCGAGGTGGTGCCGACAAAGCGGGTTTTGACATCGGCGTAGTCGACACTTTTCTCTTCCCAGCTGATGCCGTAGCCGAGACGGTGGCCGGCGACTTTCTTGTCCAGGTGCAGCACCGTTTTGTGCAGCTCCTGTTCGTAGTCGCGGTTTTCCGTGCGCAGGCAGGGCTCCAGCGCCGGCGAACTGGCGCCGGCCGGGCAGCCGTTGGGGATGGTCATCCGGGTATGGCCCAGGGTGTAGGACTTCTGGTAGTCATAGCGCCAATCGAGCTCGTCGAACAGGGCGTTGCCGGCTTTCCACAGATAGTTGACGCCGTAGCGTTCGCGCTCGACCCGGTCGTCGGAGGTGCGGGTCAGGTAGGAGGCGTTGAGGCGAGTCTGGTTATCCAGCTCCGATTGCGACTCGTAACGCTCCGCGACCAGACCGAGCCGGTGGTTGTCGTCGAGGTGGTAGTGCAGCTTGAACAGCAGGTTGTCATTGTCATAGTCCAGAGGATCGGGAATCTCCCGGGCGGTGCCAGGGATATTTGGCCGCGAGCCGGAATAGTAGGATTCGGTCTCGTGGCCCTGGCGCGCGGTGTAGAGCAGCATGGTTTCCAGCGCTCCAGTGCGGTTCGCCAGGGTCGCCGTCGCCATGAACTCTTCATTGCCGCTGGCATAACCGGTCTTGACGCCGACATGGGTGTCGTTACCCGTGGCGTCGAGGTAATCCGCCGGGTCCTTGGTGACAAACACCACCGCGCCACCCAGGGCGCCACTGCCGGCAGTGATCGAGTCCGCGCCCTTGATGATCTCGACGGCCTTCATCGAGTCGATGTCGATGCCGCCGCGGCCGCTGTTGAAAAAATCATAGGCCGTGTACGTCGGGGGATTGAGGGTCTCGCCGAGACTGAGACCATCGACGGTGATCGCCACCCGGTCGCCATCCATGCCGCGAATGTTGAAACCACTACTGCCGAAACGCCCGATGTTGTCCACATCCACGCCGGGGATATAGCGCACCAGGTCGTCGAGGTTGCGCACCTGGTCGTCTTCCATTTGCCGGCTGTCGACGACCTGGGTATTCTCGGTGGTCGATTCCATCACCGTCGATGTCACCGATCTCTTCGGCAGCACCACCTGCGCCGCCGCTTCGGTTTGCGCGACGGCGCCACTGGCGGCAGTCGTTACCAGGAGCGCGAATGATAACGCGCGAAAGTTGTAGCATTTGCTATTCATGACAATTCTCCCTCTCCGATCAGAACAAATTTATTGATAACGCTAAAGCTAATGAGATTTATTACTATAAAAATAAAAAAACCGGTACCCTCTCCGACTCTCTGCGCAGGGGTTGAACCGATCTATCGACAGTGATCCGCCGGTTGCCGGGACCCGGTTACCGCTCAGGAGGACGGACTGAAACTCACCCTGACCCGACCGAGCTCCTTTTCGCCTTGCACCTGGCGTTCGAACGCCTCGCCGTTCAGCATAAAAGGCACCGTCACCAGTTCGCGGCCACCGTGTTCGCGGGCGGCTTCCAGGTGCAGGACATAATTCCCCTCGGGGACTTTGCGACCGCGGTCATCGCGGCCGTCCCAGACCACCATGTGCTGCCCCGGCGCCGGTGTCGCCCGCGCCAGACCGTCGATGGCCGACTCGTCATGACGACCGTGGCGGCGCCACCACAACGGGACTTCCCGCAACCAGCGCAGGCTATCGCCGTGAACCACCAGTTGACGCACCAGGTGCTTGTCGCCATCGGTAATCCACAGCGCGGCGTAGGGGCGGCGATACTCAGCCACGTTGTGGGCGGGCACCTGGTATTCCACCAGGAAGTGCATGGTGTCATCCCACAGCGGCGGGTGCCGGTCATCGGGAATCAACAGGGAGTACCAGCCCCCGGAGGCAAAGGTCTTGCCACTCTCGGTCATGATCATCGCCTCGACGTCCGGCAGGCGATCGACAAGCTCGACACCCGCAGCAATAGGCATCACCGTCAACGCCGTGGCCAGGGCGTCGGCGGTCACCACATCTTTCGCCACCACCACTGCCGACACCGAGGCGGTGACCGGCCAGCCATCCTCAGGATTGAGGATATGGCTGAACCGGTGGCTGGCGATCTGCCAGTGGCGCCGGCTGTGGCCACTGAAGGCGACGGCGCGGGAATCGAGCGCCAGGATATCGCCACGCCCGTCGCGATAGCGGTCGTTGTCAGCGCTGTGGCGAGGCTCGGCGATGGCCACCCGCCACGGTTGGCCACTGTCGTTCGCCCCCCAATAGACGCCATCGCCACCGATGTCGATCTTGATCCCGGTCGCCTCGGGAGCCAGGGCCCGGGCCCTCGCCAGCGCCTGGTCGATGATGAAACCCTTGGCCAGGCCGCTGGGATCAAGCTCCATGTCGTGCAGGGTCATGCCGCCCGCGGACAGCTCCCAGGGGGCGGCGGCCACCTGCCGCGCGACCTTGCGCAACGCGGTGCGATCGGGCACCTCGTCACCCGCTTCGGCGCTTTTGCGCCACAGGGCGGTGATGCCGCCGAGCCGGCAACTGAACCCGTTGGCAGTTTTTTCCCGCCACTCTTCACACAGCGACAAGACGCTGGCAAGTTCCGGGGACAACTGCCCGGCGCCCTTGTTGCGATTGAGCCGGGACAGCTCGCTGTCGTCCCGGTAAGTGCTGAAGACGTTCTCGAGGCGGGCGATTTCCGCGAGGATCGCGGCGCTCACCTGCTGCGCCCGGGCATCCGCCAGGCCTACCAGGGTCACGGAGAATGTCGTGCCGAGAACATCGTCCCGCTGCTCGCTGTACTCATTGCTCCACAGTGCCTGGGCAGCGCAGGCCAGGCACAACACCGCAAGCCTTCCCAAGGCATGTCCGAGCCGAGATGCAAAGCGTCTGTGCATGGCCGCCGCTCAGTACTGCGACTGCCGGTGTTCGCCATGTGGCTCGCCCGCAGCCTTGTCGGCCGCGGATTTGCCGTGTTCCGCCCCGTGCTTTCCGCCATCCCGACCTTCGCCGGCCCGACTGGCCGGCAGCGGATCCCCCGCGCCGACAAAGCCGTCGCCATCGGTATCCCAGGCAGAGAAGCCGCGCAGGCCGATCGCGATGTATTCAGCGAGGCTGATAGCCCCGTCCTTGTCCTTGTCGAGCACGCCAAAGCGCACCTTGGCCTGCTTGATCTGCCGCTGGTAGACGCTTTCGCTCTGGCGATCGAGGCGGGCGGCGAATTCCTGCTGGTATTCATCGGCATCGAGCACACCGTCGCCGTTCACGTCGGTCTCGGCGAAAGCGCGATCGCGGAGGCGGTCGAATTCCGCACGCGTCACCACGCCATCGGCATCCTCGTCATAGAGCTCCATGAATCCGCCGATGGTATGGGTGGTCGGCATGGCCAGGGCGCCCTGTGAGCGCGACGCTTTCCCGGGACTGTCGGCGGCGGCGATCCGCCCACTACCACTCTTGTCGAGGTGCGCGAAAGCG
Source organism: Porticoccaceae bacterium (assembly GCA_041655035.1). Classification (GTDB taxonomy): domain Bacteria; phylum Pseudomonadota; class Gammaproteobacteria; order Pseudomonadales; family Porticoccaceae; genus NAT127. The sequence goes on along the minus strand of JBAZCN010000022.1, from coordinate 1,651 downwards.
CGCTCGCCCGAAGCGTCGTATTCGTCGCGACTGACGACGCCATCGGCATTTTTATCGAGGGCTTTGAACCGCGTTTCCGTCTGCTCCAGGTGGCCTTTGCGCTCGCTGGCGAGTTGGCGGTCGAGACGGGCGGCGTACTCGTCGACGTACTCGTGCTCGCTCAGGCGGCCATCGCCGTCGCTGTCGGCGCCCTGGAAGCGGGCGGTACGGAATTGCTCCAACTCCTGTTGCGACACACGGCCATCGCCATCCTGATCGTGTTCGAGAATATAACCCTGCCGCGCCTCGGTTCCGGTGCCATGGGCCACCATGGCCGACGCCGCCGGGGAGTTGGGGGTGGCGGCCGGAGAAGACTCCGCTGCCTGGTCAGTGGTCTGGCACGCGGCGAGCATCACCAGGGGCAAGGCCAATGCGCTTTTGATCAAGAGGTTCATGGGCTCAGTTTCCTGTTGCGAATGGATGATTTAGAGTGAATGGAGGCCGGAAAGGCTGGCGCCTGGCGATCACTGCTCGCCGACCTCGAACGCCAGGGTATAGGTGTAGCTGTACCTGGGCGCCGCGGCGCCCGCCGGGGCATCCGTGCGGTAGCGGGTCTGGAGCAGGTATTCACCCGCGCGCGGCGTGGCGAGATCGACAAAGCCGCCGCCGTCGCTTTTCACCTTGAGTACCGCGGCATCGTGTCCGGCGCCGGCATTGGCCGGGAAAACCTCTACCTCCTGGTCGCCGAGTGGTTGCCCGGCGAACAGAATCTGGGCGCGAAACACCTCGCCTTCATAGAGATCGTTGGGATGGGTCACCGCCACCAGTTCCAGGCCTTCGCCGTGAGCGCGCAGCGCCGCGGTGGTCGGGGCGCCCCGGGTGATATAGGTTTCCGCCAGGGTGACCGACTGGAAATGGTCAAGGATTTTTGCGCCCGCCGGCAATTCCTCTTGCGGGTCGCGCGTGCCCTTGCGCTCCCCATCGAGTTCATAGAGACGGAAGACCGCACCGTGGCGCACCCCGGTGCTGAAACGATAGGTGCCCTTGTCGGTCAGTTGGTGCTCGATCACCGCGCGGGTCCTGAGCAGTTGCACCGTCTGCGGCTTGCGCCATTTTCCGGAGGTGTCGAGAACGGCAAATTCGCTGTCGTCGAAAACCACCTCCGGCTTGAAAAAGTGCTCGGTAAACGCCGCGTCCAGGGTCACCCAGCCCTGGTGCAGTGGGTCGAAGCTGGTGGGTGCGAGATACGGCGTATGGGCCTGGGCCATAGTGGTGAATGACCCGGCGATTGCGGCGACGACCGTTATGGCTCTGAGCTGACTGATCACTGTGAACCTCCTCTCCAGCAAGGCGGCTGGCCAGGACGGCGGCCGCTGAAGGCGAGGATCTTATTTCAAACAATACTCGGTATCAATAAGAAAATAAGAATTATTATTGATAATAAAAAATGCTCCAACACCCCTGTGCCAGCGGGCTGTCCACCGAACGCCGCTGATCAGTCGCGCGCCAGCCGCTGCTTCTGCAGACGCAGGGCGTTGGCAATCACCGATGCCGAACTGAAACTCATCGCCAGCGCCGCCACCATGGGCGACAACAGGATACCCGTTACCGGGTACAGAACGCCGGCGGCCACCGGCACGCCCAGTGCGTTGTAAAACAAGGCGAACAGCAG
>JBAZCN010000021.1:0-35013 GCA_041655035.1 Porticoccaceae bacterium | reverse complement strand
GGTCAGCCTCCTGCAGCAGCTTGACCATTTGTTCTTCGCTGAAACGACCCTTCTTCATGACTTCCTCTCTTGTCAGGAAGCCATCCTCTCAAGTTTTAGCTGGTCCGAAAATCCCCGGGCAGGTCACTAGCTTATCTATTTCCCATATGTCCATTCAGAACTCCATTACTTGATTGCGTATAACGCCGGTAGCAATTGCCGGAGTGAGGTGGATTGCGTTTTTGCGTCTTTTTGCAAAAACCAAGACAGCTTACGGAGGTCAATTGGCTACCCTTGTTAAATGTTTACTGTACGAGGAATTCCTTTGGTAGTATTTGCTCTGGTTCAGTTTGGAAAAACATTGATGTAGCACCGACACCTTTTGAACCGCTGTAGTAGTTGGCAACAGCAAATGCAGGGCCATTTTTATACTCTAAGATTCCTATTATATAGCAAGACTTTTCTCCTAGCTCTTTGGTACTCAGTACCGAAGCAGTTTCTATAGGACCAAAAAACTGTTCTATTTGAGCAAGAGACTGCGCTTGGCTTAGCGATCTAGTGTCATTTTCAAGCGGGCCATTTTTTAGTATACGTTTCATAAAAGCTATACCACCTTCCTTTTTATACACTTCAACTGCAGCGGCAAACTCTTTTGATGCTTTATCACAAACTCCATCCGCGTGGCAGTTAAAGCTTAGAATACTCAGAGCTGTTAAAAATAGTATCTTTTTCATTATTTATTCCTTTTGATATAAAACGGTATTTCTATCGATGACATTTAACGCCCGCATTTGTGGCTGGTTTGGAGCGCAGCGGAAAACCAGTCCGGCAACATGCACTTGTTAGGCGACAGTTGCACGACCTACACCTATAGTCTTCAGGTATGCCGAATACTGCTTCGAGAAACTTTGCGGCGCATCGCTTTTCGATGTTTGCAGATGACATAGAAGACCTGCAGGCGTACTCAGATCTAGCTTTCCGTACAGGCAAATCGGGATTTTTTTATTATCCTTGAAACGGCGATCAGGACTGCCCCGTTTGTTGGCGTACTTCCATGTGTGATCTACCACATTGGAATCAGATGGAACTGGCCCATCTTCAATGAAACGTTCGGCACCTGTTGTAAAGGAAAGTGATGCGTGCTCTACGCATCCTACCCCAGCGCTGTCGTACACCAGAATACAATCGGGCATAAAATACGCAGTGACGCCTCTAGCCTTGAGCGTTGGGATGGTTACATTGGTTTCAACCCAAGGTGGCACTCCAGTACCAACTGCCGCAGGCTCTCTTTTTACCAAGCTAGAAGCCCCTGCATTGACCTTGGACTCGTGGGCAGATCTTAAATCTCGAGAATCGACGTACGCCCAAATGCGTTTACATTCGGCGAGCTGATTGGCAGCCTGCACGAGCTTTGAGAATGAGGTCGTATCACCGGCCTCAAAGTCATAGAAGATTTTGACCGTTCGCCTACGAGCTTCGAACACTGAAGCCGCGATACTAAGCAAGACACCGACACCGCCAGAGATAAGCATTCCAAGTTGACTATCATTAAGCCAAGCGACTCCGAAAGCTATTGCGGCAACTACGAAAACCAAATAATCGAGTCTGAAATCCTTGTAAGACTTGTTCAGGCGATCAATAAGCTCTTTTCTTTCGGGGCTGGTCAGATCACGCGTGCTTACAGCATCGAACTTCTGGGTAGGAGGTAGCTCTGCGGACTGAAGTGGCACCGCTTGATTTCGGCCTCTTCCCCCACCAAGCTCCTCACGCATATACAAGCCATGCCTACCTGCATGCACATACGACGAGCCATCAGGACGCATGCCGACGCGAAATCCAGTGACACCCACAGAGGTTCCAATGCCACCCTTAGAAAGGTTGAGCCTGATCGGACCGACCGATACAGACTTTCTTAGATACCACGCCATCGTTATTCCTCCTAGTTTTCTTCGAGGCCCTTATTTTTTTCTACTGCCTAACAGTATGTTAATGAGGTGCGATTAACCTCATTAACAATATTAGAAGGTATACCTTTTAACCTGTTTCGGCGAATTCGTTCGTATTTAGGCATATGAAATTTATAATAAAAACCATCCACTCTCATGGTCTCTCCTGCTAAAAGGTACTTTCTCCCTGCGACAAGCCCCATAAAAGGTAAGGCCGGGCCTGAGCTCCAGCCAGGTCGAGACCACTCGTGCCTCCTGTTCCCCGGGCATGTCGAATGGTCCAGGGCTTCCACCCCACAGGCGGCCAGGTTTCCCGACTTCATGGCGAGCTGAAAACCCGAAGCTGTCGGGAGGAGGTATCCAGATGGGTGGTTTATATGCCGTGGCATTGCGTCTTCCCTGGGTTCTGCACAAGTCGTGATCCAGCCGGTGACGGGGCGTGTCGTCACTACCGGCCCGACACTACCGCAGCCGGTCGTAACATCCAAAAAAAAAACCCGCCGAAGCGGGTTTTTTTGCGACTGAGCGGTCTTGTCAGGCCACGTTGACGATCAGCTCGGCGGCTATGCGCTTGCCGTCGTCCGCCGCTTTCTGGAACGATTCGATCTGGTCGAAGTTCATGTAGCGGTAGATTTCCGCCGCCATGGAGTCGAGCTGGCTGGCGTATTCCAGGTATTCCTCCGGGGTGGGCAGGCGGCCGAGGATGCCGCCCACCGAGGCGAGTTCCGCCGAGGTGAGGTAGACGTTGGCGCCGTCACCCAGGCGGTTGGGGAAGTTCCGCGTGGAGGTGGACAGCACTGTGGACTTGGACGCTACCCGTGCCTGGTTGCCCATGCACAGGGAGCAGCCGGGCATTTCGGTGCGGGCGCCGGCCTTGCCGTAGATGCTGTAGTAGCCTTCTTCCATGAGGGTGTGCGCATCCATCCGGGTGGGCGGGCAGATCCAGAAGCGGGTGTTGAGGGCGGTGGCATTGGCCAGCAGTTTGCCGGCGGCGCGGAAGTGGCCGATGTTGGTCATGCAGGAACCGATGAACACTTCGTCGACCTTGTCGCCGGCCACGGAGGACAGCAGGCGGGCGTCGTCGGGGTCGTTGGGGGCGCAGACGATGGGTTCCTTCACGTCCGCCAGGTCGATCTCGATCACGGCGCTGTACTCGGCGTCCTTGTCGGCTTCCATCAGGCTGGGGTTGGCCAGCCACTCTTCCATCTTGCGCACCCGGCGCTCGATGGTGCGGGGGTCGCCGTAGCCTTCGGCGATCATCCAGCGCAGCAGGGTGATGTTGGAGCGCAGGTATTCGGCTACCGAATCTTCCGACAGCTTGATGGTGCAACCGGCGGCGGAGCGCTCGGCGGAGGCGTCGGAGAGTTCGAAGGCCTGTTCCACGGTGAGGTGGTCGAGCCCTTCGATTTCGAGGATGCGGCCGGAGAAGATGTTCTTCTTGCCCTTTTTCTCGACGGTGAGCAGCCCTTCCTTGATGGCGTAGTAGGGGATGGCGTGCACCAGGTCGCGCAGGGTGATGCCGGGCTGCATGGTGCCCTTGAAGCGCACCAGCACGGATTCCGGCATGTCCAGCGGCATCACCCCGGTGGCGGCGGCAAAGGCCACCAGGCCGGAGCCGGCGGGGAAGGAGATGCCCATGGGGAAGCGGGTGTGGGAGTCGCCGCCGGTGCCCACGGTGTCGGGCAGCAGCATGCGGTTCAGCCAGCTGTGGATGATGCCATCGCCGGGGCGCAGCGACACGCCGCCGCGGTTGCGGATAAAGTCGGGGAGGGTGTGCTGGGTGTCCACGTCCACCGGCTTGGGGTAGGCGGCGGTGTGGCAGAAGGACTGCATCACCAGGTCGGTGGAGAAGCCGAGGCAGGCGAGGTCTTTCAGTTCGTCGCGGGTCATCGGGCCGGTGGTGTCCTGGGAGCCCACGGTGGTCATGTGGGGCTCGCAGTAGGTGCCGGGCCGCACGCCGGCGAGGCCGCAGGCCTTGCCGACCATTTTCTGGGCCAGGGTAAAGCCTTTGCCGGAATCGGCGGGCTGCTCGGGGGTGCGGAACACGTCGCTGGCCGGCAGGCCCAGGGCCTCGCGGGCGCGTGTGGTGAGGCCGCGGCCGATGATCAGGTTGATCCGCCCGCCAGCGCGCACTTCATCGAGCAGCACGTCGGACTTGAGGCTGAACTCGGACAGCACCTTGCCGGTCTCGTGGTCGGTGATCTTGCCCTCGTAGGGGAAGATATCGATGATCTGGCCCTGGCCGATCTCGTCGACGGGAGCCTCGAACACCAGGGCGCCGGAGTCTTCCATGGTGTTGTAGAAGATCGGGGCGACCTTGCCGCCGATGCAAATGCCGCCGGCGCGCTTGTTGGGCACGCCGGGAACGTCCTCGCCGAAGAACCACAGCACCGAGTTGGTGGCGGACTTGCGCGAGGAGCCGGTGCCGACCACGTCGCCGACGAAGGCAACGGGGTAGCCGCGGGCGTTGAGTTCGGCGATCTGCTTCATGGGGCCGATGACGCCGGGTTCATCCGGGGTCAGGCCGTCGCGGGCCATCTTGTACATGGCGCGGGCGTGGAGCGGAATATCGGGGCGCGACCAGGCATCGGGAGCGGGGGAGAGGTCGTCGGTATTGGTTTCGCCGGTGACCTTGAACACCGCGGTGGTGATCTTGTCGGCCACCGCCGGGCGGGACAGGAACCATTCGGCACTGGCCCAGGATTGGAGCACGGCCATGGCATTGGCGTTGCCGGCCTTGGCTTTTTCGTCGACGTCGTGGAAGGCGTCGAACATCAGCAGGGTATGCTTGAGCTGTTCGGCGGCGAGGGCGCCGACTTCGGCGTCATCCAGCAACTCGACCAGGGTGACGATGTTGTAGCCGCCGAGCATCATGCCCAGCAGTTCGACAGCCTTGCTGCGACCGATCACGGGGGAGCTGGCCTCGCCCTTGAGGATGGCGGTCAGGAAACCGGCTTTCACATAGGCCGCATCATCGACGCCGGGGGGCACGCGGTTGGTGAGCAGATCAAGGAGAAACGCTTCTTCACCGGCGGGCGGAGCCTTGAGCAGTTCGACCAGTTGCGCGGTCCATTCCGCGGAAAGAGGTTTTGGCGGGACACCCTCTGCGGCGCGTTCTTCCACGTGTTTGCGGTAAGCTTCAAGCACGGATTTATTCCTCGTATTAAATGGATTTACCCGTTCCGGTGGTTGCCGAAATCGGGGCTATCGATGACACACATCGATGAAGGGCCGGCAAGCCCGGGTGGCATTTTACTGGAAATGGCGGGTGGATGCTAAAGCATTGCGTTTCCGCCCCGGGCGCGAGCACCCGGAATGAGAGTGTGCGGAGCGTGAAACGTCAAAGCCGCACAGGCTACAATAGCCGCCCCATTGACCAGCCCAGCGATAGCCATGCCGGCTCACACCGCCCTCGAAGAAATCCACGCCTTTCTCCACTGCCGCACCCCGGACGCCTGGGTCGAAGCGGCTCTCGGGCAGCAGGCCCTGCTGCTGATCGACCACGCCAACTGCGAGAAAAAGGCGGCGAGCACGGCGTTGTCGCTGATGTACCGCTACGTCGACAGCCTCGAGCTGCTGCATCTGATGTCGCGGCTGGCCCGGGAGGAACTGCGCCACTTCGAGCAGGTGCTGGATATCATGGCGGCCCGGGACATCACCTATAGGCAGATCAGCGCATCCCGCTACGCCGCCGGCCTGCGGGAGATGGTGCGGCCGCAGGAGCCCGCGCGATTGGTGGACACGCTGATCGTGGGCGCCTTTATCGAGGCGCGTTCCTGCGAGCGTTTCGCCCGGATCGCGCCGCTGCTGGACGAGGAGCTGGGCAAATTCTATCGCTCGCTGCTGCGCTCGGAAGGCCGCCACTACCGGGATTATCTCGACCTTGCCAAGTCCGCGGCGGGGGCGGATATCAGCGAGCGGGTGGGGGTGATCGGGGAGCGCGAGAGAGCGCTGATCGAGGCGCCGGACCAGGAGTTTCGATTTCACTCGGGGCCGCCGGCCTGACTTGATAATAAATTTTAAAAGTTGTTGTATCTTTTTGTATTTCATGTGATTTTTAAGTGAAATTTTCCCCTGATAGGGTGCGTTGACGAAGGAAACGCACCAGAGGCTGGCATCGGTGCCGGTGCGCTTCGTGCCTCGGCACCCCTATGCACGGGGATAAGATTTTTTGCGGCACTGCAAGGGTGGCGAAAGGTTGCTTCAGATGTCCAGCGAAAGCTGGTTGCCGTCCGCTGAAGAGGGCTTTTTGTCCGCGAGGGTGGGAGCCCGGGGTTTTTCGTCGTCGCTGTCGTGGGAGGCGGTTGACTCGGGTGGCGGGGCCGGTTCGGGCGGGATGGACGCGCCGTCCACTTGAGCCGCACCGCATTCCGCGATCGCAGCAGGCGCGCCGCTGGCTGGTGTGGCGGTGGGCGCGTTACCGGTGTCATCCTGGTTGCCGTCTGCGGTCTCGTCCTCCGCTTCACTGTCGATGGGGAAGTCCACCAGATCGACGACGTCTCCCTCGATCCGCACATACCAGCCGAGTTTGTCCCAGTCGCCGAGCACTACCCGGTCGCCGTTGCGATGATGGTGCACGCCCGGGCGGTGGGTGTGACCGTGGATCAGCAGCGCGGCGTCGTACTTTTCCAGCTGTTGTTCCACCGCCTCGGGGGTCACGTCCATGATGTTGGCGGCCTTGTTGCTGTTGGCGGCGCGGCTCCGCGCCCGCCAGTCGGTGGCGATGGCCTGGCGTTTCTTGAGGGGCAGGTGGGCGAGCAGCCAGCGGTACAGGGGGTTGCGCACCTGGCGGCGAAAGCGCTGGTAGCTGTGATCGGCGGTGCACAGGGTATCGCCGTGACAGAGCAGGATGTTCTGTCCGCAAGGGTTGATCAGATGATAGTCGCCAAGCAGGGTACAGCCGGTTTCCCGGGCAAAGCGCCTGCCCACCAGGAAATCCCGGTTGCCGTGAAGAAAGTACACCCGGACACCCTTGTCGCTGAGGCGGCGCAGGGCGGCGACCACGGCGCGTGCCGGCTCGTCCGGGTCGTCGTCGCCGATCCAGGCCTCGAACAGGTCGCCGAGGATGTAGAGGGCATCGGCATTGGCCGCGTGCTCGTCCATAAAGCGAAAAAACGCCCGGGTGATGGCCGGGCGTTCCTTCGACAGGTGCAGGTCGGAAATGAACAGCAGGGTCATTTCACGGGCATTACTTGCCTGAGTAGGCATCGGAGACGGATACCCGCTCGATCACCACCGATTCCTTGGGGACATCCTGGTGGAAGCCGCTGCTGCCGGTGGGCACGCTTTTGATCTTGTTGACGGTATCCATGCCATCGGCAACCTTGGCGAACACCGCGTAGCCCCAGCCCTGGGGGTTCTTGCCCTTGTGGTTGAGGAAGTGGTTGTCGGCGACGTTGATGAAGAACTGGGCCGAGGCCGAGTGGGGATCCTGGGTGCGCGCCATGGCGACGGTGCCGGCATCGTTCGACAGGCCGTTGTCCGCTTCGTTCTGGATGGCTGGCCGGGTGGTCTTTTCCTTCATGTCGGGGTCCATGCCGCCGCCCTGAATCATGAAGCCGTCGATGACCCGATGGAAGATGACGCCATCGTAAAAGCCGTCCCGGCAGTACTGCAGGAAGTTGGCGGCGGTGATGGGCGCCTTGTCGAAGTCGAGTTCCAGGGAGATGTCGCCGTAATTGGTGTGCAGAATGATCATTAGGTAGCCCTTTGCAAAACAGGGAGCCAATGATAAGGAGTTTGGCAGGGAATGAGAATGAAAAAATAGCTATTCATCGCCCTTTACCCTTTAGACTCTCTCTTTATAAAGGCGAAACGATCGCTATAATGGCCCGTTTTGACCCCCGCGGCATCATTGCCTCTGACGAGAATTCGATGGACGACACCAAGCCACAACATTTCATCCAGCAGATCATTGCCCGGGATCTCTCCGAAGGGATCGTCGACGGCGTGGTGACCCGCTTTCCCCCCGAGCCCAATGGTTACCTGCACATTGGCCACGCCAAGTCCATCTGCCTGAATTTCGGCCTCGCCGAGCAGTTCGGCGGCCAGTGCAACCTGCGTTTCGACGATACCAATCCCGAGAAGGAGGAGGACGAATACGTCGAGGCGATCCAGCGCGACGTGCTGTGGCTGGGCTTTACCTGGAGCGGCGCCGTTCACTACGCCTCGGATTATTTTGACCAGCTCTATCAGTGGGCCATTCACCTGGTGGAAAACGGCAAGGCCTATGTGTGTGAACTGAGCGCCGAGGACACCCGGCTCTATCGCGGCACCCTCACCGAGCCCGGCCGCGACAGCCCCTACCGCGATCGCCCGGTGGCGGAGAGTCTCGCGCTCCTCGGCAGGATGCGCGGCGGCGAGGTGGCGGAGGGCAGCATGACCCTGCGTGCGAAGATCGACATGGCGTCGCCCAACATCAATCTGCGGGATCCGGTGCTGTACCGCATCAAGCGTGTGCCTCATCACCGTACCGGCAGCGACTGGAACATCTATCCGTCCTACGATTTCGCCCACGGCCAGGGCGATGCCATCGAGGGCATCACCCACTCGGTCTGCACCCTGGAGTTCGAGGATCATCGCCCCCTCTACGACTGGTTCCTCGACAATCTGCCGGTGCCCGCCAGGCCCCGGCAGTACGAGTTCGGGCGCCTCAACCTCAACTACACCATCACCAGCAAGCGCAAGCTCAAGCAGCTGGTCGACGAGAACCATGTCGATGGCTGGGACGACCCGCGGATGCCGACGCTCTCCGGCCTGCGCCGCCGCGGGGTGACGCCGGCGGCGATCCGCAATTTCTGCGACAGCCTCGCGGTGGCCAAGACCGACGGGGTGGTCGACATGGCCCAGTTCGACCATTTCATCCGCGACGACCTCAACGACAACGCGCTGCGGGCGATGTGCGTGCTCGACCCGCTGAAAGTGGTGCTGACCAATGTCGACGACGGCCGCGTCGAGATGCTCGGCGCGCCATCGCACCCCAATCGCGATGACCTCGGTTCGCGCCAGCTGCCCTTCACCCGGGAGATATTCATCGACGCCAGCGATTTCAGCGACGATACCAGCCTGTCCCGCAAGAAGTTCAAGCGCCTGGTGCTGGGCGACTACGTGCGGTTGCGCGCCGCCTACGTGATCCGCGCCGACGAGGTGGTGCGCGATGAACTGGGCAATATCCTCCAGATCAACGCCACCATCGTGCCGGGCACCGTGGGCGAGAACCCGCCCGAAGGCATCAGCCCCCGGGGAGTGATCCACTGGGTGTCCGCCAGCCATTGCGTGGACTGCGAGGTGCGTCTTTACGACCGCCTCTTCACCGCGCCCTTTCCCGGCGCCGGTGGCGGCGACTTCCTCGCCGACATCAATGCCGATTCGCTGCGCATCATCGCCGGCTGCAAGGGCGAGCCCGGGCTCGCTGCGGCAGACCCGGACAGTCACTACCAGTTCGAGCGGGAGGGCTATTTTTATCTCGATGCCCGTTATGGCGACCCCGGCAAGCTGGTCTTCAACCGGACCATCGGCCTCAAGGACAACTGGGCAAAGGCGGGCGCCTGAGCGGCGCCACGGGAGAACATGATGAGCTTGCGGATTTACAACACCCTGACTCGCGACAAGGAAGCGTTCAGGCCCCTGGAACCGGGCAAGATCCGCATGTATGTGTGCGGCAATACCGTCTACGATTATGCGCACATCGGCCACGCGCGGGTGATGGTGGCGTTCGACGTGATCGTGCGCTACCTGCGCTTTGCCGGCTGGGAGGTCACTTACGCCCGCAACATCACCGATATCGACGACAAGATCATCAATCGCGCCAACGACAACGGTGAACCCTTTACCGCCCTCACGGCGCGGATGATCGACGCCCAGCACGAGGACGAACGCGCCCTGGGTATCGATCCGCCGGATATCGAGCCCCGCGCCACCGAGCATATCGGCGACATCGTCGCCATGGTGCAGATCCTGGTGGACAACCATTACGCCTATGAGGCCGCCAATGGCGACGTCTACTACCGCGTCAAGCGCTTTGCCGATTACGGCCAGCTGAGCGGCCGCAACCCCGACGAACTGCTGGCCGGCGCCCGGGTGGAAGTCGGCGATGCGAAGGAGGATCCCCGTGACTTCGCCCTGTGGAAGGCGGCGGGCCGCGACCAGCCGGGCTGGGAATCACCCTGGGGTTGGGGCCGCCCCGGCTGGCACATCGAATGTTCCGCGATGTCCACCTGCCACCTGGGGGACAGCTTCGATATCCACGGCGGCGGCCCGGACCTTGTTTTTCCCCATCACGAGAACGAGATCGCCCAGAGCGAGGCCGCGACCTGCAAGCGCTACGTCAACTACTGGATGCACGCCGGCGCGGTGCGGGTGGACAACGAAAAGATGTCCAAGTCGCTGGGCAATTTCTTCACCATTCGCGAGGTGCTGGAAAAATACCACCCCGAGGTGATCCGCTTCTTTCTGATCTCCAGCCACTACCGCAGCCCCATCAATTACTCCGAGGAGAACCTGGTGGAGGCGAAGACCGGCCTGGAGCGCTTTTATATCGCCCTCCGGGACTTTGCCGCGGTGGCGCCGGCGGACAGACAGCAACTCGAGGCCAGCGCGCTGTACCGGCGTTTCGTCGAGGCGATGGACGACGACTTCAATACCCGCGAGGCCGTGGCGGCGATGTATGATGTGGTCCGCGACCTCAACGCCGCCCAGCGTGGCGGCGAGCATGATCGGGCCCGGGCGCTGGCCGCGGAGCTGAAAGGTTTTGGCGCCGTTTTCGGCATTCTCGGCGCCGAGCCCGAAACGTATCTGCAGGGCGGTGCCGGGTCCGGTGGCATTGACGCCGGGCGGGTCGAGGCGCTGATCGCCGAGCGCGCCGAGGCCAAGCGCAGCAGGGACTTCTCCCGGGCCGACGCCATTCGCGACGAGTTGCTCCAACAGGGCATCGTGCTCGAGGACAGCCGCGAAGGTACGACCTGGAAAAAGGCAACGAGCCGGGAACAAGCCTGAGCGGCGGGCCGGTAGCCCGTTCCCGCCGCGGGCAGACGGCGGACAACAATAATTGGCATGAGGATTCAAGGTGATCGACAGCGCTGACTATATTATCGTGGGGGCCGGCTCCGCCGGCTGTGTCCTGGCCGCAGAGCTGTCGGCCAATCCCGGCCACCGGGTATTGATCATCGAAAGCGGCCCGATGGACAGCAGCTTCCTGATCGATATGCCGCGGGGCATCGGCAAGCTGCTGGCTCCCGGCAATCCCCATGTCTGGGCCTACGAGATCGACAAGGGCGGCAACCGCGGCAAGGAAGTATGGCTGAAAGGGCGCGCCATCGGCGGTTCCAGCAGCATCAACGGCATGGTGTATTCCCGGGGTTTTGCCTATAACTACGACCGCTGGGCGGAACTCGGCTGCAGCGGCTGGAGCTGGGCCGACATGCTGCCCCATTTCATGGCCCATGAGGATCACCAGTTCGGCCCGGGCCCTGAGCGGGGGGCGGGCGGCCCGCTGCGGATCACCGGCCACCCGGTGGACGATGCCGGGCGCGATGCCCGGCAGTTGTGCGAGGCCTTCCTCGGCGCGGCGGAGCAGGCGGGCATCCCCCGGGTGGACGACACCAACAGCGCGGTGACCGGCGGCATCGGCTACCAGCCGCGCAATATCCACGGCGGCAGGCGGCAGAGCGCGGCCAAGGCGTTTCTCCGCCCGGCGATGGCGCGCGACAACCTTACGGTGCTCGCCAACACCGATGTCCTGCGGGTGGTTTTCGAGGGCGGCAAGGCGGTGGGCGTCGAGATCCGCGACGGCAGCGGCAAGCGGCTGATCCGCTGCGACCGGGAGGTGATTCTGTCGGCCGGCGCGGTGCAGTCGCCAAAACTGTTGCAGCTGTCCGGCGTCGGGCCGGCGGAGCGCCTCAAGGCGGCGGGTGTGCCGGTGGTTCGCGATGTGCCCGGCGTCGGCCGCAACCTTCGCGAGCACTACTACATATCCCTGCGCTACCGGGTGAAGAAAGGCAGTTTGAACGGTGAGTTCCAGGGGCCGAAACTGCTGTGGAACCTGCTGCGCTACCTGCTCACCCACCGCGGCCCGATGGCCAATGCCGCGCAGGAGATGATCGGCTATATCAAGACCCGGGAGGGGCTGGCCCACCCGGATTGCCAGCTCGGCGCCGGGCTGTATTCGCTGCAGAACGGCCCCAAGGGGCCGGTGCTGGATACTGAACCGGGCCTGACCGTCGGCGGCTACCACATGCATCCCCGCTCCCAGGGGGAGACCTACATCACCTCGGCCGATCCGGATGTCGCGCCGCAGATCACCGCCAATTACCTGATGGACCCGGAAGACCAGGCCGCCTCCATCGGCCTGGTGCGCTGGATCCAGCGGGTGTTCGCGCAGCCGGCGCTGGCGCCGTGGATCGTCAGCGCGCTGGACGACGATCTGCCGATGGAGACCGACGAGCAGATCCTCGCCGCCTACCACGCCCACGGCGGCACCGCCTTCCACGTATCGGGCACCTGCCGGATGGGGTCCGACGAGGCATCGGTGGTCGACCCCCAGGCCCGGGTGCGCGGGCTTGCCGGGCTGCGGGTGGTGGACACCTCGATCTTCCCGGAACTGATCGCCGGCAACACCAACGCCCCGGCCATGGCCGCCGGCCGCAATGTGGCGAAAATGATCCTGGCGGGCAGCTGAGCCGGCTCATGGCCCTGGACCCGGAACTGCAGGTCTTCGCGGGATTCCGCCTGCCGGACTTTGCCGATATCCACGGGGTTCGCCAGTGGGAGAGGGCGCTGGCCGCCAATGCCCCGGCCGTCGATCCGGCCCTGGCGGCCGGTGTCGCCCACGAGGATTTCGAGATTCCGGGGCCGGCGGGCGCGCCGGCGGTGCCGGTGCGACTCTACCGCCCGGACGCCAGCGCTCGGTGCCCGGTGCTGATTTATTTTCACGGCGGTTCGTTCCTGATGGGAGGCCTCGATACCGACCATCGCGCCTGCCTGCGCTACGCCAGCGGCGCCGGCTGCGCGGTGTTGTCCGTCGACTACCGGCTGGCGCCGGAGCATCCGTTTCCGGCGGCGGTGGAGGATGCCTATGCGGCGCTGTGCGGGGTCGCGGATGGCGGCGGGGAACTGGGCCTCGATACCGGTCGGATCGCGCTCGGCGGCAGCAGTGCCGGCGCCACCCTGGCTGCCGGTACCGCGCTCATGGCCCGCGACCGGCGCGGCCCGGTGGTCTGCCACCAGTTGCTGGTGCACCCCGCCCTCGACGACCGGCTGAGTAGCGATTCGATGAATGCCGCGGGGCAGGATTACGGCGTCAATCGCCAGGTGGTCAGCGAGATGTGGCGCCATTATCTCGCTGCTGATCCGGCCGCCGCGGTGTCGCCCTATGCGGCGCCGGCGCGCTGCCAGGATCTGGCCGGGCTGCCCGCCGCCTATGTCGAAACCGGAGAGCTCGACCCGTTGCGGGATGAGGCGATGGAGTATGCCGCCCGCCTGTTGCACGGCGGCGTGTCGGTGGATTTTCATCTGTTCGCGGGCGCGCCCCACAGTTTCGATATGGTGGCGGACGCCGCGGTCAGTCGCCAGGCTTTTGCCAGCCGGGTATTGGCACTGCGCCGGGCGTTTGCCCGGTGAACCGATGAGCGATGGCTGCCCCTGCGGCAGTGGCGCCGGCTATGAGCACTGTTGCCGGCCGCTGCACCTGGGGCGACCGGCGGCCAGCGCCGAGGCGCTGATGCGGTCCCGCTATTCCGCGTTTTGCCTCTCGCTGGTGGACTACCTGCTGGCCTCGTGGCACCCGGCAACCAGGCCCGGGGTGCTGGATCTGGCGGGGTCGCCCCGTTGGAGTGGCTTGGCGGTGCTCGCCAGCGCTGAGCGGGGCGACAGCGGGCAGGTCCATTTCCGCGCTGTTTATCCCGCCGCTCCGGGCTGGGGCTACCTCGAGGAACAGGCGGAATTCGTCCGCGAGGCCGGGCGCTGGTATTACCTGGGGGGAACGACCCGTGAGGGACAATGGCAACCGGGGCGCAACGAGCCCTGTCCCTGTGGCAGCGGGCGCAAGTACAAGGTCTGCTGTCGCCCGGGCTGAGCGGTTGCCAGCAGTGAACAGTTGGCGTAGATTCCGGAGACAGGCAATCAGGCCGCACAGGAGTGCCAGACCATGTCCAGAATTCAGTTACCCGACGATCTTTCCGACTTTCTCCGCAACCATATTCTTCGCTATCTCGAAACCGACGGCGCCGAAGGGCACATGTGGGATTCATCCGTGATCGGCGGCCCGGGCCCGGTCCCGACGCTGCTGCTGACGACCCAGGGCCGCAAATCGGGCAAGCCGCGGATCTTGCCGATGATCTACGGCAGGACCGCCACCGGCTACGCGGTGATCGCCTCCAAGGGCGGCTCGCCCAGCGATCCCGCCTGGTACCTGAACCTGGTGGCGCATCCAGAGGTGGATGTGCAGGTCGCGGACAAGCGCTTCAAGGCCGTGGCCCGCACCGCCGCCGGTGACGAAAGAGCGGCCATCTGGCGGAAGATGGTGGCGATCTATCCGCCCTATGAGCACTACCAGGAGATCACCGAACGGCAGATCCCCGTGGTGGTGCTGGAGCCGGTGGACCTGTAGCCCAGCTCCCGAACGGTGGCATGATTCTCACAGGGTGTGCCGAGGAACGAAGCGCACCGGCGGGCTCGATGGTCATGGTGCGCTTCCTGCGTCAGCACACCCTATGGCCTGCCGGCGTTGACGCAGGCTCCGGACGCCAATTTTCATAGGGTGCGCTGAGGAACGAAGCGCACCGGCGCCAACCGGGTGAAACGTCAACAGATTCTGATTACCCTGATAACAATAGCGTTGAAAGGACCGAGCAGGAGCATGCCGTGAACAAAGATAATACCGACGACAACAAACGCCGGGTGTGGGCGTGGTTCGAACACGCCCTCAACGGCGAGCTGAGCAAATCGATGGCTCTGCATCACGACGACTGCCGCTTTTTTGTCGCCGGCGACATGCCCTACGGCGGCTGGATGGACAAGGCGGCTTATACCAACCAGACGGGGGTGCTTCAGTTGGATGGCCCCATCACCATGCGTTTTGGCGACATGGTGGCGGAGGGGGAGCGGGTCTGGCTCGAGGCCGAAAGCGACGCGGTGCTGGTCAATGGCGCCGACTACCGCAATCACTATCTGTTCCAGTTCCGCTTTGCCGGTGACAGGATCATCGAGCTCAAGGAGTTCGTGGATACCCTCCACGTGTACCGGGTCATCGACAGCGCCGCGGTGCGGGGGGAGCCCCGGCCCAGGGATACCTTTGTGACCCGGGTCAGCCGGGAGATGACCAGCCGGGTGGGCTGACCGCGCGGCGATACCTGCCGCCGCGGGCGTCGGGAGGATCAGAGCTCCACGTCGTGGTAGACGTTTTGCACGTCATCGAGATCGTTCAGGGTATCGAGCAGCTTGTTGAACTGGGCGAGGTCGTCGCCGTCGAGGGTGGTGGTGTCCCTGGGGAGAAACTGGATCTCGTCGACGCTGAAATCGAGCTCGCCGAAGGCATCGCCCAGCACCTGCTTGGCCTTGAAATACTCCCCCTGGGGAATGAAGACGGTGATGCCGCCATTGTCGTCGTCCTCGATGTCGATGACGTCGACATCACCCAGCATCAGGGCTTCGAGCACCGCCTCCTCATCCTGGCCGGCGAAGGCGAGAATCCCGGCGTGGTCGAACATATGGATCACCGTACCCTGGGTGCCGAGCTTGGCCTTGGCCTTGTTGAAGCATACCCGGACATCGTTGAAGGTGCGGGTGGGGTTGTCGGTGAGGCAGTCGACGATGACCTTGCTGCCGCCGGGGCCGAAGCCTTCGTAGCGCGCGGTGGCGAAATCTTCGCCACCGCCGCCCTTGGCCTTGGCGATCGCCTTGTCGATCACGTGGCCGGGCACCTGGTCTTTCTTGGCGCGGTCGATCAGGCTGCGCAGCGCCAGGTTGCCGGCCGGGTCGAGGCCGCTGGCCTTGGCGCAGACATAGATTTCCCGCCCGTAGCGGCTGTAGACCCTGGCCTTCATGTCCGATGTCTTGGCCATGGACTCCTTGCGGTTTTGATAGGCTCTGCCCATTGTTCGGTTACCCCTGATAATGATCGTGGCGCGGATTTTAGCCACCGCACATGGTCTTGAAAACGTTTTTGCGCTCCGTTAACTCTTGGTCAGGGCCCGTCCACCGGCGCTTCGCCGCCCAGGGCGGTGATCAGCGCGGGGATGAAGCTGGCGAATTCCCCGGTCATGATGGTGAAATCGACGTCGAACTGCTCGATGGCGCTTTCCGTGGCGACTTCACCCAGTTTGTCATTGATCAGGTCGCCGAAGCGGAGCTTCTTTACCGCCAGCTTTTCGTCGATCAGGCAATCGATGCCGCCGGCCCAGCTCAGGGCCAGCTTGCTGACGAACATGCCCGCCTCGAGATGGTTGAGAATGTCCTCGGAGCTCAGGTCCTGGTTCTTGCAGCGGATCACCGCCGATTCGTCGGCGCCGTCCCGCAATTCGCATTCACCGCCGATGGTGAAGCCGGCGGGCACCGTGCCCTGCTTGAGCCAGTGGGTAAGGGTGGCGGGGATCGGGTCGGCGGTTTTCACCGGGACCACCGGCAGGCTGCCCAGCGCTTCGCGCAACTGGCCGAGCAGTTCCTCGGCGCGCTTGTGGGAGCCGCTGTTGACCACCAGCAGGCCGGCCCGCGGGTCGATGTAGGCGAACAGCCTGCCGGAGCGGCTGAAGGCGCGGGGCAGCAGTTCGAAAATCACTTCGTCCTTGAGTTCTGTGCGCTCCTTCTTGCCCGGTACGCGGTCTTCGCGGGCCTTGATGTCGGCGAGCCGTTCAGCGAGGGCTTCGTTGACCACCGCGGCGGGCAGCACCTTGTCCTGCCGCTGCAGGCAGACCATCAGATAGCCCTGGGCGGCGTGGACCAGCAGCTCGCCGTCGCCGCCGGCGGGGGGCACCCAGCCGAAGCTCGATAAATCCTGCCCGCCGCAGGGGGCGAAGGGCTTTGTCGACAATTGTTGGTCGAGTTCTTCAGGGGAGTGGGTGAAAGGTCGGGTAAAACGGTAGATAAGCAGATTTTTGAACAACATGAATCCGATAGCCTTATGCCAGTGAATGTGCCGGCGGACTATTGTACTGCCTGGCCGGTGCCCGGTGGCAGTCGCCGCCGGGAATTTTTCCGCGGCGGGCCGGCCGCCGCCTGCCCCAGCAGGGCGCGCCGGCCGGTTGAACTCACCGGCCCAGCCCGGGTCATTGTAGTTATGAACAAGACCGCGCGCGTTTCCCTGACGACGGTGGCAGTGCTGGCCTTACTGCTGATCATCCTGCACCTGATGCTGCCTTATCTGGTGCGCAACTTTCTCAATGACAAATTGGCCGACATGGGCGATTACCAGGGCCACATCGAGGATGTGGACATGACCTGGTGGACCGGTTCCTATCGGCTCGAGGGGCTGGTCATCACCAAGACAGATGGCGCGGTGGAGGTGCCTTTCCTCGACGTGCCGGTGATGGATATCGCCATCCGCATGCGGGCCCTGTGGAAAGAGGGGGTGCTGGTCGGTGTGGTCGCTATCCACGATCCGGTCCTCAACTTCGTCGATGGCGAATCCGAGCGGGAGAAGCAGACCGGCGGCGGGGTCGACTGGCGCGGGCAGCTCGAGGGCATGGTGCCGGTGCGGCTGAACGAGGTCAATGTGCACAATGGTACGGTGTCGTTCCGCAATTTTTCCAGTGATCCTCCTGTCAATATCGACGCCGGTGAGGTCCAGCTCAGGGTGCGCAACCTGACCAACGCGCCCGACGAGCAGGGCCAGCGCAGCGCGCACATGGAAGGCACGGCCAGCTTCCTCGGCCACGCGCCGGTGGAAGCCTCCGCCAGCTTCGATCCGCTGGGCCGGGTCGACAATGCCGACCTGCGCCTGCGGATGCTCGGGCTGGACCTGACCCGCATCAATGATTTCGCCTCAGCCTACGGGAAGTTCGACTTCCGGGCCGGCGAGGGCGATCTGACCCTGGAGCTCGAGGTGCGGGACAGGCAGCTCGATGGCTATGTGAAGCCGCTGCTGCGCAATGTCGACGTATTCGACATGGATCAGGATGTTCGCAACGAGGACAAGGGGTTCTTCCGTGGCATCTGGGAGGCTGTGGTGCATGGCGGGGAGGAAATACTGCAGAACCAGCGCAAGGATCAGTTCGCGACCCGTATCGAGCTGGCCGGCAGCCTCGATAACGCCGAGATGAGCACCTTTCAGGCATTTATAGAGATATTGCGCAACGCGTTTGTCGAAGCCTTTACCCCGCGTTTCGAGCGCGCTTTGGAAGAGGAGGGAATGGAGGGCCAATAAGTCCGGCGGGGGTATCGAGAGAGCTGCCATGGGGTGCGTCGACGAAGGAAACGCACCAGGGGCTGTGATCGATCCCGGTGCGCTTCGTGCCTCAGCACACCCTATGCAGGGTATGGCTTGCCAGAGAGACTTTGAACAGGCTGTCATCCGATAGGGTGCGTTGACGAAGGAAACGCACCAGGGGCTGGCATCGATCCCGGTGTGCTTCGTGCCTCAGCTCACCCTATGCAGGGGGATGTCGCCTGTCTGGAAAACGTTGGGCAGGCTCCTGGATAGCGAGCTTAGATATAGTCCCTATAGGTTTCGATGTAGGCGCCGTAGACCTTGCGGATGTCATCTTCGGTGAGGCCAAAATCCGCGAGCGAATAGCTGTGCTTACCGTGTTTGCCGGCGGGGTTTTCCTCCAGCCAGCGGCGCACGCCATTCTGGGCTGCTTCAGTGTAGTCCATGCCAAAGTGCTGATAGATGCCGCCCACGGCTTTGACTGGATCGGCAACCAGATCCTTGTAGCGCATATCGTAGAACGGCAGATCCGGATGCGCTGCCCGGTAGGCCATCGAGCGCTGGATACCGTCGTTCCACAGGTGGAGGAACTCGCGGCCGAGGGCGTGTTTGTCCTGCTGGTCGTAGGCGACACTGCGGATCACCCAGATCAGCTGTGAGATGGAGGCGATCACGGTGACCGGGTCGCGGTGCGGCTGGACGAATACCGCGTCGGGGTAGACCTTCAGCAGTTCCGGAAGGGTGTACATATGCTCCTGGATCTTCAGCACCCATTGTTTGCCCGGCGTCTTCCAGCTCAACTGCTGCAGCCACATCTTGTGGACTTCGTAGCGGAAGCTCAGGTCGGCCTGGAGGAACCATTGGTAGAAGCCGGGAATGTTGCTCATCATCACCGGGTTGGAACTGTGGAACGAGGTGGTCATGAACGAGCCGCACTCCTGGGGAATCTTCGCGCCGATCGGGTGGGCCTTGAGCAGTTCGTCGATCTTGCCGCCGAATTCCCGCTCGATATAGGCGTCGAATTCGGCGACGCGGGGATCGGTGTCGAAGTTGGCGGCATCCGGCGGCGGTGACGGATTGGCGATCTCCCACATCAGCGGGGTGCGTATCGCCGGATCGCCGTCGATCAGGGCGTGGAGCAGGCTGGTGCCGCAACGGGGCAGGCCGAGGATGAACATCGGCTTCTTGATCTCGACATCGGCGATTTCGGGGTAGCGCTCACGGTCATCCACCAGCGCCTGCAAACGGCGCAGGTCATCGTGGATATTGCCAAGATTGCGGGCGCGGCCGTTGGCGTTGAGATCCTTGTCCTCGGCGTAGGCGGCGAGCAGGGGCTCGAGTCCCTTGCGGACGTTCTCGCGCAGATAGTCGGTGAGCGGGTATTGTTCGAACAGTTGGTCTGCGGTGGGCAGCCAGGCGTGGACGCCGGTCAGGGGTTTGGTCATGGAAGGCTCCTGATGGTTGTTATCGGTAAATGTTGTCGCCGGCGATCATACATCGCTCATGCCGCCTTGTCGCGCCGCCCGCCGCGGGCGGCGTGCGCCATGGCAAAAAGAGATCGCCTGTCTCCGGCGGTGGTGCGAACCGCTGGTCAGTGGCAGGGATAGGTCTTCCGGAAGGCAAAAAACATCAGCGAGGCCTGGTCGAGGTCGAGCTGCTCCGGGTGCTGTTTCAGGTAATCGACCACCACCCGCGCGGCCTCGGCGTTGGTGACGGTAACCTCGCGAGGCAGGCAGAACAGCGGCTCGGCCGGGCGCCGGGCCTGATAGATATAGTTGAGGTTGAGCATGCCGTTGACCATGCCGAGGCAGTAGGAGCCGCCGATGCTGGTAGCACTGTTGATCCCGGTGTCGAGAAAGTCGACGATCTCGCCGCATTCCGCCAGCAGCACATGGCCATTGGCGCCAGCGGCAGGCCGGCTGTCATCGGCAGCCAGTGGTGAGGCCAATGCGCAGAGAGCGGCGAACAGTGGGGGGAGTCTGGCGGGCACGGGTGGTCCTGCAGCGGTAAATGGCGGAGGGACAGGGATTTGAACCCTGGGTACCTGACGGTACGCCGGTTTTCGAAACCGGTGCTTTCGACCACTCAGCCATCCCTCCGGATGACATGGTGGCGGAATTGTATAACAAAGGGCGCGGGATGGTTGCCGGCGAAGCAAAATTTTCGACCCTGCGGGTTACGACGCGCTGCTTCTTCTCGACCTTCTACTTCTCGACCTTGCCATTCCCAGCTATCGGCACTTCCAGATACTGGCATTGCCCGATTCGGCAGGCCGGTGGGGTCGCCACTTGGGCGGTGCTGCTACAAAGTGCTGCTACAAAAAGTATCCCTGTCCATGCTCACCGAAGGGCTCACCGAAGGGCTCATCCGGGCCTCATCGGGTACGAAACCGGGCTGAAATCGGTGCGAGGAAAGCCGGCCGCGGCGTCGCTTTACGATCCAGTGCAGAGCAAAACAGCCTCTCGTGGGAATTTTGGTAACACTTTGGGTAACGTTTTTGGGCAAAATGGGCTTTCACAGCATCAGGTTTCCACTCGCAATCATCATTGGTTCTTGCCTCATGGCAGTTTACTTCTCGGTTCTCGGGAATCTTATCGGTGGATCGGTAGACGTCATCAATGTCCGTGAAGCCACGCGCATTGAATTCACCCGCATGGGCAAAGATACCGATGTGGCGAGCAAGCGGGACGAAAAAGTCGAGCGCGAGCGTCCACCGCCGACCCCGGAGGTGCCGCAGATGGCGATAAGTGCCGGCAGCGTCGAAAGCAATGTCGCGCAGATTACGCCGAATCTCGACGCGCGGGGCGCGATGTCGAAAATGTCCCTGAGTGCCGGGTCAGACCGCGATACGATCCCTCTGGTCCGCGTTCCCCCCGACTACCCGCCACGGGCGCTGAGCCGGGGAATCGAGGGCTGGGTGGTCGTCCAATTTACCATCACCGGAACAGGCACCGTCAAGGATGCCATTGTGGTGGACGCAAAACCGAAGGGCATTTTCGACGACGCCGCCATCAAGGCGATCCTTCGCTACCGCTATAACCCGAAAATCGAGGGGGGCGTCGCTGTCGAGCGTGTCGGTGTCCGTCAGAAAATCTCATTTGCACTCGAGAAATAGTCCATGCATAAGAAATCAAGGGCGCTGCGACTTACCGTTTCCCTGGTTCTTGCCGGCGTGCTGGCGGGGCCGGCGGTGGTCGTGGCGCAAGCCTCGAGAGATAAACCTCCCGCCAGCGCCGGTTCTATCGACGCGGCAACCGGGAAGATCCTCACTGAAGCGATCGAGTTCCTCAATGCCGGGGATTATCCCGCTGCGAAGGCATCGATAGCCAAGATGAAGCTGGATTCACTCAGTCCCTATGAGAGAAGCAAAACCGAGCAGATCCTGGCCAGCATAGCGGGGGGCGAGGAGAATTTCGGCGCCGCGCGCAATCATTTGCAGGCGGCAATCGACGCCGGCGGCCTCAACGAAATCGAAATGAATGATGCCCGCTACCAGATCGCGCAGATGTTCATGGCGGAAGAGAAGTGGAGCGAAGGTGCGGCCGCGCTCGAACAGTGGTTCAAGACAGCAAAGGAGCCTAATTCCGCAGCCTATTATCTGTTGGCGGTAGCCTACTAC
Source organism: Porticoccaceae bacterium (assembly GCA_041655035.1). Classification (GTDB taxonomy): domain Bacteria; phylum Pseudomonadota; class Gammaproteobacteria; order Pseudomonadales; family Porticoccaceae; genus NAT127. The sequence goes on along the minus strand of JBAZCN010000021.1, from coordinate 13,112 downwards.
CAGCAAAATGATCCGGGCCGCGCGCTGCCTCCCGCTGAAAAAGCTGTTGAATTGTCGGATAAGCCGCAGGAAAGCTGGATCCAGCTGGTATTGGCGCTCTATCTGCAGCAGGAACAGTATTCCAAGGCAGTTCCGCTTCTAAAGCAGCTTATAGCAGCCAGCCCCGACAAGAAAAGCTACTGGCAGCAATTGTCTTCCGTCTATGGACAGATAGAGGATTTCGAGAAGTCGTTGTCGGTCCTGCAACTGGCCTACAACGCCGGTCTCATGACCGAGGATTCGGAGGTGCGCCGGCTGGCGGATCTCCAGTTGTACAACTCCGTTCCTTATCGCTGTGCGACCACATTGGAGGAGGCGGTCCAGAAAAAACTGGTCAAGCTCGATGCCGCGCTCTATGAAAAGCAGGCAAACTGTTGGATTGCTGCCCGCGAGTTCGAAAAGTCTGTCGGGCCATTGGCACGTGCCGCCGAGATGTCTTCAAAAGGCGACCTCTATGTCCGCCTGGGGGAAGTGGAGATCCAGCGCAGCGAGTGGGCCTCGGCGGCCGGGGCGCTGCAGAATGCCCTCCGGAAAGGTGGCCTCAGGGATGCCGGCAATGCCCAGTTGCTGTTGGGTATAGCCCGTTTCAACGAGAAGAACTACAAGGCTGCGGAGGAGGCATTCACTCGTGCACGCAACTTCGACAAGCATCGCCAGATGGCAGACGGCTATCTGCAGTTGATCAAAGTCCAGACTGATTGAGGTGGGTTGCAGATGCCATTCTTCATGCGTGACGGTAAGATTATGCAATATAAAAGACATTTACGGTTTCTCGCGCTGGGTCTTGCGGTTGTTTCCGGCAGTGCCCTGGCCGCGGATCAAGCGGCAGAGCGGTACGCCAGGTTGCTCGCGGATTCTGAATCCATAGCCGCCCACAATGAGTTCGTGCAGCGCCAGCTGGCTTCCCAGGAAGGTCAGGTCGAGCATATCGAGGAGCAGCTTGCCGCTATTGACGCCACCGCCGCCGAGCTTGGCCCGCTGTTGGTGCGCATGCACGAAACATTGAAAGAATTCGTTGCCAGGGATCTGCCATTTTCGGATCCGGTATCGGATCGCGAAAAGAGAATGGCGCGCCTGGACGAACTGATGACGAACGAATCGGTGTCACTTTCAGAGCGGTATCGTCGCCTGATCGAGGCCTATCAGGTGGAGCTGGACTACGGACGCACCCTCGAAACCTATAGAGGCAAGCTGGATGATGGTCGCGAAGCCGATTTTGTTCGTGTCGGACGCATCACCTTGCTCTACCGCACAGATGATGGCGAGGAGGTCGGCTATTGGAGCAAGTTCGAAAACCAGTGGGTTGTCGACAAAAGCTACAGATCCGCGGTGACTGAAGCCATGCGTATTGCCAAGAAGGAGTTGGCGCCCGACCTGATCAGAGTGCCGGTCCCCGCCCCCCAAGAGGTCCGTTTGTGATGAAGATTCGTGGATTGATTCTTGGGATTCTATCGTTGGTCATATGCTCCCTGGCGGCACAGGCGGCGGAAGTGTCGATCGCCGATTTGCAGAACCAGGCTCAGCAGATGAAAGCGCGCGAAGCCAAAATATGGAGCGCGCGGGAAGCCGAGCAGCGGGCCGAACTGGAGAAGCAGGAGAAGCGCGCCGCTGACGCTCAGGCGCGCCGCGCCCGGGCCGAGGCCAGGAGCAACGCCCTGGATACGGAGTGGAATGCAAACGATGCTCACATCAATGACATGAATGTGTTGCTGCGCCAGCATCAGGGCAATCTGGGCGAGTTGTTCGGCGTGACACCACAGGTCGCCGGTGATTCCGCCGGGGTGCTGAACCAGTCGTTGATCAACACCCAGCTTGCAACGCCTGAAGGGCAGGAGTCGCGTGTCGATTTCATGAGGCGTATTGCCGGCGCGAAGGAACTGCCGGCGTTCTCAGAGCTGGAGCGCATGTGGTACGAACTGCAACGGGAGATGACCGAGAGCGGCAAGGTCGCCAAGTACGAGGCGCCGGTGATTCAGCCCGACGACTCGGTCGTTGAGCAGGAAGTGGTGCGTGTCGGCCCGTTCATCGCCACTGCCGGCAACCGCTTTCTGTCCTACTCATCGACGGATAAAAGCCTGACGGTGTTGCCCCGCCAACTCGGCTCTCCCGACCGTTCACTGGCCATGGCGCTGGCGGGTTCCGCAGGTTCTCTCGACTACGAAGAAGCCGTTGTCGATCCGGCACGGGGCGCATTGCTGGATCTGGTCGTTGGCCGGCCAAATTTTGTTGAGCGGATACAGCACGGTGAAGCCGTTGGTTACCTGATCGTCATCGTGGGCGTCATTGGTTTTGTTCTGGCGATCTACCAGTACGGTTACTTGTTCCGGGTTCGCAAGGGAATCAAGGACCAACTGGACAACCTGTCCAGCCCTAATGCCTCGAACCCGCTGGGTCGGGTGATGATGGCATTCAACTCCACCAGAAAGGAGGCCGACAGTGCCGAGGTGGTCGAGCTCCGTCTGTCCGAAGCGGTGGTCCGCGAAGTGCCGAAGCTGCAGCGTTTCCAGGTTTTCCTGAAGCTTGTCGTCGCCGCCGGTCCTCTGCTCGGCCTCGTCGGTACCGTGATCGGGATGATCATCACCTTCCATGCGATCACCGCTTCCGGGTCCAGCGATCCGCGAATCATGGCGAATGGTATTGGCCAGGCAATGATCGCCACGGTGCTCGGCCTTGGTATCGCCATTCCCTTGCTATTCCTCAACACCGGATTGACAGCGTTGTCCAACGGGATCACCCAGATCCTCGACGAACAGGCGCAGGCGCTACTGGCCAAGGATCTCGAGGCGAAAAGCGACTGATAGACTTTGATTTCCACGATCGAGGAAATCGATAACGGGGGGCTTTGCCCCCCGTTTTCTTGGCGCCTCATTTCCCCAGGCTCGCCCACATTTTTCGGGTAATTCGCTGGCGATTACCGTAGCCCTTCCAGGGATCCTCCTTCAGTTCATCGAGGCGCTCATGGAGATTGAGGATCGTCCACTGCCGGGCACTCTGCAGGCTTTCGAGTTCATCACGGCGGATCGGCACGGAGACGGGCAGGCCGGGACGGGCTCTTGCGGAATAGGCTGTGACGGTGCTGGCGCCGCGACTGTTGCGCAAGTAATCGATAAATATCCGGTCAATGCGGTTTTTCGGCCCCATCTTGTCGGTGAATCTTTCCGGCAACTGCCTGGCCATGAAGCTGCTGATCGCCTTGGCGAACGACTTTGTCGTGGTCCAGTCCAGATGGCGAGCGATCGGGATGGCAATGTGTATTCCTTTGCCGCCGCTGGTCTTGAGGTACGAGTCAAGGCCGAGTTCATCGAGCACCGCGAGGGTCAGTTGGGCGGCTTCGATCATTTTCCTCCAGGGCAAGGTTTCGCCAGGGTCCAGGTCGAGGATGATTCGATCAGGATTCTCGATACGCTGGCTGGTCGCTCCCCAGGTATGGAGCTCGATCGTTCCCATCTGTACGGCGCCCACCAGGGCTCTGACAGAGTCGATCTCCATCAGCGGCGCGTGCCCCGGGTCTAGCGACGGCGCCAGGTGTTTGATGTTGGGAATGGCCAGATGTTGGGCATGCTTTTGAAAAAACTGCTCGCCGTCGACACCAGCCGGGGCGCGCAGAAGCGACACCGGCCGCGACTTCAGGTGAGGCAGTATCCAGCCGGCGACCGATGCGTAATAGGCGGCGAGTTCGACCTTGCGGCTTCCCGCTTCGCTATCGATGATGCGATGCGGATTGCTGATCGAGACGCCCGCCACTCTGCTGACGGTTTCCTTCGCTGCGACCGCCCGGTGGTTATCCGGGAGCGGCGGCGCAGTGGGTTCAACGGGTTCCTCGTGGACTATATCAGTTGCCGGCTTGTCTTCGCGAAGGGCCACGAAAACCGCGTGGCGCACAATGTTTGCCTGAGTCCATCCGGAGAACTCGACCTCGCAGACCAGTTCGGGGCGCACCCAGTGCACGGTGTCTGACGCCGGCACCTGGGCGAGATCGGCCAGGGGAGGACGGGAGGTGCTCAGTGGGCGAAGCTTTCCGGTAATGTGTTTGAGCCGGGTTTCGTTGAAACCGGTTCCAACCCTGCCGGCATAGACGATATCAGGGCTGTCGACGCTCCTGTACAGGCCCAGTAACAGAGCGCCAAAGCCCTTGCGCCGGCCTTTGGGATCGGTATAACCGATGATGACAAATTCCTGTCGAAAAAGGCACTTAAGCTTTACCCAGTCGGCACTGCGCGCTGAGTGATAAAGACTATCGGCGCGTTTGGCGATAATGCCTTCGAGTGACATGGCGCAGGCACTTTGATAAATGTTGCGATAATCAGCGCTGGCGAATGTCTCGGAAAAGCGGATAAGCTGGTGTGGCGTGGCATTTATCACCTTCTCCAGTGCCCGGCGGCGCGCCTCGACGGGTTCCTGGCGCAGGTCGCGGCCGTTGAGAAACGGCGCGTCGAAGAGGTAGTAGATGATGTTGTCGCTGCTGCCGATGTCGAAGGCATTCTGCAGGGCTTGAAAGTCCGGAACGCCGTGATTGTTGTGCACTACCACTTCACCGTCCAGCCAGCTGTTGTTCAGCGGCAGGGAGGAAAGTGCTTCGACCTGCCTGGGAAGCCTCGCCGTCCAGTCCTTGCCGTTGCGGGTGACGATCCGTACCTGGCCATCCATAAAGCGGGTCAGCAGCCGGTAACCATCGAACTTGATTTCATAAAGCCATTTCCCGGGCGGCAGGTGGCTCATGAGGGTGGCGAGCTGAGGTTTCAGAATGGTCGGGAAGGCCGCATCCCGGCCGGCCCTGCCTGACCCGCCATCCCGCGAGGATTTCTTTTTCCGCGCTGGCAATGGAACGTCCCGCGATGGAGCATGGCTGCGCCTGCCGACACTTTCCGGGCGCTCTTTCGTCACATCGTAGCGGGTGCTGTCTCTGGCGGCCGCGTCGTCCTCCTTGATCAGCAGCCACTGATCCTTGGTCTCGTTACCCTTGAAGCGGGTACGAATCAAATTCCAGCGCCCCGACAGTTTGCTTCCGCTCAGGGTGAATGAGAGTTTACCGTCGCGATAACCTTGCGCGGGATCTTGCTCAGGTGTCCAGATGCCCCGATCCCAGATGATGACGTCGCCGGCGCCATACTGCCCGGCGGGGATGGTGCCTTCGAAGGCGGCATAACTTAACGGATGATCTTCGACGTGCACCGCGAGACGTTTTACCGACGGATCGAGGCTCGGCCCTTTGGGAATCGCCCAGCTCTTGAGGGCGCCATCGAGTTCAAGCCGGAAGTCGTAATGCAATTGTCTGGCATGGTGTTTCTGGATCACAAATGTCAGTGGCGCGGCTGCGGCAGCGTTCCCGCTTCTTGTTGTTTTTCGCAACGAGGGAGCATCCGATGGTTCGGGAGTGATTGTGAAATCCCGCTTCTGCGCGTACCTGCTGGGATCATCCCGCGATGAGTGGGGGCTGTGGGATGATGGGGGCCTGGCGCGCCTGGACATCGCGAATCCTCACCCGGCTACTTGCGGGCCGTTTTCTTGGGTGGGGCCTTTTTGCTGGAGGTTTTCGAAGAAGGGCTTTTTTTCGCGGCGGGAGGCGCTTTGGCGCGGGATGGCCTGGCTGCCGCGCCGCGACCTCTCGCGGTCTTGGCCGGGGAGGGTGCCGCCTTGCCGCCGAGGCTGCGCTTCAGCAACTCGGTCAGGTCAATCACCTCTGCGGTCCTGCGGTCGTCGAGATCGCCCTCGGTATCGGGCACGGCTTCGAGTTTGCCTGCAGTGGCCTTTTCCTCCACCAGCTCCATTATGTTTTCGTCGAACGTGTTGCGATATTTCTCTTCCTCCCAGCCACTGGTCATCTCTTCCACCAGGCGTTCGGCCATCTCCAGTTCCTTGGCGGAGAGTTTGGCGTTGCTGACGCTGTCGTGCAGTTCGAGAGATTCGATGCTGCGCACCTCGGCTGGCCAGCGCAGGAGCATGACAACCAGAGCCGAGTCCAGGGGTATCACTGCCGCGAGATGTTGCCGGGTATGGATCACCAGGTAGGCAAGAGCGACCTTTGTGGTCCTGGCAAGGGCCTCGCGGAGCAGCGCGTACACTTTTTCGCCCCGCGGGCCGGGGCTGAGAAAATAGGGTTTGCGAATATTGAGAAAGGGTATTTCGTGCCGGTCGACGAAGGCAAAAATGTCGATTGTCTGAGTCGCCTTGGGATGGGCGGCCGTTATTTCGTCTTCGTCGAGAATGACGTAGCGACCTTTCTGATACTCGACGCCTTTGACGATATGCTCGGAAGTAATGACCTTGCCCGTTGTTTTGTTGATTCGCTTATATCCGACCGGATCCATGGTGCGCTCGTCCAGCCAGTCGAAATCAATTCCCTGCGTCGATGTGGCCGATACCAGGGACACGGGTATATGGACGAGCCCGAAGCTTATGGCACCTTTCCAGATTGCTCTCGCCATATCGTTTTCATGCCAAGTCCACAGTATAAGTAGTGACAATGCCCTCTGGGGAAAGTTTCAGGCAGCGCCGAAAAGAGCGCCGGAACATTCCCACGCGGCGGGGGTCCACAGCGTGTAAGGGCCTGTCCGTCACGTGACAGTTTTTAGGCTTCAGAAGGCTATTGCTTGACGATGAGTACTTTATGAATGCCGAAGAAAAGCATGTCACTAAATCAGGCGTGGTGGTGCTTGCGACATCATTGCCGGCAGCGGATCACGAACGGAGTGTGCAGTGCCGGCTTGCGAAGGAAATCGCCACTCTGCTCCATTGTCCGTTTCTTGGCGACAGCGGGGCGGCGGCAGGAAGCAGCGATCTGTACTACATACCTGCGGAGACCCTGGTAATTTACGACGACATACCCCCGGATCTCTGCGAGGAGGATTTCTTCGGCGGCCTGGTATGCCAGCCTTATGTGGCTACCAAGGCGATTTCTCATCCTTTGTACGCTGAGCATTGCTGTGCGCCGAGCGGCTGGATGCCGGAGTTTCTGCACAAGGCCGGCAACGTGGTGCTGGACGGATACACCGCATTCAGCCTGGAAGACGCCGGCAGGGCTGGCAGTGAACTATTGCGCAAGGGACCTGTTCGCTTGAAGCCGGTGCAGGGGAAAGCCGGCAAGGGTCAACAGGTTGTCGCCACCCGCACGGAGTTGGAGACCGCACTTGCGCAGCTGCCGGAAGACGACATCGCCAGATGGGGCCTGGTGCTGGAGGAGCATCTTCGCGAAGTGATCACCTGGAGCGTGGGCCAGATCCGGGTGGCGGGCGGCACTGTAAGTTACGTTGGCAGCCAGAATCTCACCCGCGACAACGGCGGGCAACACGTGTACGGGGGTTCCGAGTTGCTGATGGTGAGGGGCGGATATGAGAATTTGTTGGGGTTGAAGCTGTCACCGGCACTACTCACGGCGGTTTTCCAGGCGCGGAACTACGAACAAGCGGCCTTTGAAGTGTTCGAAGGTCTGGTGTTGTCGCGGAGGAATTACGACATCGCCCAAGGCCTCAACGGCGACGGCAACCCGGTGTCGGGTGTGCTCGAACAGTCCTGGCGTATCGGCGGAGCCACCAGTGCCGAGATCTTTGGCTTGAAGGCGCTGGGCCGGGATCCGGACCGGCAGTATATCCGCGCGGCCTCGTTGGAACGGTACGGAGAGAGTTATTCCCCGCCGGAAGGCGCCACCGTCCTCTTTTCGGGAGAGGATAAAGACGTCGGTTTTATAACGAAGTGCGTGAGGGTAGCTGTCGATGAACGCCAAAACCGAACCCGTTGAAATTCAGGTGGAAAAGGACACGATTGCCGGAACCGTATTGACGCCGGAAGCGACCATGCCGGGCATTCTTTTTGTCCACGGCTGGGGTGGCAGCCAGCAGCGCGACCTGGAACGGGCGGAAAAAATTGCCGGATTGGGCTGCCTGTGCCTCACATTTGATCTTCGGGGACACGAGAAAACGATGTCACAAAGACAGACGGTAACTCGGGCCCACAATCTTGCCGATGTTCTCGCGGCCTATGACTACCTCGCAGCCGAGCCCGCCGTCGATAAATCGGCGATCGCGGTGATTGGAACCAGCTACGGTGGCTATCTGTCGGCGATCCTTACCACCCTGCGCCCGGTGCGCTGGTTGGCGTTGCGCGCACCGGCCCTTTACTGGGACGAGGAGTGGGACGTGCCTAAGCAACTTCTCGACCGCAGTATGCTTGCCAGCTATCGGCGTGTCCGGCGGGCGCCGACGGACAATCAGGCGCTATCCGCGTGCGAGCGCTTCCACGGCGACGTGCTTGTCGTAGAGTCGGAATCTGACGACTTCGTACCCCATGCCACGATCATCAGCTATCGGTCGGCATTCACCGGCAGCCATTCGATGACCCACAGGATTATCGACGGAGCGGACCACGGGCTTTCGACGGACAGGTGTCAGCAGGCCTATTCGTCCATTCTTCACCAATGGATCAGCGAAATGATCATTGGCTCGCGGATCAGCGATCCGCTCGCCAGCCATTTCCGGGCTGTGCCTGCGTGAACGCGAGCCGACGCGGGATCTGTCGACAGCGATGCTTTCCGGAGGACATGAGGAGAGCCGCAGACTCGAGATCCGGTTTCCACAGAGTGAAATACATGCAAGCGAGGTGATGTCATGAACACTGCAAGAAAAGCGGAAAAAAATCGCAACCACAAACCTGTCGCCGTGGTCGTCGCAGACGACTTCGAGGACAGCGAATTGTTGGTGCCACTGGAACGACTGGAGGGAGCGGGATTCAGCTATGAGCTGGTGGGGGTCGAAAGTGGCAAGACACTGACGGGTAAAAAGGGCCAGCAGGTGGTTACCGACAAAGCCATCGACGAGGTGGCAAGTGGCGACTATCGCGCGCTGTTGATCCCGGGCGGTTATTCCCCGGACCAGTTGCGGACAAATGAAAAAATGGTGAGCTTTGTTCGGGATTTCTGTGATGCCGACAAGCCGGTGGCCGCCATTTGCCATGGTCCACAGTTGCTGATCGAAGCCGAGGCGGTCAAAGGCAAGAACATGACCTCGTGGCTCTCGGTGAAAACCGATCTCGTCAATGCCGGTGCGCTGTGGGTCGACAAGGCCGTGGTCGAAGATGGCTCGCTTATCACGTCGCGCAAGCCGGACGACCTCGAGGCATTCTGCTCAGTGCTGATTGCCCAGCTGGAAAGCGTGAATTGATCGGCACATTGCACGCTGAAAATACCGTCGATTTCCAGCTGTGGCCGCTATCGGGAGCGGGGCTCCCGGCAGCGGCCCGCCAAAAAACGAACTAGCCGGGCCCGGGCTGTGACTCCCGAACGGCGAGAGACTTTGTCGTGGTCGGGCATTAATCCGTGTGCTTTTTGATACACAGTTGTGACACGATAAATCCGGCTAAAAAAGCGGCACCCGGCGTGATCACCGGCTTTTCATGGACGTAATTGCCTGCTTGGTGACTGATGGCCTGGGCCTTGTCCCGGCCTTTTTCGAGTTGTTCCACGGCCTCGTTCCTGAGGTCGATGCCCGCGGCCTGGGCGGCGGTCTTGAAGTGTTCCTTGGCTTCCAGCACCTTGTCATACGCCGCCCGCACGGCCTCCCTGGCTGATTCCACCTCTTCTTTTTTGGTTTGCTCAGCCGGGCCTGATTCTGGTTTGAGGGATTCCGCCTGGACTGATGCCGCCTTCGACGCTCTCTGGTTATCTGATGCACCCTGATTTGCAGTAGTCATGCCAAGGTCCTCGCAAGGTTTCTGTATCCGCAAGACGTTAGTGTCTTACACGAGATGGACAGTTGGTAGCATTTTAGGTTCCTTCGACCGAGCGGGCGGATCGTGCTGGTGCTGGGCTTGCTTGTCGCCGGTGCCATGCCTATCGCACGCGGCGGCAGTTGGTACTTTCTGATCGCAGGCCGATGTCGGCCTGGATTATCGGGGGCTGATCTCGCGCCTGCTGGCCATGGCCTTTCTCGCCGCCCTGGTGGCGTTCACCCTGCCGTTGCTGCGCAAGGCAGTGACACCTCCGCCGGCCGCTTCGCCGCGCTGGACCAGATAAATGCCGGCAATGTCGCTCAGCTTGCACAGGTTTGGGTGTTCCGCACCGGAGACATTCAGCAATCCACGGGCGCCGGTGCCGAAGACCAGCTGACGCCCATGCGGATCGGCGACAAGCTGTTTCTGGGCACGCCCGGGAGCAACGTTACTGCGCTGGATGTCGATATCCCGGACTTCGGCAGCCAGGGTGGTCCGATCACGTTCAAGTCGCCCGACATCGACAGGCAATATGCGGTCATCTCCGCCGGCGGCGCCCGCCAGTCGCCGGATCGTGGCGACTATGTTATCGCTTATGCCTTGCCTGCATCGACCCGGTGATTGTCCGAATCAAGCTCTCTACCGCACTACCGATGATGGCGATTACTTCACCGATCAGCTGCAATTGCCTGCTTTTCTGTAGCCGGCCGCCCGAGCCTCCGCCTCTGTCTGAAAAGCGATTCTGTTCGCGGGTTTCATGGCCAGATAGCTTGGGCAACCCTCGGGCAGGTGGTAGACCCTGGAATTCCTGTTTCCATGAACGGGTTTCGGGGCGATTGCCTGGCCTGTGTCTCCGGGCGAACGCGCGGCGGTCGATGTCCCTGGAACCGCTGAGTCACCTTCTCCCATGGGCTTGTACCCGCGGCTCCAGCGCCGCTTGCCGGTGACAAAAGGATTACTGTTGCCCATATACTGAGCGATGTGCTCGTGTCTTTTTCGTTCCTCGTCAGTCACCGGATACTGCTTGTCCCAAGCCATGAAGAGCCTCTCCTGAGCATCGCTCAGGCGGAGGTTGTAGCGGTCGTGCATGTAAAAATACGTGCGGGCTATCTGGCCGCGAATTTCCGCTCTGGGCTCGGCGACTCGTTGCTGAAATTCGACCTTGAAAGGACAGTCCCCGTGCTGCCGCGGTGTGGCCGGAAGCAGTCCAAAACGGAAGTTGCTCCGGTCGTTGTTGATCTCGCCGATGGCCGGCGCCAGATTGTGCATGTCGGCTTCCATGCGTCGAAACACCGGGTCGCTGGCGCAGTTCTTTCTGCCGCCAGCTTGCCAGCAGGCGCGGTGCTGGCCAAAGGCATGGGCGGGCATGATGTGCTCCCATTCGATTCTGCTGGCTCTCTTGGCGTCTTTGCGCACCTTGTAGCCACAGGTCTTCAGGTTTGGGTAGCCAGCGGAGGCGGTGGTCCACTGGATGGCGCATCCGCAATAGAAGGTCTCGGGGCTCGCCGAGTAGACCTTCCGCATGGCGCCTTTGGCATTTTCAAAGGTGGCGGGGGCTTGAGCCATCCCGCTGAGGGATACCACAAATAACAAGAGAACGGCCAGAATGTGCTGATACGGCTGCACGATGGTCTTTATTCCTTTTGGTCTTTTGATGCATGCGTCGGGACCAGCTCGGTATCCTGAGTTGGTCCCGGTAAAGGAAGGCGTGATCCATGTGCCGCCGGAGGCTTGGGCGCTACCGGGTAGTCGCGGCGCCCGGCATCCGGTGATATCCAGATGGGGTGGTGCTGATGGCAGATTAGATGCGAGCTTGAGCTGGGCCTGTCAAGATTTCCAGACCGATTAACTATTTGATTTTAAAATGAAAATTGAATATTATCAAGGGCTTTTTGCTTGGGTTTCGATTTCTGGGTGGGTGCAACTGGCCCGATAACCGAACATCGTTGGGTCGCCGACAACCCGCCGAAGCGAAACAGACTACAGGCAGGCGCTGGCCGAAATCGATGGTTTGATGACGGCTGCGCCTGATACGCCGGAAGGTGAAAAGTTCGATGTCTTGGCGACGCTGGTGGAAGCCTATGAGGACAGCCGTTATCCGATGGACCTGCCTGACCCGGTGGCAGCCATCAAATTTGAAATGACTGTCAAAGACCTGGAGCCAATGATCGGCAGGGCGGGGAGGGCAGCCCCTGGGCACGGCTGATCGTCGCCATGGGTTCGACCAGGGTCGGCAGATCGTAGCGCCAGGCAGGCCAGTCAAGCTGTTGCCAGATATAGCGATTCTGTCCCGTTTTCATGAGGCGGATTGTTGCTTTTCTCATAGGGAAAGTAGTATTCGCCGCAATTTGTTCGGCGAATAGGCGAGGTTATCACCGCATGGCTATGGTCTGGTTGCCATCGGGGACGGCGGGGGCCATCCGGCACGGTGACAGTGGGCTGGTGGACGCACAAGATCGGCGGCTTGCATCGCCATGACTTCATCATGGCGATGCGCTCCGCGGAAGAGTCAGTCTTTGAGTTTTTTCACCAGGGAGACGAAGCGATCCACGTAAGCCTGCAGAAAATCGCGACTGCCGGCGCCAATCTCGCCCTCGGCGGTGAGCAGGTCGGGCTTGAACTGGATGTAGGCTTCACCGCCCAAGACGAGGGAGCCCAGGATACCCATGATCTGGCGCAGATGCTGCTGGGCCAATGCCGTACCTATGGCGCCCGGCGAAGTGCCGGTGATGGCCACGGGCTTGTCGAGCCAGACGTTCTTGTCCATCGGTTTTGAGCCCCAGTCGATGGCGTTCTTCAGCACGGCGGGCAACGAACGGTTGTGTTCCGGAGTGACGATCAGCACGGCATCGGCCGCGCGGATTTCATCGGTGAAGCGGTTGACGCTGGCAGGCCGCTGGCCTTCCAGATCCAGGCTGTAGATTGGCAGGTCGTCGATCTGCGGATAGCTGATTTCCCAGGTGCTGGGCAGGAGTTTGGCCATGCCCTGGGCAAGCTTGCGGTTGATCGAGTCGCGGTTGTTACTGCCAACGATGATGGCCAGGCGGAAGCTGCTCATGAATATATCTCTCGAGGATTGCTGGTAGATCGGGGGGTCTTTACGTGGCTGACGAGCCATTATCGTTCAGGCAGAGCGATACATAAAGCGCGATTTTCGCCTGAGTTCAATCGATAAATCCGATGACTCGCAGGCCGCTTGAAGGTGTCGACTGACAATCACCCGGACCAGGCCCGTTGTCAGCCTGTTGCCACTCAGGGCAAACAGCAGTTGGTAGTATTTACACATAAGTCGGAAATATAGTCTACACTCTGATGTATCGATAGCCGCTTGAGCAGCCACCATGAAAAAGGACGGACGCCATTACGATCGCAAG
>JBAZCN010000020.1:0-35025 GCA_041655035.1 Porticoccaceae bacterium | reverse complement strand
CATATAGGCTGCAAGCAATCTGAAAACTCTTTTGGAGAACCGCTATGGGAAAAATTATCGGCATTGACCTGGGTACCACCAACTCCTGTGTGGCGGTGCTCGAAGGAGACAAGCCCCGGGTGATCGAAAACGCCGAAGGCACGCGCACCACGCCGTCGATCGTCGCCTATACCGAGGAGGGTGAGGTGCTGGTCGGGCAGTCCGCCAAGCGCCAGTCGGTCACCAACCCCAGGAATACCCTGTACGCCGTCAAGCGCCTGATCGGCCGCCGCTTCGAGGACGACGTGGTGCAGAAGGACATCAAGATGGTGCCCTATGAAATCGTCAAGGCCGACAACGGCGATGCCTGGGTCAGCGCCCGTGGCGACAAGAAGGCTCCGCCCCAGATTTCCGCCGAAGTGCTGAAGAAGATGAAGAAGACCGCCGAAGACTACCTGGGTGAGACCGTCACCGAGGCGGTGATCACCGTGCCGGCCTACTTCAACGACTCCCAGCGCCAGGCAACCAAGGATGCCGGTCGCATTGCCGGCCTCGACGTCAAGCGCATCATCAACGAACCCACCGCTGCGGCCCTGGCCTACGGCATGGACAAGGCCGGTGGCGATCGGGTGATCGCAGTCTATGACCTGGGTGGCGGCACTTTCGACATCTCCATCATCGAGATCGCCGACGTCGACGGCGAGAAGCAGTTCGAGGTGCTGTCCACCAACGGCGACACCTTCCTCGGTGGTGAGGATTTCGACCTGACTCTGATCAACTACCTGGCTGCGGAATTCAAGAAGGAAAACGGCAACGACCTGTCCGGCGATCCGCTGGCCATGCAGCGCCTGAAGGAAGCCGCCGAGAAGGCCAAGATCGAGCTGTCCTCCAGCCAGCAGACCGAGGTCAACCTGCCGTATATCACCGCTGACGCCACTGGTCCCAAGCACCTGGTGGTCAAGCTGACCCGCTCCAAGCTGGAATCGCTGGTCGAGGATCTGGTCAACCGCTCCCTGGAGCCGGTCAAGATCGCCCTCAAGGATGCCGGCAAGTCCGCCAGCCAGATCGATGAGATCATCCTCGTCGGCGGCCAGACGCGGATGCCCCTGGTGCAGACCAAGGTCTCCGACTTCTTTGGCAAGGAGCCCCGCAAGGACGTCAACCCCGACGAGGCGGTAGCCGTGGGCGCCGCCATCCAGGGCGCGGTGCTGTCCGGCGACGTGAAGGACGTGCTGCTGCTCGACGTGACGCCACTGTCCCTCGGCATCGAGACCATGGGTGGCGTCGCCACGCCGTTGATCGAGAAGAACACCACCATCCCGACCAAGAAGTCCCAGGTGTTCTCCACCGCCGACGACAACCAGACCGCGGTGACCATTCACGTGGTGCAGGGTGAGCGCAAGCAGGCGTCCCAGAACAAGTCCCTGGGCCGGTTCGACCTGGCGGATATCCCGCCGGCGCCCCGCGGCATGCCGCAGATCGAAGTGACCTTCAACATCGACGCCAACGGTATCCTCCACGTCTCCGCCAAGGACAAGGCTACCGGCAAGGAGCAATCCATCGTCATCAAGGCCTCCTCTGGCCTCAACGATGACGAGATCGAGCAAATGGTCCGCGACGCCGAGGCCCACGCCGCCGACGACAAGAAGTTCGAGGAGCTGGTCCAGGCCCGGAACGCTGCCGACGGCCTCGCCCATGCGGCGCGCAAGACCCTGACGGAAGCCGGCGACAAGGCCAGCGAGGCGGAAAAGACCGCGATCGAGGCGGCCATCAAGGATGTCGAGGAAGCCGTCAAGGGCGACGACAAGGACGCCATCGAGGCGGCGACGGCGAAACTTTCCGAAGCTTCGGCCAACCTGGCGCAGACACTCTACGCGGAACAGGCTCAGCAGGCGGAGCCCGGAGCCGCTGACAACACCGCGCCGGGTGACGATGTGGTCGACGCCGAGTTCGAGGAAGTGAAGGACGCCGACAAAAAATAAGTGGTGCGGCGGAGCCCCGGCTTCGCCGTGATTTTTTTTACGCTGCGCGGGAGGTTCTGCCGGGAGTGTCCCCGGTCGACCGTCCCGCGTTTGCGCTATAGCGCGAGAGTGATAACAACGGATTTCGGAAACCATGGCCAAGCGGGATTACTACGACATACTGGGCGTCGCACGCGACGCCTCCGAGGCGGATATCAAGAAAGCCTATCGGCGGGTGGCGATGAAGTTCCACCCGGATCGCAATTCGGACGACAAGGACGCCGAGGACAAGTTCAAGGAGGCCACCGAAGCCTATGAAATCCTGTCCGATGCCGAAAAGCGCGCGGCCTACGACCGCTTCGGCCACGATGCGGTGTCCGGCAACGGCGGGGCCGGTGGCGGGTTCGGTAACTTCAGCGATATCTTCGGCGATGTCTTCGGCGACATCTTTGGTGGCGGTGGTCGCGGCCGGGGTGGTCCGGCCAGGGGTTCCGATCTGCGCTACGATCTCGAGCTCGATCTCGAGGATGCGGTGCGCGGCACCACCGCGACCATCCGTGTGCCCACCCTGGTGCACTGCGAGGAATGTGACGGCTCGGGCGCCAGAAAAGGCTCCACGCCGCTGACCTGTGGCACTTGTGGCGGCGTCGGCCAGGTGCGGATGTCCCAGGGTTTCTTCCAGGTCCAGCAGACCTGTCCCAAGTGCCGTGGCCGCGGCGTGCTGATCAGCGATCCCTGCACCAAGTGCCATGGCCGCGGCGTGCGCGAAGAGGCCAAGACGCTGTCGGTGAAGGTCCCGGCCGGCGTCGACAACGGCGACCGCATCCGCCTGTCCGGCGAGGGCGAAGCCGGTCCGGCCGGCGGCCCTCCCGGCGACCTCTATGTCCAGATCATGGTGCGCGAGCACGAGATATTCCAGCGGGATGGCCGCAACCTGTACTGTGAAGTGCCGATCAGTTTCGTCGATGCCGCGCTCGGCGGCGAGTTGGAGGTGCCGACCCTCGGCGGCAAGGTCAAGCTCAAGGTGCCGCCGGAGACCCAGACCGGTCGCCTGTTCCGCCTGCGGGCCAAGGGTGTGAGCAGCGTCCGGGGTGGCGGTCCGGGAGATCTGCTGTGCCGGGTGGTGGTCGAAACCCCGGTCAATCTCAGCGGCCGCCAGAAGGAACTGCTGCGCGGCTTCCAGGCCGATCTCGAGGGTGGCAGAAACTCGCCGCGGCAGACAAGCTGGTTCGAGGGCGTCAAAAAGTTCTTCGACGGATTTACAATATAGGCGTTTTCCGTTTTACCCGGGCAGTCTCAGCAGACAAAGGAATCACCATGATCAGAATCGCCGTCACCGGTGCCGCCGGCCGCATGGGCAAGACCCTTATCGAGGCCATCGCCAGTCATCCCGGCGTGGAGCTGGCGGCCGCCCTGGAACGGCCCGACAGTTCCCTGGTGGGCGCCGATGCCGGCGAACTGGCGGGCATCGGCCGCAATGGCGTGACCATCGCCGGGGATCTGGCCGCGGTTGTCGATCATTTCGACGTCCTGATCGACTTCACGGTGCCCGCGGCGTCGGTGGCCAATGTGCGGCTGTGCGCCGCACATGGCAAGAAGCTGGTACTGGGCACCACCGGCTTCAACGACGAGCAGAAGGCGGTGATTGCCGACGCCATCGCCACTGCGGCGATCTGCCAGGCCTCCAATTTCAGCACCGGCGTCAACCTGTGTTTCAAACTGCTGGACATGGCGGCGCGGGTGCTGGGGGGCGACGTCGATATCGAAATCTATGAGGCTCACCACCGCCACAAGATCGACGCCCCTTCCGGCACTGCCCTGAGCATGGGCGAGGTGGTGGCCGGTGCCCTCGGCCGTGACCTCAAGCAGGTGGCGGTGTACGGCCGGGAGGGCCAGACCGGGGCCCGCCAGCGGGAGACCATCGGCTTCGCCACCGTGCGCGCCGGGGATATCGTCGGCGACCACACGGTGACCTTCGCCGCCGATGGCGAGCGGGTCGAGATCACCCACAAGGCGTCGAGCCGCATGTCCTTTGCCCGCGGCGCGGTGCGCGCCGCCCACTGGCTGGCCGGGCGACCGGCGGGGCGCTATGACATGCAGGATGTGCTGGGGCTCAAATAACCCGCACCAATCTTGGGCGGGCGGCCTCCCCGGGGGTGGATTTGGCTGGACAGGCCGTGGGCTATCCCCTACAATCCCGCCTCAGGTTTCGCCGGTCAGCAGAGCCTGAACCCCCAAGAGAGGCAGATGATCCAATATTTCATAAAAGCGAGATGAATCCAGGCATTCATCTCGCTTTTTTGCAACTTGATTTTGTCATCCCGAAGCTGACGCCAGCGTTGTCGAGCCTGCTTTTGTTCCGTATCCCAACGAGAGGAGTATGTATTGAAATCCGATCATCGTCGGCCCGCTCTGCTGGTGCTTGAAGAGGGCACTGTTTTCCGGGGTACAGCCATTGGTGCCGAGGGTGCCTCCAGTGGCGAAGTCGTATTTAATACATCCATGACTGGCTACCAGGAGATTCTCACCGATCCGTCCTATGCCCGCCAGATCATCACTCTCACTTATCCCCATATCGGCAATGTCGGTGTCAATCCTGAAGATGAGGAATCGCGGGCCATCTGGGCCGCCGGTCTCGTCATCCGCGACCTGCCGCTGCTGGTCAGCAACTTCCGCAGTACGCAGAATCTCGACAGCTACCTGAAGGAGCGCAATATCGTCGGCATCGCGGATATCGACACCCGCAAGCTGACCCGGCTGCTTCGCGAAAAGGGCACCCAGAACGGCTGTCTTATGGCTGGAGATATCGACGAAGCCAAGGCCCTGGAACTGGCCCGGGCCTTTCCCGGGCTCAAGGGTGTCGATCTCGCCAAGGAGGTGAGCGTCACAGAGCCCTACTCGTGGAATGAAGGCTCCTGGGAGCTTGGCCAAGGCTTTGGCCGGCGCGAAGGAAGCCGCTTCAAGGTGGTGGCCTACGACTATGGCGTCAAGCGCAATATCCTGCGCATTCTCGTCGACCACGGCTGCGAGTTGACGGTGGTGCCGGCGCAGACGCCAGCCAGCGATGTCCTGGCGATGGATCCGGACGGCATCTTCCTGTCCAACGGCCCCGGCGACCCGGAACCCTGCGACTATGCCATCAGCGCCATTCGCACGTTCCTGGAAACGGGCATCCCGGTATTCGGCATCTGTCTTGGCCATCAGCTGCTGGCCCTGGCATCCGGGAGCAAAACCCTGAAGATGAAATTTGGCCATCACGGCGGCAACCATCCAGTGCAGAACCTGGCGGATCAGTCGGTAATGATCACCAGCCAGAATCACGGCTTTGCCGTCGACGAGGCGACTCTGCCCGCCAATCTCCGCGCAACCCACCGCTCGCTGTTCGACGGCACCCTGCAGGGGATCGAGCGCACCGATTGCCCGGCCTTCAGCTTCCAGGGGCACCCGGAGGCGAGTCCGGGCCCCAGGGACGTCGCGCCGCTGTTCCGCCATTTCATCGAGCTGATGGAGGCCCGCGTGAGCGCGGCGTGAACCCCGCGCCCGGCCGATGTCTTTGGCCGGGCGTTCGACGCCGGGCGTCCGGCGCCAAAGCAAGAGCAGCGGCTACTGGCGGCGAAGCCACCCAAAGCGTCTGGCGTCAGGCATCCGACACCAGGCCCCAAGCTACAAGGCACGAACTCTGACGGTTATACGAAATGCCCAAACGCACAGACATTAAAAGCATCCTCATCCTAGGCGCCGGGCCCATCGTCATCGGCCAGGCCTGTGAATTCGATTACTCCGGCGCCCAGGCATGCAAGGCCCTGCGGGAAGAGGGCTATCGAGTCATTCTGGTGAACTCGAACCCGGCCACTATCATGACCGATCCGTCGATGGCGGATGCCACCTATATCGAGCCGGTGGAGTGGCGCACGGTCGCCGCGATCATCGAGAAAGAGCGCCCCGACGCCCTGCTGCCCACCATGGGTGGCCAGACAGCCCTGAACTGTGCACTGGACCTCGCTCGTGAAGGGGTGCTGGGCAAATTCGGGGTGAAGATGATCGGTGCCGACCAGGACGCCATCGACAAGGCGGAGGACCGTGAACGGTTCGACAAGGCGATGAAAGCCATTGGTCTTGAAACGCCCCGCGCGGTGATCGTGCACAGCCTGGAGGAGGCCCTTCAGGTGCCGGACCAGTTCGGCTATCCCTGTATCATCCGCCCGTCCTTCACCATGGGTGGTTCCGGCGGCGGCATCGCCTACAACCGCGAAGAGTTCGAGGAAATATGTAAGCGCGGGCTCGACCTGTCGCCGACCAAGGAGCTGTTGATCGACGAGTCCCTGATCGGTTGGAAAGAGTATGAAATGGAGGTGGTGCGGGACCGCAACGACAATTGCATCATCGTTTGCTCCATCGAAAACCTCGACCCGATGGGCATTCACACCGGCGATTCGATCACCGTGGCACCGGCCCAGACGCTGACCGACAAGGAATACCAGATCATGCGCGACGCCTCGATCAAGGTGTTGCGGGAGATCGGTGTCGAGACCGGCGGCTCCAACGTCCAGTTCGCGGTCAATCCCGCCGATGGCCGCCTGGTGGTGATCGAGATGAATCCCCGGGTGTCCCGCTCCTCGGCGCTGGCCTCCAAGGCCACCGGCTTCCCCATCGCCAAGGTCGCCGCCAAGCTGGCGGTGGGCTACACGCTCGATGAACTGCAGAACGAGATCACCGGCGGCGCCACCCCGGCGTCCTTCGAGCCCAGCATCGATTATGTGGTCACCAAGGTGCCGCGTTTCGCCTTCGAAAAATTCGCCACCGCCAATGCCAAGCTCACCACCCAGATGAAATCCGTGGGCGAAGTGATGGCCATCGGCCGCACGTTCCAGGAATCCCTGCAAAAGGCCCTGCGCGGGCTGGAAGTGGGTGTGTCCGGACTGGACCCCCGAGTGGCGCCAGGCAGCGATGGCGCCATGGGCATCATTCGCGAGGAAATCGCCGAGGCGGGATCGGAGCGCATCTGGTTTGTTGCCGACGCCTTCCGCGCCGGCATGGATCTGGAGGAAGTCAACCGTATCACCAATATCGACCCCTGGTTCCTGGCCCAGATTCTGGATCTGGTGGAAGAGGAGAACAACCTGGCGGGACTGGCGCTCGCCGATCTCGATCGCCACCGCCTCTACGGCCTGAAGCGCAAAGGCTTTGCCGATCGGCGCCTGGCCGCGCTGCTCGGCACCAGCGAGTCGGCGGTGCGCCAGCGCCGCCACGCCGAAAACCTGCGCCCGGTGTACAAGCGGGTGGACACCTGCGCCGCCGAGTTCGCCACCGCCACTGCCTACATGTACTCTACCTACGAGGAAGAATGCGAGGCCAATCCCAGTGACCGGGAAAAAATCCTGGTGCTGGGCGGTGGCCCCAACCGTATCGGCCAGGGCATCGAGTTCGATTACTGCTGCGTGCACGCCGCCCTGGCGATGCGCGAGGATGGCTATGAAACGATCATGGTCAACTGCAACCCCGAGACCGTGTCCACCGACTACGACACTTCCGACCGCCTCTACTTCGAGCCGGTGACGCTGGAAGATGTGCTCGAAATCGTCCAGCTCGAGAAACCGGTGGGGGTGATCGTCCAGTTCGGCGGCCAGACGCCCCTCAAATTGGCGCGCGCGCTGGAGGCCGCCGGCGTGCCGATCATCGGCACCAGCCCGGACGCCATCGATCGCGCCGAAGATCGCGAACGCTTCCAGCAGATGATCGACAAGCTGGGCCTGCTCCAACCGCCCAACGCCACCGTGCGCTCCGCCGACGCGGCTCTCGAAAAGGCCCGCGAAATCGGCTATCCGCTGGTGGTGAGGCCCTCCTACGTGCTCGGCGGCCGGGCGATGGAAATCGTCTATGGCGAGGACGAGTTGCTGCGTTACATGCGCGAGGCGGTACAGGTCTCGGAAGACTCCCCGGTCCTGCTCGATTACTTCCTGTCCGCGGCCATCGAAGTCGATATCGATGCGGTGTCCGATGGCCGACAGGTGGTGATCGGCGCCATCATGCAGCACATCGAGCAGGCCGGTATCCACTCCGGCGATTCGGCTTGTTCGCTGCCACCCTACAGCCTGCCCGCGGCGATCCAGGACGAGATGCGGGAGATCGTCCGGCAGATGGCCGTGGAGCTCGAGGTCAAGGGGTTGATGAACGTCCAGCTCGCCTGGCAGGACGGCAAGACCTATGTGATCGAGGTCAATCCGCGGGCGTCCCGCACCGTGCCTTTCGTGTCGAAATGCATCGGCATCTCCCTGGCCAAGATCGCGGCCCGCTGCATGGCGGGCAAAACCCTCGAGGAACAGAACTTTACCCGCGAGGTTGTGCCCGGCTACTTCAGTGTCAAGGAAGCGGTGTTCCCGTTCAACAAGTTCCCCGGCATCGACCCGATCCTCGGCCCCGAAATGAAGTCCACCGGCGAAGTGATGGGTGTCGGCGATACCTTTGCCGAGGCCTACGCCAAGGCTCAGCTCGGTGCCAGTGACGAGCTGCCATTGAAGGGGACGGCCTTCATCAGTGTTCGTGAGCAGGACAAGCCCGGCGTGGCCGAAGTGGGCCGCCAGCTTCACCAGCGCGGCTTCTCGCTGGTGGCGACCCGCGGCACCGCCGAGATATTGCGCGGCGCCGGTCTCGAGGTGGAAGTGGTCAACAAGGTGAAGGAAGGCCGCCCCCATATCGTCGACATGATCAAGAACGGCAAGGTGCAGCTGATCCTCAATACCACCGAGGGCCGGCAGGCGATCGCCGACTCCTCGACCATTCGTTCCACCGCGGAATCCAATGGAGTTTACTACACCACCACCCTTGCCGGCGGCAATGCCGTGTGCCAGGCACTCGCCCATGGCAAGGAGTTCAAGGTCCGCAAACTCCAGGAATTACATGAGACCATGCGTCATGAATAAGATACCGATGACCGCCGAAGGCGCCGAGCGGCTCCGCCAGGAACTCGAACAGTTGAAAAAGGTCGAGCGCCCGCGCATTATCCAGGCCATTGCCGAGGCCCGTGAGCACGGCGACCTCAAGGAAAACGCCGAGTACCATGCTGCCCGGGAACAGCAGAGTTTCGCCGAGGGGCGCATTCAGGAGATCGAAGGCAAGCTCAGCCATGCCCAGATCATCGACATCACCAAGATTGCCGAGTCCGACAAGGTGATTTTTGGCACCACCGTGTCGATCCTCGATACCGAGTCCGAGGAAGCCAGGACCTATCAGATCGTCGGCGACGATGAAGCGGATATCAAAGCCGGCAAGATCTCCTACCAGTCGCCCATCGCGCGCGGGCTGATCGGCAAGGAAGTCGGCGACGTGGTGGTCATCAACACCCCGTCGGGCCCGGTGGAATACGAGATCGAAGAAGTGCGCTACATCTAGCGCACCCGGCAACCGAGAGGTCAGACGTGGATTTTTTCATATTTATCAGCGAACAGTGGATTCTGGTCAGTATCCTGGTGTTGTTGATCTACGTATTCGCGTTCAGCGAGCGTATCAAGGGGGGCAAGCCGATCTCCACCAACGAGCTCACCCGCCTGATGAACAGTGGCGAGGGTGTGTTGCTCGACGTGCGCGAAGGCAAGGAATTCAACGAAGGGCATGTCACGGGGGCCATCAACATCCCCTTTGCCAAGCTCGATGCGCGTCTCGCCGAGCTCGACAAGTACCGCGATAAACAGCTGGTGGTTGCCGACAAGCTGGGCCAACAGGCCGGTACCGCGGGCAAAAAACTGCGCAAGGCGGGCTTCCAGGTGCTCCGCCTGCAAGGCGGGATGACGGAGTGGAGCGGGCAGGGCCTGCCGCTGATCAAAAGCCGCTGATGCCACTTGAATTCAGGGGTGCCAACCACCACTAAAGGCGGTGGGTACTCGTCACTACAGACAGACACATACAGTCACAACATAAAAGGTTTTGAGACATGACAGAACAAGCAAACGAAACTGCGGCGGCAGCCGAGAACAGCGAAAACAAAGTGGAGTTCTCTCTGCAGCGGATCTACCTCAAGGACCTGTCGTTCGAGTCGCCGATGGGCGCCCGTGCCTTTACCCGCCAATGGCAGCCCAAGGTCAACCAGGATCTTGCCACCCGGATCACCAAGCTCGATGACAGTCACTACGAAGTCGTGCTCGATATCACCATCACGGTGAAGGATGACAACGAGACGCTGTACCTGGTGGAAGTCAAACAGGCCGGCCTGTTCTTTACCAGCGGGCTCAACGAACAGCAATTGGCCGCTGTGCTCAATACCCACTGCCCAAATATCCTGTTCCCCTATGTCCGGGAAACGGTCGACAACGTTATCAACAAAGGCAGCTTCCCGGCGCTGATGTTGCCGCCGATCAACTTTGATGCCCTGTTCCAGCAGGCGGTAGCCAACGCCAATGCCCAGGCCGCCGAGGCCGGCGCCGTACAGAACGCCCACTAGAGTGCATTCGGGCTGCGGCGGACCGGGATGGCCGCGCAGCTTGCGCAGGCCAATCTGTGGCTCATCGGCGCCGGGCCTGCGATATGGGCTGGCGCAGGGTGGTCAACTGTCCGGTGACGCGTCCTCAAAACGGTTCACCCGGCGCAGGCTCTTGAAGCCCCACATCCAGCCGCCGACCACACCGAGGGTGCACAGGCTGCCCAGCAAAGCCGCCGGCACGGCGCCAAACCAGGCGGCACTGGTGCCGGCCCGGAACTCGCCGAGCTCGTTGGACGACCCGATAAAGAGCATATTCACTGCATTGACGCGGCCACGCATGATATCCGGGGTGGAAAACTGGACCAGCGAGGAGCGGATATACATGCTCACCATGTCGGCCGCGCCTGCTATCAGCAGCGCGGTGAACGACAGCCAGAACAGTGTGGACAGGGCGAACACCAGATTGGCCAGGCCAAAGATTGCCACGGCCGCGAACATTACCAGCCCGACATGGCGGTTGAATGGGCGCAGGCTGAGATAAAGCCCGACCGTGACCTCGCCGATGGCCATGGCGCTGCGCAGGATACCCAGTCCGGCCGGGCCGACTTCCAATACTTCCTGGGCATAGATCGGCAGCAGTGCCACCACGCCGCCGAGCAGTACGGCGAACAGGTCCAGGGAAATGGTGCCGAGAATGATCGGCCGGCTGCGGATGAAGTGGATGCCGGCGACAAAGCGCCGCCACACGGTCGTTTCCAGGACCCGCATTTTCTCGGCATAGCGCACCGGTACCAGCGACAGCATCAGTACCCCGGACAGGAAGCAGCCGAGGCAAACCGCATAGGTCAGCCCTCCACCCCCAAGGGCGTACAAGCCGCCGCCGAGCGCCGGACCGGCAACCGTCGAACCGCGCACGATCATGCTGTTGGCGGCAAGGGCCGCCGCCAGCTGTTCGCGCGGTACGATCTGCGGCAACAGGCTTTGCAGAGCCGGTCCGGTGAACGCCCGGGCGCACCCGTACACCACCAGTACTGCGTAGATCGCGGTCACCTCCGGCGTTTCGCGCAGCGACAGCCAGAGCAGGGCGGCGGCACAGAGTGCATCGAGGCCCCAGCTGAGGGCCAGAATCGACTTGCGGTCATAGCGGTCGATCAGGTCGCCGGCCGGCATCAATAGCAGCAGCATCGGGATGAACTGAGCCAGGCCGACATAGGCCAGCGACAGCGGGTCGCGGGTGATGTCGTAAACCTGCCAGGCTACCACCACGGCCAGGATCTGCACTGCGAACATGGCCAGCACGCGGCTGACGAGGAACGGCAGGAAGCCTGGTTGGCGGTAGACGGAGGGGGAGCCAGGTGAACGAATGCTGGGCACGGCGAAATCTTGTGGTGGATCGTGGGAACTGGCGCCGGGAACGGAAAAGCCAGGGGAAGCCGAACAATGTATCAAAACCGGCAGCCAAATGAAATTCCCGGAGCCGGCTGTCGATTGAGCAATGCGGCTTGGAGACTTGCGCAGGCAGATGGCTGGGGAGGCAAGATTGCCCGCTGGGCCGGCAGGGATTAGCCCGGGACGGGAACCGTCTGTCTAAGTGGTACCAGAGACCGGACTCGAACCGGTACGGGTTTTACCCCGGCGGATTTTGAATCCGCTGCGTCTACCAATTTCGCCACTCTGGCAAGGGGCCGCGGAAGCCGGTAACACCGTAAACCGCGAAGGCCCGGCATTATAACAGTGGTCGTTCCCCGGTCAACTGGAATGGGTCGCGCCAGGGCCTTGGTCGCCGGCCCGTAATCCGGTAACCTTGCCACCCTTTGGACCAGCGCCAACGGGCCTGCCATGCGCACCGAACTGTTCAAATACTTTTTGCCGGATTCGTTGATTGCCCGCCAGCCCACCGCCGAGCGGCGGGGGAGCCGGCTGCTGACCGTGGATGGGGTCAGCGGCGAGATTTGCCATCGCCAGTTCCCCGATATTCTCGAACTGGTGCGCCCCGGCGACCTGATGGTGTTCAATGACACACGGGTGATCCCCGCGCGACTGCTCGGCCGCAAGGAGACCGGTGGCAAAGTGGAGTTGCTGGTCGAGCGCCTGCTCGATGAGCACCGGGTGCTGGCCCATATCCGCGCCGGCAAGGCGCCGAGGGCGGGCACCAGGTTGCTGTTTGACGAGGGTGTCAGCGCTTTGGTGACCGGCCGGCGGGACGATCTGTTCGAAGTGACGTTTGCCGCTGCCGAAATGCTGGAAGTGCTGGAGCGCATCGGCCACATGCCGCTGCCCCCCTATATCGACCGGCCCGATGATGTTCAGGATCGGGAGCGCTACCAGACTGTCTACGCCCGGGAGCCGGGCGCGGTGGCGGCGCCCACCGCCGGGCTGCATTTCGACGAGGAACTGCTCGCCCAGTTGCAGGCCAGGGGTGTGGAAATCGGCTATGTCACTCTGCACGTGGGGGCCGGGACGTTCCAGCCGGTACGGGTGGATGATATCCGCGAGCACCGGATGCACGCCGAGATTATCGATGTCAGCGAGGAGCTGTGCCGCCGGGTGGAGGAAACACGCGCCGCGGGCAACCGGGTGATCGCGGTGGGGACTACCTCTGTGCGCTGCCTGGAGACCGCGGGCGCGTCCGGTGTCATGCAACCGCTGCGTGGCGAGACGGATATTTTCATCTATCCCGGTTATTCGTTCCGGATTGTCGATGCGCTGGTCACCAACTTCCACTTGCCCGAATCCACGTTGTTGATGCTGGTGTGCGCCTTTGCCGGCTACGGCTCGGTGATGACCGCCTACCGGCAGGCAGTGGAGCATCAATACCGTTTTTTCAGCTATGGCGATGCCATGTTTCTCACCCGGGATCCCGGCGCCCACGAGGTGCAGCTCGGGGAAGTCTTTGAAGGAAGTATCGCATGACCACTGCCACCGGCCGCCACTGTTTCATGGATTTCCAGCTCGACACCCGTGACGGCAAGGCGCGCCGGGGGCGTCTCGCGTTTCCGCGCGGGGTGGTTGAAACACCGGCATTCATGCCTGTTGGCACCTATGGCACGGTGAAGGCCATGCTTCCTCGCGACGTGGCGGCTATCGGTGCCCAGATCGTGCTTGGCAATACCTTCCACCTCATGCTGCGCCCTGGCACCGAGGTGATCGAGGCCCATGGCGATCTCCACGATTTCATGCAGTGGCCGGGGCCGATTCTCACCGATTCCGGTGGTTTTCAGGTGTTCAGCCTCGGCGCCATGCGCAAGATTACCGAGCAGGGCGTAACGTTCCAGTCGCCCATCGACGGCAGCAAGGTATTCATGGGGCCTGAGACATCCATTGGCGTGCAGCGCTCGCTGGGCTCCGATATCGTGATGATCTTCGATGAATGCACGCCTTACCCGGCGACGTGGGAGGAGTCGAAGCTCTCCATGGAGCTTTCCCTGCGCTGGGCGGCGCGCAGCAAGGCGGCCCACGGCAACAGCCGGTCGGCATTGTTCGGCATCGTCCAGGGCGGGATGTATGAAGACCTGCGCCGGCAATCCCTGGCGGCCCTCGAAGGTATCGGCTTCGACGGCTACGCCATTGGCGGACTGTCGGTCGGCGAGCCCAAGGAGGACATGGTCCGTATCCTCGACGCCATCGGCGACGAGCTGCCTGCGGACCGGCCCCGCTACCTGATGGGGGTGGGCAAGCCGGGTGACATCATCGAGGCGGTGCGGCGCGGCATCGATATGTTCGACTGCGTACTGCCCACCCGCAATGCCCGCAACGGATATCTGTTCACCAGCTCCGGCGTGGTGAAAATCCGCAATGCGGTGCATCGCCACGATACCGGGCCGCTGGATGCCGATTGCGACTGCCATACCTGCGGCAATTTCAGTCGCGCCTACCTGCACCACCTGGACCGCTGTGGCGAGATGCTCGGCGCCCAGCTCAACACCATCCACAACCTGCGTTTTTACCAGCGCCTGATGGCCGATATCCGCGCCGCCATAGCGGCCGCGCGGTTCGAGGATTTCGCCGCCGAGTTCTATCGCCGCTATCGGGGTTAGACGAGTCGGAGGTGAAACGTCGGGGGGCGACCTGCCGGCGGACGCCGCCAACCGGAAAGGGTGTTCCGGCTGGCGGTTGCCGGCGGCTCGGGGTCAGCCGAGCGTGGAGGTGCAGTGGGGGCAGCGGGTGGCCTGGATGGGGATGGTGGTGAAGCAGAAGGTGCAGTCCTTGGTGGTGGGTACGCCTTCAGGCGCGGGCGCTTGCCGCTGCAGGCGATTGATCGCCTTGATCAACAAAAACACCGCGAAGGCCACGATCAGAAAGCTCACCAGAGAATTGATGAACAGGCCGTAGTTGAGAGTCACCGCCCCGGCGGACTTGGCGCCGGCGAGTGTTTCATAGGGGCCGGCGAGCGCTGCGCCATCCTTGAGGGTGACGAAAAGGTCGGAAAAATCCACGCCGCCCAGCAGCAGCCCGATGGGTGGCATCAGCACGTCGTCGACGAGACTGGAGACAATGGTGCCGAAAGCGCCGCCGATGATGATCCCGACGGCCATATCCACCACATTGCCACGCATGGCGAAGGTCTTGAATTCTTTCAACATAGTGAAGTCCTCTATTGTTGTTGTCGCTGCCTCGATACGTTGCGGGCCCCGGCCCGCAGGTTCGGGAGCCAGCATTTCCGGCCCGCCCCTATATCATAGAGTAACGTAAACTTTCCCGCTGCCAAGAGTTTTCTTGCGCCTCACGGGGCTGGCGGCGGTCGCCGATTGCCCTATGTCGCATGCTGTTCTTCCCCTATAATGATGCGCTTTTATTGTCCCAAGAGCCCATGCCATGAATCGTTACCCGCTTTGGCGCTACCTGTTGATCCTGGCGATCTTTATTGTCGGTCTGGTGTATTCCGCGCCCAACCTGTTCGCTCCCGACCCCGCGGTGCAGATCACCGGGCAGAGCAGTGCTCTCGAAATCGACCAGGCGCTGATGGATCGGGTCAGGACCGCGCTGGCCCGGGAGGGCGTGGCATATTTTGGCGACGAATTTTCCGCCACCGACGCCATGATCCGCCTTCACAGCCCGGAGGACCAGCTTCGGGCCCGCGAGTTGTTACTGCGGGAGCTGGGGTCCGATTATGTCATCGCGCTCAACCTCGCGCCCACCACCCCGGCCTGGCTCCGCGCCCTCGGCGCCGAGCCCATGAAACTTGGCCTCGATCTCAGCGGCGGCGTGCACTTTCTGCTGCAGGTGGACACCGACAAGGTCGTTGCCAATCATCTCGAGACCCAGGTCAACGAACTGAAGCGCGCCTTCCGGGAAGGCGGAGCGCGCTACAGCGCACTGCGGGAAGAGGGATACGCGGTGGTGGCGGTGTTCGCCAACAAGGAGTGGCGCGATACCGCGGCGGAGATCGTGCGCCGGGACTTCCGGGATTTCGCGCGCGAGATGACCGAGCAGGATGGCCGTTACCTGCTCAGGCTCACGGTGCTCGATACCCTGATCAAGGAAAAGGAAGACTACGCCGTCAGCCAGAACCTGACGACGTTGCGCAACCGGGTAAACGAGCTCGGCGTGTCCGAGCCGATCGTCCAGCGCCAGGGCCGCAACCGGATCGTGGTCGAGCTGCCCGGCGTGCAGGATACCGCCGCCGCCAAGCGGATCATCGGCAAGACCGCCAACCTGGAGTTCCGCTTCGAGGCCGAACCGGGCAAGACTCTGCCCCGCGAGGAGTTCGAGTTCAAGGATCCCAACTCCGCGCCTCGCACCGCCTGGCTGGAAAAACAGGTGATCATTACCGGCGACCAGGTCAACAATGCCTCCAGCGGTTTCGATGAGAACGGCATGCCGCAGGTGAACATCAGCCTCGACAGCGCTGGCGGCCGGGAGATGAACTACGCCACTCGCAAGGGTGTCGGGCGCCGGCTGGGGGTGCTGTTCATCGAGACTCGCCAGGTGGAGCGCCCGGTGGTCAATGCCCAGGGCGAGCAGGAGGTCGAGGTTTCCCAGGTGGAGGATCGCAAGATCATCAGTCTCGCCACGGTGCGCAGCGCGCTCGGCGTGCAATTCCGCATCACCGGCCTGAGCAGCCCCGCGGAGGCGTCGGAGCTTGCCCTGTTGCTGCGTGCCGGCGGGCTTGCCGCGCCCATGTATTTCGTGCAGGAGCGCACCATCGGACCTTCGCTGGGGGCCGAGAATATCAAGATGGGCATCGATTCGGTCATCATCGGCACCACCATGGTGGTGATCTTCATGCTGATTGTGTACAAGGTGTTCGGGATCTTCGCCAACCTCGCCCTGGGCTTCAACCTGGTGCTGCTGGTCAGCATCATGTCGATCCTGGGTGCGACCCTCACTCTGCCGGGCATCGCCGGCATCGTGCTGACCCTGGGGATGGCGGTGGACGCCAACGTGCTGATCTTTTCCCGCATCAAGGAAGAGCTGAAGGCGGGCCTGTCGCCGCAAATGGCGATTCATGCCGGGTATGACCGGGCTTATGTGTCCATCGTCGACGCCAACCTGACCACGCTCATCGTCGGGGTGATTCTGTATGCCATCGGTTCGGGCCCCGTGCAGGGCTTCGCGGTGGTGCTCAGTATCGGAATTCTGACCTCGATGTTTACCGCGCTGACGGGAACCCGCGCGCTGGTGAATCTGTGCTTCGGCGGTCGCAACCTGCAAAAACTCTGGATCTAGGTGCCGGTCATGACAACAGTGAAAGTAATCAACTACATGAAGTGGCGCATTCCGGTCGCGCTGCTTACCCTGCTTCTGGTGATCGGCTCCCTGGTGTCCCTCGCCACCAAGGGCATGGTCATGGGCCTGGATTTTACCGGCGGTACCCAGATCGAGGTGGGTTTCGATCGCGACGCCGATCTCGGCGTGGTGCGCCGCCAGCTCGGTGACGCCGGGTTCGAGAATCCGGTGGTGGTGCACTTTGGCTCCGAGCGGGATGTGCTGATCAAGTTCCAGGCGGAGCCCGACAAGAGCACCGAGCAGCGCATCGTCGCGGCATTGTCGGCCGAAGGCGAAACAGTGAGCGTGCGCCGCATCGAGTTCGTCGGCCCACAGGTGGGCGAGGAGCTGCGCAACGATGGCGGCCTGGGTATCCTGGTCGCGTTCGGCCTGATCATGCTGTACGTCTCGGTGCGCTTTCAGTACAAGTTTGCGATCGGGGCCGTGCTCGGCCAGGTCATCGACATGATCATCGTGCTGGGCTTCTTTTCCTATTTTGAACTGGAGTTCGACCTCATCGTGCTGGCGGCGATGCTGGCGGTGATCGGCTACTCCCTCAATGACACCATCATCGTCTATGACCGCATCCGGGAAAATTTCCGCCTGATCCGGGATGCCGATCCGATCCAGGTGATCAACGAGTCCCTGACGCAGGTGCTGTTGCGCACCATCTACACCTCATTGAGCACCTTGCTGGTACTGGTCGCACTGTTCTATTGGGGCGGGGAGCTGATCCACAATTTTGCCCTGGCGCTGATCATCGGCGTGGTCTGGGGCACGATATCGTCGATCTACGTGGCGGTGAATGCCCTGCTGTGGCTGAAAATCCGCCGCGAGGACCTGATGCAAAAGGTCAAGGAGCCGGGTGTCGACGAGTTTGATGGTCTACCCTGATGCAGCGGGCGGCGGGCGGCTGTCAGCGCCAGCGGCTTTCCCAGGCCAGCAGTACACGCCGGGGATACCAGTACTGGCCGTAGCTGCCGTTGTAGCGGGCCAGCGCTTCCCTGAGGCGCCCCTCTTCCTTGTCGAGATAATACTTGAGGATGGTGCAACCGTAGCGCAGGTTGATGTCGGTGTTGATCAGGTTGTCGTCGGGACGGCCGATCTCGTTTTTCCAGAACGGCATCACCTGCATCAGGCCGAGGGCGCCGGCGGTGGACACAGCATAGCTGTCGAACCGGCTCTCCACTTCGATCACCGCGAGCACCACTTCGGGGGCGAGCCCCGCGCGGATGGCCTCGCGATGAACCTTGCGCAGGAACACCAGGCGCTGGGTCTTGTCGGGGATGAAGCGGGCCAATTCCGTGGATTTGTCCAATAGCCAGACTTCGGCGTCGAAACGGTCCTCGAAGCTGTCCGCTTCGAGGACCGTGGTTTTCAGCAGGGCGAGCAACTCCTCGTCGACACTGTCGCCAGGAGCGGCAGCGGCGCCGGCGTCGACCGGTGCCAACATCCCCCAGAGCAGCAGGGGACAGGCGATGCGGCGGATGCCGGCGGCGAGCACCCTCATTTTGCGGGGCGGATTTTGCCCAGCAGGAAGTCGTTGATCTGGGTCAGTGGTACATCGGTGGATGCCTGGTCGCGGCGCCCTTTGTATTCCACGGTATTGGCCTCGACCCCGCGATCGCCAACCACCAGCCGGTGGGGAATGCCCATCAGCTCGATATCGGCGAGCATCGCGCCCAGGCGGCCTTTTTCGATATCCATCAGCAGCACGTCGTAGCCGACGCGCCTGAGGTCGCCGTAGAGATCATCGCAGGCCTTGCGCACCGCATCGGATTTATGGGCATTGACGGGCACGATGGCGATCTGGAACGGTGCTATGGCGTCGGGCCAGATGATCCCGTTGGCATCGTGATTCTGCTCGATGGCCGAGGCGACGATACGGCTGACGCCGATACCGTAGCAGCCCATGATCATGGTTTGTTCCTTGCCCTCTTCGTTGAGCACTTTGGCGCCCAGTGCTTCGCTGTATTTGGTGCCGAGCTGGAAAATGTGCCCGACCTCGATACCGCGGCGGATTTCGAGGCTGCCATGGCCGTCGGGGCTAGGGTCGCCGGTCACCGCATTGCGGATATCCTCGACGCGGGGCAGCGGGCAGTCGCGCCGCCAGTTGACTCCGGTGAGGTGACAGCCGTCGCGATTGGCGCCACAGGTGAAATCCGCGAGCACCGCCGCACTGCGATCGATGATGACCGGGATCTGCAGGTTGACCGGGCCGATGGAGCCTGTCGCGCAGCCGAGCGCGGCACGAACCTCGGCTTCGCTGGCAAATACCAGCGGCGCGGCCACGCCAGCGAGTTTTTCGGCCTTGATTTCATTGAGCTGGTGATCGCCGCGTATAACCAGCGCCACCAGGCTGCCGTCGTGCTCGCCGCGGACGATCAGGGTTTTCACCGTCTGCGCGGGTTCGAGGCCGAGCAGGGCGCACACTTCAGCAATAGTGCCGGCATCGGGCGTGGCGACTTCAGTCAGCGCCTGGGTGGGTTCTGGAGCGGTCTGCACAGAGGGAACGGCTTCGGCTTTTTCGATGTTGGCGGCGTAACTGCCGGTGCTCGAAAAGGCGATGTCGTCTTCGCCGGAATCGGCGAGCACGTGGAATTCATGGGAAAAACTGCCGCCGATACTGCCGGTATCCGCCAGCACCGGACGGAAATCGAGCCCCAGCCGGGTGAAGATATTACAGTAGGTGCGGTGCATCAGGTCGTAGGTATCCTGCAGGCTTTGCTGGCCGAGATGGAAGGAATAGGCGTCCTTCATAATGAATTCGCGGGCGCGCATCACGCCGAAGCGGGGCCGAATCTCGTCGCGGAACTTGGTCTGGATCTGATAGAAATTCGCTGGCAGCTGTTTGTAGCTGTGAATTTCGTTGCGGATCAGGTCGGTGATGACTTCCTCGTGAGTGGGACCGAGGCAGAAATCCCGTTGGTGGCGGTCGCTGATGCGCAACAGTTCGGGGCCGTACTGTTCCCAGCGACGCGATTCCACCCAGAGGTCAGCGGGCTGCACCACCGGCATCAGTACTTCCAGGGCGCCTGATTTGTCCATTTCCTCGCGGACGATGTTCTCCACCTTGCGCAGCACTCGCAATCCCAGGGGCAGCCAGGTGTAGAGGCCGGCCGCCAGCTTGCGGATCATGCCGGAGCGCAGCATCAGTTGGTGGCTGATGATTTCGGCATCCGCCGGGGTTTCTTTCTGGGTGGCGATCAAAAAACGACTGGCGCGCATGATTCCTCTACCACGGGTTGGGGTGTGGGCGGGTATTTTATGTCGGTGCCGACGCCGGGTATAGTGCCTGATCCATTGGTCGCCGGCGAGCCTGTGATCGGACGGGCACCTAGAGAGGAGAACCTGATGTTTGAATTGGATCCGCAGTTGGACAAAGACTGCATTACCCTGGGCAGTTTTCCGCTGTCCCTGCTGCTGCTCAACCGGGATGCCAATTACCCCTGGTTCATTCTGGTGCCGCAGCGCCCGGCAATAACCGAGTTGTACCAGTTGCCCGTCGCTGATCGCCGGCAATTACTCGATGAATCCTGTCTGTTGTCCGAGGTGCTGATGGACGTGTTCGCCGCCGATAAGCTCAATGTCGCTGCGCTTGGCAATGTGGTGGCGCAGCTCCACGTCCACCATATCGCTCGCTACACCACTGACAAGGCGTGGCCGCGCCCGGTGTGGGGGGCCGCGCCGCCGGCAGCATATGCCGAACAAGCCCTGGCGCGACTGCGTGGGGACCTGTTGCCGATGCTGGCTGGCGGCGGGTTCAGGTCGGTAGGCATCCCTGGCGCCTGATGGCCGCCCGCGGTGTGCCAACGAAAAACCCCAGCCGTGGCTGGGGTTTTTCGTCGCGGTCGCTGGTCAGTTGGCCATGTCCTTGAGTTTCTTGAGAGCCAGGATCTTGACGCTGGTGCTGGCCGGCTTGGCTTTGAACAGGGTCTCTTCGCCGGTAAAGGGGTTGACTCCTTTGCGGGCCTTGCGGGCTGGTTTCTTGACGGTTTTGATCTTGATCAGACCGGGGAGGGTGAATTCGCCCACGCCTTTTTTCTTGATGTGCCGGTCGATGATGTCGGTCAGGCCGTCAATCACGCCGCTGACTTGTTTCTTGGTCAGCCCCGTGGTTTCTGTCAGCTCGTTGAGGATCTGGGTCTTGGTGTACTTCTCGCTGATTGGAGCGGCCTTTTTCGCCGGCGCTTTGGCGGCGGCAGCCTTGGGAGCTGCTGCTTTCACGGCCGGGGCTTTTTTGGCCGGGGCTTTAGCTGCTGGCTTTTTTGCGGGTGTTTTTGTGTTTGCCATAGGAGGTTTCCCTTTTTAACTGATCAGAGTTGAGTATGGATTCCGGGATGGCTTGTATTCTCCCCCCTGTTATTGTGGAATCAGGAAATACAGGAGCAGCCGCTGCCATATATATAGCATCAACTCTTATCAGGCAACAAAAAACCAGCAGAAAAAGCACTTTTGGCGCAAAAAAATGCTTTCCCGGGCGCTATGGTGGCTGAGGACGGCAGCCTGCGGTTGTCGAGCACTCTCTCTGCGCCCCGCCCCGGGGCAGTGTTTACCCGACAGGCCGCTCGCTCGGGGCGCACTGGAGGGCATCACCACAGTGAGGTATAATCGGCCGCTTTTTGAGGGCCGTGGTGGTGCCTGTTGCCGGCACCAGCCGGCCATCCTGTTCGCTTATCTATTTTGTTTGGAGGATGTGATCCATGCCGATCTATGCCTATCGGTGCCAGGCCTGTGACCATGAGCTCGAAGCGCTGCGCAAAATCAGTGACCCGCCGCTGGTGGATTGCCCTGCCTGCAGCAAGAGTGAGCTCAAGAAGCTGCTCACGGCCCCATCCTTTCGGCTCAGCGGCAGTGGCTGGTATGAAACCGACTTCAAGACGGGCGACAAGAAGAACCTCGCAGGCGATCAGAGTGCGGCCTCTGATAGCGGCGGCAAAACACCGGATGGCGGGTCCTCGTCGGCAGACAAGGCCGCGGCCCCTGCCGGATAACACAGCACTCCAACAGTAATCGGGAATCAATCAAATGCGTACAGGCTATTGCGGCGATCTGCGGTCATCATCGGTTGGCGAGGAAGTTACACTGTGTGGCTGGGTGGACAGGCGGCGCGATCACGGCGGAGTGATTTTTGTCGACCTCCGCGACCGGCAAGGGATCGTCCAGATCGTTTTCGACAGCGACTGTGGCGAGTTTTTCCCGGTTGCCGACCGGGTGCGCAGTGAGTATGTGCTGCAGATCAAGGGTGTGGTGCGGGCCCGCACGGCCGCCACCGTCAATCCTGACATGGCGACCGGTGAAATCGAAGTGTATGGCCGCGAGATCACCATTCTCAACACTTCGGAAACGCCACCTTTCCAACTGGACGACCATATCCAGGTGGGTGAGGATGTGCGCCTGCGCTACCGCTACCTGGATTTGCGTCGTGCCGAGATGATGCGCGGTTTGCGGTTTCGCTCCGAAGTCACCACGGTGATTCGCAATTTCCTCGCCGCTCAGGGGTTTCTCGATGTCGAGACCCCGATGCTGACCCGCGCCACGCCGGAGGGCGCCCGGGACTATCTGGTGCCGAGCCGCACCCACCCCGGCAAATTTTTCGCGCTGCCCCAATCGCCCCAGTTGTTCAAGCAATTGCTGATGGTGTCCGGGGTCGACCGCTACTTCCAGATCGTGAAGTGTTTCCGTGATGAAGACCTGCGCGCCGACCGCCAGCCGGAATTCACCCAGGTCGACATCGAATTCTCCTTTGCCGATGAAGCGTTGATCACTGGTCTTGCCGAGCAGATGATCCGCGAACTGTTCGCAGCTACCCTGGGAGTCGACCTCGGCGATTTCCCGCGGATGCCGTTTTCCGAAGCAATGGCGCGCTATGGTTCCGACAAGCCGGATCTGCGCATTCCGCTGGAACTGGTTGAGATCGGTGACCTGGTCAAGGATGTGGATTTCAAAGTGTTCTCGGGCCCGGCCAATGACGGCAAGGGGCGTGTCGCCGCGATGCTGGTCAAGGGTGGCAATGAACTGCTGTCCCGCAAGCAGATCGATGCCTACACCCAATTCGTCGGTATCTACGGTGCCAAGGGGTTGGCCTATATCAAGATCAACGATGTCGGCGATCTTGAAAACGGCCTGCAGTCGCCGATCGTCAAATTCCTGCCGGTGGAGGCGCGCAAGGCGATCATCGAGCGGCTGGGCGCCACTACGGGCGATCTGGTATTTTTTGGCGCCGACAAGGCCAAGGTGGTCAACGACTCGCTGGGGGCGCTGCGCTGTAAACTGGGCGCGGATCTGAATCTCTATACCCGGGAGTGGGCTCCGCTGTGGGTGGTGGACTTCCCGATGTTCGAGGAGAACGACGACGGCTCTCTGACGGCCATGCACCACCCCTTTACCCGTCCCGCCTGCACCACCGAGGAACTGGCGGCAAATCCTGCGCAGGCGCTTTCACTGGCCTACGACATGGTGCTCAATGGCACCGAGCTTGGCGGCGGTTCCATCCGCATCCACTCCCAGGCGATGCAGCGTGAGGTCTTCAAGGTGTTGGGGATCAGCGATGAGGAGGCCCAGGAGAAATTCGGCTTTTTGCTCGACGCGCTGAAATACGGCTGCCCGCCCCACGGCGGTCTCGCTTTTGGTCTAGACCGGCTGGTGATGCTGATGCTGGGCCGCGATTCCAT
Source organism: Porticoccaceae bacterium (assembly GCA_041655035.1). Classification (GTDB taxonomy): domain Bacteria; phylum Pseudomonadota; class Gammaproteobacteria; order Pseudomonadales; family Porticoccaceae; genus NAT127. Next base: position 11,290 of record JBAZCN010000020.1, on the reverse strand, counting down.
TCGCGATGTGATCGCTTTCCCCAAGACCCAATCCGCCAACTGCCTGCTCACCGACGCCCCGGGAAGCGTCACCAGCGCCCAGTTGCGGGAGCTGAACATCCGTCTGCGTGAAAAAGTCGAGGTTTAGGCCGGGGGCGGCGGTATCCCCGGATGAAATGGAGGTGTCATGGCTGGTCACAGTAAATGGGCCAATATCAAGCATCGCAAGGCAGCCCAGGATGCCAAGCGGGGCAAGATCTTTACCAAGCTGATCCGTGAGATCGTGGTGGCCGCCCGGGAGGGCGGCCCACCTGAAGATAGCCCTCGCCTGCGGGCGGTGATCGACAAGGCGCTTGCGGTCAACATGAAGCGCGACACCATCGACAAGGCCATCGCCAGAGGTGTTGGCGCCGGCGAAGGCGACAACTATGAAGAGGTCAGTTACGAGGGCTACGGCGCCGGCGGTGTCGCCGTGCTGGTGGAGTGCATGACCGATAACCGCAATCGCACGGTATCCGATGTCCGCCATGCCTTTGCCAAGCGTGGCGGCAACCTCGGCACCGACGGCTCGGTGGCCTATCTGTTTCGCAAGGTGGGGCGGCTCAGTTATGCGCCGGGCGCTGACGAGGAGCAGGTCATGGAAGCCGCGCTGGAGGCAGGTGCGGACGACGTGGTCGCCAACGATGACGACGGCTCCATCGATGTGCTCACTCCCTGGGAGGAGTTCACGCAGGTCCGCGATGCGATGATGGCGGCCGGGTTGGTTGCCGACGTTGCCGAAGTCACCATGATCGCTTCGACCACAGTCGCCCTCGACCGGGAGGCAGCGGAAAAGGTGCTCGCCCTGGTCGATCATCTCGAAGATCTGGACGACGTTCAGAACGTCTATACCAATGCCGATATTCCCGACGAGGTGCTGGCTGCACTGAATTGAGCGGCTCCGAACATCGATCGCGGCGACTGATCTCGCCAGCAACGAAAAAACCCGCGCAAGGCGGGTTTTTTATCGGCCGCTTCTCAGGGGAGGGAGACGGCCGGGTTCGGTGGGCTGCTTAGCCAGCCAGCGCCTTGACCTGGGCGTTCAGGCGGCTCTTGTGACGGGCGGCCTTGTTCTTGTGGATGATGCCCTTGTCGGCAATGCGATCGATAACCGGCACTGCAGTGTTGTAAGCGGCCTGGGCATTGCCGTGGTCGCCTTTGGCGATTTCGGCCTGGACGCGCTTGATGTAGGTGCGCACCATGGAGCGCAGGCTGGCGTTGTGTTGCCGGCGCTTCTCGCTTTGCTTGGCGCGCTTGCGTGCTTGGGGTGAGTTTGCCACCGGTTGGCTCCTTAAGCTAGGGACGGACGTTTAGGACGCGGCACTATACAGACTATACCGGGGTGAATCAAGCACCGCTGCAAGTGCCGCCGGTGGCGGGCCGGTCTCAATGCAGTGCGAAATTCCCCTTGCCTTGGTTGAGCAGTAGTGCCGCCTGGTTCAGGCAGGCCTCGAAACCACTGAACTCGCCGTGCATCCGGCAGTGCCGCTTGAGCATCAGCAGAGAGATTTCGAGATTCTTGCGCAGACCGAGGTAGGCGCCCTGAAAGCGCGATGGGGCAGGCTTGGTGAGGTGGTGATGCACCGCCAGCAGATAGTGGCGCTCCATGGTGGCATTGCCGCTGCGCCCGAGGCTTTCCGCCAGCAGGTGTCCCGAGAGCATCAGCCGATCCACGCCACTCAGATTGTCGATCCGCTGATTGTCATTCGGCTCCTCGAGCAACATTTCGCTGATTTCATAGCAGCAGCCGAAGTGGGTAATGGCTATCGACCACTGACTGCTTTCAAGCGCCGCATAGCCGCGATTCATCCACTCGTCCCAGCGCGCCTGAGCGATGCTGGGGAACTGGTAGAGCAACTCGCGGTGCTTTTCACAGAGAAATTTCATGGTACCTCCTGTTTCATCTTCATCCTGGAATGTGTTTATGGTGCCCGCTGGGTGGGCAGATCTGTATGCTAGTGATAATGGTTATCGTTTTCAAGGTATTTTTTATCTCCCCACCAATCCGGCAGGAATCAATCGCGGACAGGCGTGGCCGGTATCCTGAGGAGGGGGAAAGGTTTGGGCTGAGGAGTGGAAAGGGCTGGCGATTGCAACCGCCGCAGTGCCCAGGCGATATGCTCCTGAACCAGCGGGGAGGCGTCGGGGAATCTCGCCGACAGCGCCTGGATGGCGTGCGCAGCGGGGTTGCCGTTGCCAAGTCCGACAGCGAGATTGCGCAGCCAGCGCTCGTAGCCTATCCGGCGAATGGGAGAACCGGCGGTTTTCGTCTCGAACTCGCTTTCCGTCCACAGAAAGAGGTCGACCAACTGACTGTCGGCGAGCCCGTGGCGGGGATTGAAATCGCTTTCTCCACTGGTTTTGGCGTAGCGGTTCCAGGGGCAGATCGCCTGGCAGTCGTCGCAGCCGAACACCCGGTTGCCCATCAGTGGCCGCAGGGATTCGGGAATGGCGCCCTTGTGCTCGATGGTCAGGTAGGAGATGCAGCGCCGGGCATCGAGTTGATAGGGGGCGGGAAAGGCGTCGGTGGGGCAGATGGTGAGGCAGGCTGAGCAGTTGCCGCAGCGGTCGGGCTGTTCGCTGTGGTCGACGGGCAGCGGCAGGCTGGTGTAGATCTCGCCGAGAAAAAACCAGGAGCCGGCGTTGCTGTTGATGATGAGGGTATGCTTGCCCATCCAGCCGAGGCCGGCTTTTGCCGCCAAGGGTTTTTCCAGCACCGGAGCGCTGTCGACAAAAGGACGCTGCTGCACTGCCAGCCCCGGCAGGGCAGCGGCCCGTTCTTCGATCCGGCGCGCCAGTTCGCCGAGGCGCTTGCGCACCACCTTGTGGTAGTCGCGGCCGAGGGCGTAGCGGGAGACATACGCCTTGTCGCGGTCCCGCAGGGTGGCGATCAGGTTGCTGTCCGGCGGCAGGTAGTCCATCCGCGCACAGATGACCCGCTGGGTGCCGGGTACGAGCTGTGCCGGTTCCCAGCGCTTGGCGCCGTGACTGCCCATCCAGTCCATATCGCCCTGGTAGTCGCGGTCGAGCCATTGCTGCAGGCGCTCGCCCGGCGCGGCGAGATCGGTATCGGCAATCGCCACCTGCTGGAAACCGAGCTCCACCCCCCAGCGGCGAATATCCGCGGCGAGTGAGTCAAGGAATGGGGTGGGAATGACGGTGTCGGGCATAATTGGTCATGGCGGGACCTGATGGTTTCCGTATAATTCTGCCAGACTTCCACTTCCTGTCGTCATTTTCCTGCGAGTTTTGCCATGGCCCCACTTCCCGATGCTTTGTATTCCGCCAGTCAGGTGCGCGAAATGGATCGCATCGCCATCGAAGAATACGCCATGCCGGGCCTGATGCTGATGAAGCGCGCTGGCCGCGCGACCCTCAGGGCTTTGTTGGAGCGCTGGCCCGATCCCGACTGCATCACGGTGTATTGTGGTGCGGGCAATAACGGTGGCGATGGCTATATCGTCGCGGCCCTGGCCCGCCAGCAGGGGATTGCGGCCCAGATCGTCCAGGTCGTTTCCGGCGACCAGTTGGGTGGCGATGCCCGGCGTGCGCTGGACTACGCGGTGGCCGAGCGGGTGCCGATGACGCCCTGGGGCGAGGCCGCACCCCCGCGCCAGGGCGTGGTGGTGGATGCGTTGCTCGGCACCGGCATCAACGGCGCGGTGCGCGCCGCGGTTGCCGCCGCGATCGACGTCATCAACGGCGCCGGCCTGCCGGTGGTGGCGGTGGATACTCCCTCGGGGCTGTGCAGTGACCGGGGCGTGGCGCTCGGCAGTTGCGTGCGGGCGGACCTTACGGTGACCTTTATCGGTGTCAAGCAGGGATTGCGTACCGGGCAGGGTCCAGCGGTGACCGGCGAACTGGTGTTCGATGATCTGGGTGTGCCGGATGCGCTGTACCAGCGTCTGGCGCCCTCGGTCGCCGTGCTCGACTGGCGGAAATTGCAATCGCGCCTGGTGAGCCGGGCTGCTGATGCCCACAAGGGGCTGTACGGTCACGTGATGGTGATCGGCGGCGATAGCGGCTATGGCGGCGCGGCGATCATGGCGGCGGAGGCGGCCCTCTGTGGTGGCGCGGGCCTGGTCAGCGTCGCCACTCGGCCCGAGCACGTGGCTCCGCTGCTGGCGCGCTGTCCTGAAGTCATGGCGGTAGGCGTCACCTCCGGGCAGGCCATCGAGCCCTGGTTATCGCGACCCACGGTGCTGGTGATCGGCCCCGGCCTCGGCCGTTCACCCTGGTCCGAACAGATGTTGCAAAAGGCGGTGGCGACCGGCTTGCCCATGGTGGTGGATGCCGATGCTCTCAATATTCTCGCCGAGGGTCGCGTGGCGGCGGCGGGTGATAGCGAAAACTGGCTGTTGACACCTCACCCGGGAGAGGCGGGCAGGCTGTTGGGGACCGGCTCTGCCGAGGTGCAGGAGGACCGCTTCGCCGCTGTCGCCGCGCTGTGCGGCAAGTTTGCTGGCGGCGTGGTGCTCAAAGGCGCCGGCACCCTGGTCGCCGCCCCCGGCGCGCCGCTGTCGCTCTGTCCCTACGGCAATCCGGGGATGGCCACCGGGGGTATGGGCGATGTGCTCAGCGGTGTGCTCGGCGCCCTGCTCGCCCAGGGCTATGGCATGGCGGAGGCCGCCCACCTGGGTGTATGCGCGCATTCGCTGGCGGCGGATCTCGCCGAACAGGCGCGCGGCCAGCGCGGGCTGCGCGCCACCGACCTGTTCTCGCCGCTGCGCGCCCTGTTCAATGGCGCCGCCCTGCGGGAGGCCGCGCAGTCGTGAGTGCCGGATCCGTTGCCTTCCATCTGGACGGTGAAGAGGCGATGGTGGCTTTTGGCCAGCGCCTCGGTGCCCTGCTGCCGGCGGGCATCGTTTACCTGAGCGGCGACCTGGGTGCGGGAAAGACCACGCTGAGCAGGGGCATCCTGCGCGCCCGCGGCCACCAGGGCGCGGTCAAGAGCCCGACTTTCACGCTGGTCGAGCCCTACGAACTGGCCGCTGGCCCCGTCTACCATTTCGACCTTTATCGCCTCGCCGATGGCGAAGAGCTCGAGTACCTGGGGATTCGCGATTATTTTCGCGACGATGCCCTGTGCCTCGTCGAGTGGCCGGAAAAGGGTGGGGATTACCTGCCCGATCCCGACCTGGATATCCATCTCGCTGTTGAGGGCAGAGGCCGCAGACTGGTTATAATGCCCGCTTCAGACGCTGGCCGGCGAGTCTTGGCCGGATTGGATTGACGGCGTGGAGCGGCACATGGCACATCACAGGCACCACCGCGCATATTCCCTGCTGACGGGACTATTGCTGTTGTGTCTGAGCGTCGAGGCCGTGGCGACGGTGATTCACGGTGTCCGCCTGTGGCGCGCTCCCGATCACACCCGCCTGGTGTTCGATCTCAGCGCCGGCGCCGAGCATTCCCTGTTTGCCCTGGAAAACCCCGATCGCCTGGTGGTGGATATCGACGATATCAACCTCGCCGCCGATCTCGATGCCCTGGAGCTCAAGGGTACACCGATCAGCGGTATCCGCACCGCGACGCGGGAAGGCAAGCACCTGCGCATCGTGCTCGATCTCAAGCAGGCGGTGAAGCCGCGCAGTTTTCCGCTCAAGGCCAACGAGCAGTACGGGGACCGCCTGGTGGTGGACCTCTACGATCTCGAGAAGGAGAGTGAGAAAAGCGTTGCCGACCTGATCACCGCGCAGGGCAGCGAGCGCGACATCATCATCGGTATCGACGCCGGCCACGGCGGTGACGATCCCGGTGCCATCGGGCCCAACAAGATCCATGAGAAAAAAGTGGTGCTCGACATCAGCCAGGAGCTCAAGCGGCTGGTCGATCGCGAGCCCGGTTTTCGCGGGGTGCTGATCCGTACCGGGGATTACTACATTCCGCTGCGTGAGCGCACGGATATCGCCCGGGAAAACCGCGTGGATCTGTTCGTGTCGGTACACGCCGATGCATTCAAGAATCCCGCCGCCCGTGGGGCTTCGGTGTTTGCGCTCTCGCCCGGCGGCGCCACCAGTGAAACCGCCCGCTACCTGGCCGAGCGGGAGAACCGCGCGGACCTGGTGGGCGGTGTGGGCAGCGTCAAGATCAGTGACAAGGACAAGGTGCTGGCCAGCGTGCTGCTCGACCTGTCGATGACCGCAACCCTCAACAGCAGCCTGGAAGCCGGCAAAGAGGTCCTCGATGAAATGGGGTCGATCGCCCGGCTTCACAAGCGCCACGTGGAGCAGGCCGGCTTCCTGGTGCTCAAGTCGCCGGATATCCCGTCGATCCTGGTCGAGACCGGGTTTATCTCCAATCCCACGGAGGCTCGCCAACTGGCGGATCGCGCCTACCAGCAGCAGATGGCCCAGGCGATCTTTGTCGGCGTCAAGCGCTACTTCTACAACAGGCCGCCGCTCGGCACCTGGGTGGCGGCCAATGGCGGCAGCGGCGCCGAGCAGGTGTATGTGATCGCCAGGGGTGATACCCTGTCGGGCATCGCCGCGCGGCACAACGTCAGCGTCGACACCCTGCTGCGCCACAACAGCCTGAGTTCCACCAATATCCGGGTGGGCCAGCGCATCAAGATCCCATCCACCTGAGCCTGGCGACGAGATTTCCGATGCCCCGAATCCATTTGCTCAGCCCGAGACTGGCCAACCAGATCGCCGCCGGCGAAGTGGTCGAGCGACCCGCGTCGGTGGTCAAGGAACTGGTGGAGAACAGCCTGGATGCCGGAGCCCGGCGCGTCGATATCGACATCGAAGCCGGCGGCGTCAAGCTGGTGCGGGTGCGCGACGACGGCAGCGGGATCGACGAGGAGGACCTGCCCCTGGCGTTGAGCCGCCATGCAACCAGCAAGATTGTCGATCTCGACGATCTCGAAGCGGTGGCCACCCTGGGGTTTCGCGGTGAAGCGCTCGCCAGCATCGCCTCGGTGGCGCGTCTCGATCTGCTCACCAATACCGCCGACAGCGGCCCCGGCTGGCGCGCCCGCGGCGAGGGCCGGGACATGGCCGTGGAGATGGACAGGGTGCAGCACTCACAGGGCACCACCGTGGAGGTCCGCGACCTGTTCTTCAACACGCCGGCGCGGCGCAAGTTCCTGCGCGCGGAAAAGACCGAGTTCGGCCGAATCGACGACATCATCCGCAAACTGGCGCTGAGCCGCTTCGATGTGGGCTTTGTCCTGCGCCACAACGGCAAGGTGGTCCACAGCCTGCGCGCCGCCGCCACCCAGATCGAGCAGGAGCGCCGGGTTGCCGCCATCTGCGGTCCGGCATTCATGGAAAATGCCCTGTTCATCGATCAGGCCCGCAGCGGGCTGCGGCTGTGGGGCTGGATGGGGCTGCCGACCTTTTCCCGCAGCCAGCCCGATCTGCAATACTTTTTTGTCAACGGCCGGGTGATCCGCGACAAGGTGGTATCCCATGCGGTCCGCCAGGCGTACCGCGACGTGCTCTATCACGATCGCCATCCCGCCTACACCCTGTTTCTGGAGCTCGACCCGACGGAGGTCGACGTCAATGTCCACCCCACCAAGCACGAGGTGCGCTTCCGGGAAGGTCGTGTCGTTCACGACTTCCTGTTCAGCACCCTGCACCGGGCTGTGGCGGATATCCGCCCGGGCGCAGAAATGGCCGCCGGCGACGCCGGTGTCCTCACCGATTCAGTCTCTTCCCTGTCGACGCAGCCAGCGCAGCAGCCTATCGGCGGCCTTGGCGAAGGTGGCTGGCCGGCGGCCGCCGGCGCCAGCCGTGGCGGTATCGGCGCGGGGTCGGCCGGCTATGGCGTGGGAAGGGCGCCGGGCGGATATGCCTTCCGCGGAGGCCAGGGTGCGCTGGCCGGCTATGGCGCGCTGTACGGCGGCGGATCAGCGGACCAGCAGCCGTCGCCGGGCCAGCTGCCTGCAGGGGGGCAGGACCAGGACATCCCGCCCCTGGGCTATGCCATCGCCCAGTTGAAAGGTATCTACATCCTTGCCGAAAACGCTCAGGGCCTGGTAATCGTCGACATGCACGCCGCCCATGAGCGGATCAATTATGAGCGGATGAAACGCGCCTTCGAGGCCGAGAGCATCACCTCCCAGCCGTTGCTGGTGCCGGAGAACATCGCGGTCAGCGAGAAGGAAGCGGAGTGCGCGGAGGAATACGCCGAGGTGTTCACCGCCCTCGGCTTCGCGCTGCAGCGGGCCGGGCCGGAGAGTCTGCTGATCCGCGAAATTCCGGCCATCCTTCGCGGGTCGGAGGCCGAGGCCCTGGTGCGCGATGTCATCTCCGACCTCCTCGAATACAGCACCAGCGACAGGATCCGCGCCCATATCGATGACATCCTGTCGACCATGGCCTGCCACGGATCGGTGCGGGCCAACCGCCGCTTGAGCCTGCCCGAGATGAACGCCCTGCTGCGCGATATGGAGGAGACCGAGCGCAGCGGTCAGTGCAACCACGGGCGGCCAACCTGGAGTCAACTCGGCTTGGACGAACTGGACCGGCTGTTTCTGCGGGGGCGCTAGTGTCAGTGAAACCTGCCGGTGACAAACCGCCGGCGATATTTCTGATGGGGCCGACGGCCTCGGGCAAGACCGACCTGGCGGCGCGCCTGCTGGACTATCTGCCCGCCGAGATCATCAGTGTCGACTCCGCCCTCGTCTATCGCGGCATGGATATCGGCAGCGCCAAACCGGACGCCGCCTTTCTCGCTCGCGCCCCTCACCACCTGATCGATATCCGCGACCCCGGCGATCCCTATTCGGCGGCGGACTTCGCACGCGACGCCATCCCGCTGATGGCGGAGATCAGCGGCCGGGGGCGAATTCCCTTGCTGGTGGGGGGGACGATGCTGTATTTCCGCGTGCTGCTGGAAGGGCTTGCCGAGTTGCCGCCGTCGGACCCGGAGATTCGCGCCGCCATCAACCGCGAGGCGGAGCGCTGCGGCTGGCCCGAAATGCACCGCCAACTGATGCTGGTGGACCCCACTACCGCGCACCAGCTGCACCCCAATCATTCGCAGCGGATCCAGCGGGCGCTGGAGGTCTACCGGCTCACCGGCAGGACCGCCAGCGAGCTCAAGCAGCGGGCCGGACACTGGACGATCCGCCCGATGGGCGATGCTTATCAGCTTGTCCAGCTCGGCTTGCTGGCCCATAGCCGGCAACTGCTCCACGAGCGTATTGCCAGACGATTTTCAGCGATGCTGGAACATGGGCTGATCGAAGAGGTCAAACAGCTCCGCCAGCGCGGTGATCTGTCCGTCGATCTGCCCGCCATCCGCGCGGTGGGTTACCGCCAGGTCTGGGACTGGCTCGACGGCGATGGCAGTTGCGACGAGATGGTCGAGCGCGCCATTGCCGCCACCCGCCAGCTGGCCAAGAGGCAGTTGACCTGGCTGCGGGGCTGGCCGGAATTGCAGGCCGTCTATATCGACGACCCGCAGAGCGGTCCGCGGGATATCGGGGAGTTGGTGGCAAACTCCTTGAAATTTTTACAAAACAGCCCCATATACTAGCCAGATGGCTGTTGTTATCATAGGCAGGCAAGCTGAGTGGCCGATTGACGGCATGGTTGCGCCCGGTAGCGAATACATACTTTGGGCGCTTTATATTTTGGTTCATAAGGAGAAAGATGATGTCAAAAGGGCATAATCTACAAGACCCTTTTTTGAATTTGCTTCGCAAGGAGCGTGTTCCCGTTTCGATTTTCCTGGTCAACGGCATCAAGCTGCAGGGCCAGATCGAATCATTCGATCAATTTGTCGTACTGCTGAAAAATACCGTGAGCCAGATGGTCTACAAGCATGCCATCTCCACGGTTGTACCATCGCGACCCGTTCGGCTGCCTCCCGTTGCTCCCCAGGAGTCAGACGAGGGTGCCCAGGACGATGACTGACCGCTTGCTGACCGGCGTTCAGCAAGGTGTCGACACGACTGAAGAGGGCGGCGTGACGGAGTTTCCGGCAGCCGTCTTTTCGCTCGTGCCGCGTGGCCATCGGCCGCCTGCTGATCGGTGGTCGGGAGGCGTGATTGTTTTTTGACCGCCCTGAATCCGGGGAGCTGGCAGTTCTGGTTCATATGGACCTGCACAGTGAAAACGAACCGGATGATCCCAGGGAATTCGAAGAGCTGGTGCTCTCTGCGGGTGGTGATCCAGTCGATTTCCTTACCGGGTCCCGCGCTGCTCCCAGTGCCAAGTATTTTATCGGTACCGGCAAGCTGCAAGAGTTGCAGGATGCCGTGGCCCGGCATTGTGCCGAGCTGGTAATCTTCAACCACAACCTGACACCCAGTCAGGAGCGCAATCTCGAAAAAGTACTCAACTGCCGTGTGCTCGATCGCACAGGGCTCATTCTCGATATCTTTGCCCAGCGGGCGCGCACCTATGAGGGCAAGCTCCAGGTCGAGCTCGCCCAGTTGCAGCACATGGCCACCCGGCTGGTCCGCGGCTGGACGCACTTGGAGCGGCAGAAGGGTGGTATCGGCCTGCGCGGACCGGGTGAAACCCAGCTCGAAACCGATCGCCGCCTGTTGCGGGAGCGCATCAAGTCCATCCGCAGGCGGCTTGACAAGGTTCGCAGCCAGCGCCAGCAGGGGCGACGGTCCCGGACCCGGGCGGAACTGCCGACGATCTCCCTGGTTGGCTATACCAACGCCGGCAAATCGACCTTGTTCAACCGCATGACCGATGCCAACGTACTGGCCATCGATCAGTTGTTTGCCACCCTCGATCCGACCATGCGCCGGCTCGAGCTGTCGGAGCTCGGCCCCGTGATACTCGCCGATACGGTGGGCTTTATCAGCCACCTGCCCCACAAGCTGGTGGAGGCTTTCAGCGCGACCCTGGAAGAAGCGGCGAGTGCCAGCCTCTTGCTTCATGTGGTGGATGCCCAGGGCGAGGAGCGTCAGCGCAACATGGCCAGCGTCAGCGAGGTGCTGGAAGAGATCGGTGCCGCCGGCAAGCCCCAACTGCTGGTCTACAATAAGATCGACCTGCTGGAGCAGGGCGATCCGCACATCGATCGAGACGATCAGGGGGTGCCGGTCGCCGTCTGGGTGTCCGCCGCCAGCGGCGCGGGTCTCGACCTGCTGGAGCAGGCCATCCGCGAGCGGCTGGGCGGGGAGATGGTCAGTGGCCGCTATTATCTCGCGCCGGGACTGGCGAGGTTGCGGGCCAGGCTCTATGCACTTGGTGCCATTGTTGACGACGAATCCGTCGACGATGGTGGTACCATCGTCCGCCTGAGCATCCCAGCCGCTGACTTCAATCGGTTGCTCAAGGGCGAGTCCCTCGGC
>JBAZCN010000019.1:0-35096 GCA_041655035.1 Porticoccaceae bacterium | reverse complement strand
GGGTGGCACGGACGGCCCGGTGCGCTTCGTTCCTCAGCGCACCCTATGATATCGCCAACGGCAAGCATGGATATCGAGCCAACGGCAGGTGTACCTCAATGGCGAAGTGGTCCGATAGGGTGTGCCGACGCAGGAGGCGCACCGCGGGGTGGCACGGACGGCCCGGTGCGCTTCGTTCCTCAGCGCACCCTATGATATCGCCAACGGCAAGCATGGATATCGAGCCAACGGCCGGTGTACCTCAATGGCGAAGTGGTCCGATAGGGTGTGCCGACGCAGGAGGCGCACCGCGGGGTGGCACGGACGGCCCGGTGCGCTTCGTTCCTCAGCGCACCCTATGATATCGCCAACGGCAGGCATGGATATCGAACCAACGGCAGGTGTACCTCAATGGCGAAGTGGTCCGATAGGGTGTGCCGACGCAGGAGGCGCATGATTGGCTTTTTGATGCCGATGAAACGTCGGCGGACATTCGATGTTTGACCCTATGGAGCTATCTGCACTTTGCAGTGCGGGTTGCGCCGCTTGAGCCCCTCGAATGCCCGGGGAACATCGTCGAGTGAAACCACATCGGTGATCATCGCCCGGGGTTCCACCCGGCCGCTGTCCAGGGCGCCGATGGCGATCTCGAACTGGCGCAGGTCGTAGACAAAAGTGAACTTGAGGGTCACTTCCTTGATCATGGCCATCATCGGCGCGAACTGGTCCGGCGACCAGCACACCCCAGGCGCCGAGATCAGGCCTCCGCTGCGCACCGCCGACACCGCCATGTCCAGTGAACCGGGGGCGCCGGCGCAATCGAAGACGATATCCGCCTCGCCACCCAGCGCCTGCCCTGCCAGGCTGGCGATATCGCGATCCGGCTCGGGAACGATAAAGTCATCCGCCCCCACGCCCCTGGCCATGGCTTCGCGGCGAGTGGACGTGGCCGACACCGCGATTCTCCCCGCTCCCGACCGCCGCGCCCAGTAGGCGGCGGCAATGCCGATGGCGCCGGCGCCGATCACCAGCACCCGGTCGCCGGCGCTGAGCCCCGACACCTGCACCGCCCGCAGGGCAACCGCCAGGGGTTCCACCAGCGCACCGTCGTCAAAACCGAGGGATTTGGGCAGTTGTACACACCAGCGGGCATCCGCCACCACATACTCCGCATAGCCGCCCTTGACGCCCCAGGAACCGAGCATCTGCTTGGTGACGCAGCCGGCGGGCGCTCCCGCCAGGCACGCCCGGCATTTGCCGCAGGACAGAAAGGGCATCACCGCAACCCGGTCACCGGGCTTTATATGTTCGGTACCGGCACCCTGGGCGACCACTTCGCCGGCAAATTCGTGCCCGGGCACATCCCCCGGCTGGAAGCTGAAGCTGTGGTTTTGAGCCATATGCAGATCGCTGCCACAGATGCCGCAGCGGCCGACCCGGATGACCACCTGCCCCGGCCCCGGGGTGGGGTCGGCGACCTGTTCGATCACCAGGGGTTTGCCGCCCCCCTGAAATACTGCTGCCCGCATACACTGTGACTCCGTCTGTGGAAGGTTGCCATCCCGGCCCGCTTCAACTGGTGGGAAGCTGCTCGACAAATTCCCCGGCATTCCAGCCGCCATCCACCAGGTATTCGGAACCGGAACAGTAGCTGCCTTCATCGCTGGCCAGGAACAGGCTCATATTGGCGATCTCCACCGGCAGGCCGATGCGCTTGAGGGGTACGCCGGCGCACATGGCGTTTTCCGCTGCGCCGGGCTCACCGCCGGCGGCGCCCACCATGGGGGTGAACACAGCCCCCGGGTGCACGCTGTTGACACGGATATTGTAGGCGCCCAGCTCCATGGCGGCGGCCTTGGTCATGCCGCGCAACGCCCACTTGGTGGCGGAATAAGCCATCAGGCCGTTCTTGGAGCGGAAACCTTCGAGGGAAGAGATATTGACGATGGAACCCTTGCCGCGCTTTTTCATCGGCTCGATCACCGCCCGCATGCCCAGGAAGGGGCCGATCTGATTGATGCCGATAATGCGCTGGAAATCCGCCAGCACGGTTTCCCTCACGGAAGCGACGTGAAGGATACCGGCGTTGTTGATGAGCACATCGACACCGCCAAAGGCTTGCACGGTAAAATCCACCACCTCGGCCCACTGCTCTTCGCTGGTGACATCGAGGTGGTGGTAGCGACAGCTGTCGCCGAGGCCTGCCGCCAGGGCCTGTCCCTGTTCATCCAGCACATCGCCGATCACCACTTTGGCGCCTTCCTCCACGAAGCGGCGCACGGTGGCCTCGCCCATGCCCCGGGAGCCCCCGGTGACAATCGCAACCTTGCCCTGTAAACGTCCCATTGTCTCTCCTTTCAGCTTCATTCATGAATAAAAACGGAGCGGCGCCCATGCAGAAGCGCCTGTACCCACCATCTCAGTTGCTGGGAATACTGGCGAACATTTCCGCAGACTGGGGGTCGAGCCACATGTACTCCAGGTAGTGGCCGAGGGTCTTGCGCTCATCCAGGTAGAGGAAGCTGGCCGGGCCGCCGGCGTTTTCAATGGCGATGGGATGGCGCTGTTCATCCAGCCCGGCGCGGAAAGATTGCCACTCATCCCGGGAGTAATGGCGGCAGGCCACATGGTGGAATACCAGGGCAAAACCGCTTTCGGGCAACACCTCGGCATAAATGCCGCTGCCATCGGATACCGGCTCGATCAGTTCGATCTGGTTATGGGCGACATTGGCGAAGGCCAGCTTGAGCACATTGGTCACCTGCCGGCCATTGCGATACACCTCGCCGGGGAGGTCGGGCAAGGTAAGGAATTTGCTGATGCCGTACTGCTCGGCGAACACCGCCTTTGCGCGCTCGATATCATTGGTGACATAGGCAAACTGGAACAGGCCGGCAAAGTAGTGACTAGCGGCAGGGGCATTCATGGCATCCATCCTGTTATCGGTATATGAACAAATATCCTAATGGCGCAGCGTCGCCCTGTATAGGGGGAAACGTTCCCGTGCGGTGATGGCTATTGTGACTGACGGAAGGACACCGCGGCGGAACGCTGGATACACCGCGCACATAAAAACGCCGCCCGGTCAGGGGCGGCGACAGGAGAAACCAGGGCCATCAATCCCGGTGGCCTTCCAGCAGCCCCTTGAGGTTGCTGTGCATGATCCGCTTCTTGTGTTCGGCGGACAGGCTCATGATGTCATTGACGAAATCCATGGGCTTCTTGAGGCCTTCCGGGTGGGGCCAGTCGCTGCCGAACAACACCCGGTTGGCACCCATCAGCTCGACGACCCTGTCGATCGGATCTTCGTAGAAAGGCGCGATGAAAACATGTTCGCGGAAGCTCTCCACCGGATTGCGGGCGAAAGTCTGGGGCATCTTCTTGTAGGTGTGCTCGAGACGCTTGAGCAGCGGTTCCAGCCAGTCGGAGCCGTTTTCCAGCACCGCCACGCGCACGCCCGGGAAGCGGTCGAACACGCCGTGACACACCAGCGCCGCCAGGGTGTCGGAAATGGCGCGGCCCATCCAGTCGAGAACCTCGTTGAAAGGATCCTTCTCGAAGGGCCGGAATTCACCCTGCCCGCCTTCGGTCCACCAGCGGTAGATGCGATCGTAGCCGGAATCGGATACGTGGTGGATGACGAAAATACCGGAGTCCTCGATACGTTTCCAGAAGGGATCGAACTCCTTGAACGCGTGGGAACGGCTGCCCTTGAGACCAGCCACAGGCGCCGGGCGAATCAGCACCGAGCGGGCGCCGGCTTCGATCAGAAAATCCAGCTCGCGGCAGGCGGCATCCACATCCGCCAGGTTGATGGCGCCGGTGGGGAACTGGCGGCCATTGGTGAAGCCGTACTCCTCCGCCACCCACAGGTTGAGGGAGTGGAACAGGGCCTGGATGGTCTCGGGCTTGTGGCCGAGGCGCTCCTCGATCACCGACGCCAGGGTGGGCAGCAGGATGGAGGCATGGATGCCTTCCTGGTCGAGGATCTTCAAATGCGCGGGGCCGCTGTGGAATTCCGGCCGGGATTTGACCGGAGCGCCGCCATATTCGCGCAGCGACAGCCCCTCGGGGTTGTCGCCGCGATACCAGCCCTCGTGGGCGCCGACGTCGGCAACCACCTCGAAAGTGGGGTTGGGAATATAATCGGAAATCACCCCGGCCACCGCCAGCTTGGTGCGGCCATTGATCTGGACATACTGGAAGTCGCGCCTGAATTCCTTGGGCAAGTGGCGCAGAAAGGCTTCCGGCGGCTCGTAGTAGTGCTGGTCCGCATCATAGATGGGGTAATCAGGAAGATGGCTCATAAAAAGGCTCCTCGGAGGTCATCCGCAGTGATGTTATCCGCCCCACTCGGGAGTGCGGACTCAAGTCGTGTACGTCTGTGCGAATAGCGGAAACCCCATCGCAACAAACCAACCAATGCCAATAAACTAACTAATAGTCAGTTATATGTCAAGGGTTCTGTCCGCCCCGGCATCCCGCCGGGGCCTATCCCGTCACCAGGTCACCAGGTCACCAGGCCGAACGGTGCTGGCCGCCGTCGACGGCGATCCAGTTGCCGGTGATGAAACCGGCGTAATCCGAGGCCAGGAAGGCGATCAGCGCGCCCTCCTCCTCCGGCCGGCCCAGCCGGCCGACCGGGATGCCGAATCGTTCCCGCACCCAGTTCTCCATATTGGTTTCGCCAATGGCCAGTTCCCGGGCAAATTTCTGCACCGCCTCGGTGGCGATCCAGCCGGTACCGATGGTATTGACGGTGATGCCGTAAGGGCCGAGATCGTTGGCCAGCGTCTTGTTGAGCACCACCACCGGCGCCCGGGCGATGTTGTGGAGCAGGTGCTCGATTTCCGCCGGCGGTTCCTTGGCGGCGCCGGACCCGACATTGATCAACCGACCCCAGCCCTTCTCCTTCATGTCGGGAATCACCGCCCGGGTCAGGTAGACGACGCTCATGGTCAGGTGCTGAAAAGCCTGCATGTACTCTTCGTCACCGAGGGTGTCGAAGGTGCCTTCGCCATCGGCGCCGCCGTCACCCAGGTGGACGTTGGTGATCACGATATCCGGCGCGCCGAAGGTATCCCTGGCGAACTGCACCGCGCGCTCCACCTCCTGCCGGTCGGTAAGGTCGGCGGCAATGCCCGCCACCGTGCCGCCGGCGGCGGTCATCGCCGCCACCGCTTCATCGACGCTGTGCTGGCGGCGGCCGGCCACCACGACTTTGCACCCTTCCCTGGCAAAGATATCCGCCGCCGCACGGCCTATGCCCCGGGTGCCTCCGGAGACGAACGCCACCTTTCCCGCTATACCGAGATCCATTGCTTACCTCCTGATTGTTCGCTGATTACGTGCTGAGTACTTGCTGAGATTGTTATAACGTTCGGCTCTCACGACAGTTCCGCCACCAGTGACGCGGTGTCATGATCGTCGTAGGCCGTGGTGAGACGCAACAGGTTGACAGTATTGATCTCCCAGCCGTAATTGACCACCGGTGTGGTCAGCCAGCCGATGTAAACGCCCCAGATCAAGGTGCGGCGATACTCGATGAAGGCCGCGTCGAAGGCCGGCGCCGCCACCCCGCGAGCCGCCAGCCTGTCGAGATAATGGCGCAACAGGTCGCGCTCATGGCGACGGCGGCAATCCACCGGCAGCGCCGTGGTGATCAGGTAATTGACATCATGCATGCAGTAGCCGCGCACCATCAGTTGCCAGTCCAGCAACCCGGCCCTGCCGTCCGCCAGAAAATAGATATTGCCGATATGGCTGTCGCCGTGGAGCAGCGTCCGGGGCAGCGTCGCCTGGTGGCGCTGCACCGCCAGCATACCCTTGAGCAGCTGGTCGCCGCTGCTGTCCATTCTCGCCACCAGCTCCCGCTTGTAGGGATTGGTGTCGATCTCGTGCTGGATGGCGCGGGGCACCTGGAGCGTCATGAAATCGTTGAGGGTGCCGCCCACGTGGGTTTCGACGCCCGCGAGATCGCCATCGAATTTCGGGCTTTGCCAGTAGTGGGCGTGCAGCGCCGCCAGTTCCTCGAGAGCGGCGGCCACTTTGGCCGTGCCGACGTTGTCGAGAGCGTTGGGAAAGCTGGCGCCGCGCACGGTCAGATCTTCCAGCACCAGCAGAAAACGGTGGCTGTGGTGATCGTAGGCGGCGCCGAGCACCGCCGGCGCCTCCACCGGCACCGCCGCCCTCAGATCGCGGTAAAAACGCACCTCGTTGGCGTAGAGCGGCCAGGGCAGGTGCTCCAGGTCGTAGGCCAGCTTGACGATCACCCGGGTGGGCAAACCTGCGCCTGTACCTTCCCGGTAGTTCAGTTCCAGGAAGGCCCGGGCCGATGTGGACACCATGCCATCGCCGTACTGCATCGCCCTGAGCACTTTGAAGCTGTCGATCACGGCATCGCCATGGTGCTCGCGCAGTAAGGTGTTGAGGGTATCGAGGCCGAGATCCTCGATGCGCAACGGGATGTCGATGGCCATCGTTCAGCCCTGCCCGGAATTGGTTTGCGCCAGGATTTTGTCCAGATCTGGCATTGGCGACATGCTGGAACCGCCATCCACCAGCAGCGACGCACCGGTGATGTAATCCGCCTCGCCGGAGGCGAAAAACAGCACCGCCCGCGCCACGTCCTGCGGAGTGCCGGGGCGTGGTATGGGATAGCCGGTGGTGAGCGCCTCGGCGATATCCATGCCGATATTGCCCAGTACCCGGTCGGACGCCACCAGCCCCGGCTCCACGGTGTTCACCAGGATATTGCGCTTGCCCAGCTCCATGGCCAATCCGCGGGAAAACTCGTTCATGAAGGCCTTGGTGGAGGAGTAGCAGATATTGCCCGGCAGGTACTGGCGGCCGGCCGAGCCGGAGGAGATGAAAATCAGCCGCCCCTTGTCGCGGGCTTTCGCCAGCCAGGGCGCGGCGTCCTTGGCCAGCCAGAACAGCGAGTGGATATTGCTCTGCACCAGGTCATCGAAATCCGCTTCGTCCATGTCCACCACCTCTCCCTGCACCCAGTGGGCCGCGCAGTGGACGACCACATCGAGACCGCCGAAGTGGGCCGCGCCCTGTTCGACCATTTGCTTCATGGCGTGGCGATCGGTGTTGTCCGCCTGGACCAGCAGGGCCTCGCCACCCCGTTCGCGGATCGCCGCCACCGCTTCTTCGCCATGGCGCGCGGTGCGGGCGGCGATAATCACCTTCGCGCCGCGCTGGCTGAATGCCTCGGCAATGCCGCGCCCCATGCCGCGGCCACCGCCGGTAACCAGAACGACCTTGCCTGCCAATGAATCTGCCATCGATGTCCTCCCGCTGTTGTTATTTCTTAATTACGGTGCCTGAACGGTTATTCCCGGATTGCCATTTTGGAATTGCTGTTCTGGACTCGTTGTTTCTGAAAATTGTCATCGCTGATTGTTATCGTCGAGGCGACGCTTCCCACCCCGGCGGCGGCTCATCCTTGCCGGCCGCGGCGCAAGTCGACGGCCAAGTTGTCGACATGGCGGCGGACTGCCTATATCATTAACTGACAATTTATCAGCTTTAAATGCCGCCGTCCATATTCGACGACAAAATCGGTGGCAGAGAGAATCAGAGGAATCGCCGCCCATGTCACAGCATTACCCCCATTTGTTCAGTTCTTTTCAGCTCGGCACGCTGACCCTTCCCAACCGGGTGGTGATGGCGCCCATGTCCACCAATATGGGCGGCCTCGACGGCTCCGTCACCCCCGAGTTGGTGGCCTTCTACCGCGCCAGGGCCACCGGCGGCACCGGCATGATCATCGTCGAATTCTGCTGTGTGCACCGCCCCACCGGGCGCTCCGAGCACCGCCAGCTGAGTCTCGAAACCCCGCAACAGATCGATGGCCACAAACTCCTGGTGGACGCCATCGCCAGCGCTGGCGCCGTGCCGTGCCTGCAGCTCCAGCACGGCGGTCCGGGCGTCAAGCGCGAACTGGTGCAGGGCGGGGTCGCCGTCGGCCCCTGCGACATCCACTCGCGCCGCGATCCGCAGAAACTCACCGCCCGCGCCCTCGGCGACGACGAGATCGAACACCTGATCGAGTGCTTCGGCACCACCGCCGAACTCGGCGTCGAGGCCGGCTACCAGGCCTTTGAACTGCACGGCGCCCACGGCTACCTGCTCACCACCTTCCTGACCCCCTATTTCAACCAGCGGGACGACGCCTGGGGCGGCGATGAACAGCGCCGCCTGGCATTCCCCACCCGGGTGATCAAGAGAGTCAAGGCGGCGATCGGCGACCGGCCACTGATCTATCGCCTGTCGGCGGACGAATTCACCGACCAGGGCCTGTCGATCGACGACATGGCGCGCATCGCCCCGCACCTGGCCGCCGCCGGGCTCGACGCCATCCATGTCTCGATCGGTCTCGGCGCCACCAGTTTCGACAAGATCGTCGAGCCGATGTCGATGCCCGAGGGCTGGCGCCTGCCCTACGCCCGGCGTATCCGCGAGGCGACCGGCATCCCGGTGATCTCGGTGGGCCAGATTCGCTGGCCCGCCACCGCCGAGAAAGCCATCGCCGACGGTGACGCCGACCTGATCGCCCTCGGCCGCCCGCTGCTGGCGGACCCCGCCTGGGCCGGCAAGGCCCGCCGCGGCGACACCGGCCTGATCCGCCCCTGCACCTCCTGCAATTACTGCATCACCATGAGCGCCGGCGAGCACGGCAAGATCGGTTGCGCGGAAAACCCGTTGACCGGTCGCGAGCTGATGCCGATCCCCGATGCCGGCGACCTGAAAGGGAGCAGAGCCGTGGTGGTCGGCGGCGGCCCCGGCGGCATGGCGGCGGCGCTGATGCTCGACCAGGCCGGGTTCGACACCCATCTCTACGAAGCCCGGGACAGTCTCGGCGGCGGCCTGGTGGCCTCGGCGGCGCCGCCGTTCAAGGAAAAACTGCTGTGGTATCAGGACTACCTGCAGCGCACCCTCGGCGCAAGCGGCGTCGAGGTGCATCTGGGCGAGACCGCCACCGCCGAGCGGCTCGCCACTGGCGCCCCTCGGGTGGTGATCCTCGCTCACGGCGGGCGCGCGATCCCCCTGCCGATCGCCGGCATCGACAGCGACCGGGTACTCGACGCCTACGAAATCCTGATGGGCAATGGCAGCCAGTTCCCGCCGCCCGACGCCGCCCTGCCGATCATGATCTACGGCGGTGGCGAAACCGGCTGCGAAACGGCCGAATACCTGGCGGAACGGGGTTATCAGGTGATCCTGGTGAGCCGCTCCCCGGCAAAAAAGCTCGCCCGCTCGGCGGAAGCCATCTATCGCATGGTGCTGCTGGAAAGACTCAACAACAACCCAGCGATCCGCATCATCGACAACAGCACCGTCGACAGTGTCGACGATCACGGCCTCGTCACCCTCACCGGCAGCAACGGCCAGCAGGTCATCAACCAGCAGAGCATCGCCGTCCTGCGCCTGCTGATCGCCCAGGGCCGGCGACCCGACCCGCAACTGGCCAACGAGCTGATGGCTGCCGGCATCCCCCACCTGACCATCGGCGACGCCCGCCAGGGCGGGCGCATCGGCGACGCGGTGCACAATGCCTACAGCGCGGTGGTCTCGCTGTGCGCCGCCGGCAATGGCGGTACACCGGAGCTGGCCTGCTGATGGCGATGGCGGATCTCAGATCGACCAGTCCCGGGGCCTTTTCATGGTGGAGACCAGGATCAATACCAAACCCGAACCGAGACAAAGCGCCAGCAGAAAGCTCTCGTAGCTTTGGTAGCGGTCAAACATCACCCCCGCCAGCGCGGAGCCAGATCCGATGCCCACGCTGTAGCACGAGGTCATGATCCCGTAGATCTTGCCATAGGCACGAACGCCGAAATAGCGGCTGGTCATATAGGCCAGCGCGTCGATTTCGGCTCCGAGACACAAGCCGACAACCACACCGGTCAGCGCGCTCATCAAGTAGCTGCCATCCAGGGACAGCAGCATCAACGCGCCGAGCGCGGGCAGGGCGAACGCCAAGGCGGCAACCCCCCGTGGATCGAAATAATCGAAGAGGATACCGGTGCAGAGGCGACCGACCATCATTGCCGGGCCGATGAAAAAAGCAACCGTCGCGGCCATGGCCGGCGTCAGCCCCGAATCGACCAGCATCGGCTGGATATGAACCAGAAATGTGCCGGCACAAATCGCCACGAAGGTGAAGGCAAAGGCGAGCTTCCAGAAATCCGTCAGCCGCAGCGTCTCGCTAACGGTATAGCCTCCGCCGGTCAGCGGGCTGGAGGGCGAAGCCGAGCAGTCGGACTGCGCCAGCACCGGGCGGTCGCGGAAATAGCGGTAGGTGACAGCGAGCATCAATAGTCCACCGCCGCAACCGATCACCGCGAAGGTCTGGCGCACGCCAACCAACTCCCCCAGCCAGATGACCAGGCTCGGGGTAATGGCCACCATCACCGCGCCGCCAGTGAGAGCGAGCGCCAGGGCCATGCCCCGATGGCGAACAAAATTTCGCACCACACCCCCGGTCCACACCAGGGGGCTCACCCCCTGGCCAGCGATACCAAACAGCACGCAACCGGCATACCAGGACAGAATGTCAGGCCCGGCCGTGCCCAGCAGCGAAAAGCTGATGGCGAAGGCGAATATGCCCCAGAAGGCGATCATCCGCGCGCCGAATCTGTCCACCAGCATGCCCATGGGCACGTTGGTGAGCAGATGGGTGGCGGTGACCAGGGTCACGCCAAAGGCGATGTCCCCGCGGCTCCAGCCGTAGGCCTGCTGGAGCAAGTGCATGATGGCACCGGCGAAATGGTAGAAAATACCACCAAGGCCGACGCCGATAGCCGCCGCCAATACGATACCCCACCCTTCCCGCCACTCGGCACCTGGGTTGCCCGTGGTTGCAGTTTGCCTCATGAGCGTACCTGTCCAGTTGGTGGCGAAGAACGGTGAAAGCCCCGGCAGCCGGAGTGCCGGCAAGCCTCAGCGTATGGTTTTCGAATGGTCGGCACCCGGCGCTTCACCAAATAGTTCGTTGGCCAGCTGGCTGGCCGATGCCGCGGGTGGAAACCCGACATAACCTGTCAGGTGGTAGATCAGCTCCTCCAGTTCCTCCTTGGTGACACCATTTTTAAGGGCAATGGGAAAGTGGTAGCGCAGCTCATGGTTTGCCCGGGTGGCGATCAGTGCCGCGACGGTGATCAGGCTTCTGTCGCGACGACTGAGGCCCGGGCGGGTCCACAGGTGGGCAAAGACGGTGTTGATCGACAGCTGGCCCATCTCTGGCGCGAAGGTACCTGGCGTGGGGTTGAGCATGCCTTCCGCCGCTTCCGGCGACAGCATATCCTTGACGACCTCGACACCGCGCTGGTCGATTTTCTCGTTCATGGGGTTACTCCATCAGCAATGAACTGGCAAACAAAAAACGGACCGGGATCATTGCCGCGGTCCGCAATGGTAGAGAAACTGTACAGCGCGCATACGCGCACATTGTCAGGCAAGCCGTATCCGCCGCCACTAGGAAATCATCAGCGGGGCCTTGGCCCGGTGCCGAGACCGGGGAGTCGTTTCCCAGACGCCCATGGCGCGCGAATCGGGGCGCAGATGGGGGAAACGCCTGGCCATCTGGATCACGATCTTAGGCAGCATCATGCGGGTAATGGCGTTGCCAATACAAACGTGGAGCCCGTTGCCGAATGCCAGGTGGCGCATGTTCTTCCGGTCGATATCGAATGCCAGGGGACTCTCGTAGACGTCCGGATCGCGATTGGCGACAGAGATCATGGTATAGACCGGCATCCCCCGGGCGATAGTGGCGCCACCCACCTCGACATCCCGGGTGCAAAAACGCATGACCATGGTCACCGGCGCATCGATACGGAAGGTTTCCTCACAGAAGGCCCTGGCCAGCGATTCGTCCTGGCGAATCCGTGTCGCGATCTCCGGGTGATGCGCCAGGTAGTGCACCGCGGAGCTGGCCATGGCCGACACCGTGGGCACACCGCCGGTAAACAGCACGCACATCATCGCCATCATTTCGGCATCCGACAAGGTGCCGCTCTCCGACGCCGCGGCGATCAGGCCCAGCACGTTATCGGATTTGTCCCGGGCCGCCCGGGCCAGGGCTTCGCGGCAGTAAGCTTCACCTCTTTTCCAGCCTTCGACATATTGTGCCGGTTTCGGATCGCCGGGCTGTAACTTATCCAGCAATTTGAAAGTGGCGCCAAAATCGAAAAAGATCTGCTGGTCCTGTGGTGGAATGCCAAGAAACTCATCAAACAGGACCTTGATGGCGAAAGGGCGACCAATCTGCTCCACAGCATCGATGGCCTGCCCGTCGGAAAACCGATCGAGCATGTCATCGACAATCCGGTCGGCGGCTTCCGCCAGCTTCCTCACCCTGCCGGGCGAGAACGCCGTGCCGACAACACGCCGCAGGCGATCATGTTGCGGCGGGTCCGAGTAATTCATTACCGGCTGGCTGTTGAAAAAATCCACCCGCTGCATGCCCGGCAGGCCGGGGGGCTTGACGCTCGAAAAGACTTCCCAGTTGCCGAGCACCTCCATGCATTGCTCATAAGTGGCGACATAAGCCGAAGGGATATCTCCTTCCATGATCATGAAACCCGGCGACCGCCCCAGTAACTGTGGATGGAACTCTGTCGGGTCGGCCCTGAATTTTTCCGAAAACGGGTCGAAATCTATGAATTGCGTCTTTGGCGCCGGAGTGATGTTCATGCTTTTCACCTCTCTGCGATCAGTTGGTTATGCCGTTGCGGTGTCTTCTTTCCCAAATGGCCGGCGATAGATTGCGCACAGGCGTCGATCTCACTGCCATGTTTTGTGCCGCAATGACGCGTGAATGCCGCCATCCACCAACAGGTTGGTGCCGGTAATAAAGGATGCCCTGTCGGATGCCAGAAATTCGACGGCATCGGCAATCTCCAGCATGCCACCCTGGCGTTGCAAGGGTGTGTGTGCCAGCAGATCATACTTGGCAGGCTGATTTTTGAATTCCAGCATGCCCATCGGCGTGGCGATCAACCCCGGCGACAGCGAGACGATACGTGCCCGCTTTTGCCCCCAAGACCAGGCCGAACGCTCGCACAGGCGATTGAGTGCAAACTTCGACAGGGAGTAACTGCTGGTCGGGGAAGGCGCTTCGCCAAGCGCCGCCACCAGCCGTTCGAGATAATCCGGCGCCAGCGGCTTATCCAGTGCCATGATGACCTCCGCCGAAGGGCCCGCCATATGCGCCGCCAGCGACGAAATAAAAATGGCCGCCGCTCCCGGTGTCGCCAGCGGCAGTAGAGTGTCCGCCATCATCGCCGCACCGCACAGGTTCACCTGCATGATCGTGCGCCAGTCCGCCATGCTCGGCGACAGGCCGGCGACGTGGGCCAACACCCGAAAGCCACCGCGATCTCGAATCCGGCAGGCCAGCGCCTCGATCGATGCCCGGTCGCACAGATCACAGCGCACCGGCTCCACCCACAAGCCTTCGTCGCGGAGCAACTGGACATTGGCGGTGAGTTTTTCTCCATTGATATCGGCCAGCAACAGCCGGTGGTGCTGGCCGAGACGGCGGGCAACCGCCATGCCCATGCCCCCCGCGCCCACCACAACGGCCGTCGACATCGCCGGCCATGATCCCATGCGTTCATCGTTCATCGAATATTCCACTTTGCTCAAAAAAGTGGTGGGCTGCGCCACGACCTTGCGCCACCGCCGGACGATTCGTCGCGAGTCACCACCGTCAGAATGAATACTTGAGTGTGACGCCATACATGCGTGGCGCCGAATACAGCCCCGACAATGTGCCAATTCCAGGCGCCGACCCTGACGGGCCAACGAGCGCCTCCTCATCGAAGGCGTTTTTGATGAACAGCGCTGCGTCGAATCCAGTGCTCATCGCACCGTACCAGCTGATGCGAAAATCCGTCATCTCGTAACCGGCAGCCTCAATCGCTTGGT
This sequence comes from Porticoccaceae bacterium, assembly GCA_041655035.1. Taxonomy (GTDB): domain Bacteria; phylum Pseudomonadota; class Gammaproteobacteria; order Pseudomonadales; family Porticoccaceae; genus NAT127. The sequence continues at coordinate 21,173 of JBAZCN010000019.1, read as the reverse complement.
AGCTGATCGAGCTCATCTTGTGATAGCGGGTCGAGAATTCCAGCTCGCCGTACTCCATCGGCATTGGCAGCCGGTAATTGATGCCAAGGGTATAGCTGTAGTCCGGCGAACCCAGAAACGCGCTGCCTTCCACCACGTCGGCGGAGAGCGCCGAAGGCGGCAGTGTGGAGGGCAGATCGGCATGGGTAAGGCTGAGTTTATCGAGTGATCGGTCGAGCCAGGCACCGGCGACAGACAGTTCCAGGTTGCTCAGCGGCTGGACCACCAACTCGAATTCGACGCCCCGGATGGTCGCTTCGCCGATATTGGTAAAAATATTGGTACTGACCGGATTGTTGTTGGGATCGCCATCGCCATCCGGATCGGCCACCCCGCTGACACTGAAAGGCCCCTGCAAACCGTCGATCTCCGACTCGAACAGCGCGAGATTGAAGCGGCCGAAAACATCACCCAGTTGCCAATCGCTCTTCAAGCCCACTTCGATTTCGCGAGTGCTTTCCGGGCCAAAGCTCTGGAAGGGAACCAGCTGGCCGCCGAATGCCGGGGCATTGAGGCCCCCGGCCCGGTAGCCTGTACGGCCCAGGACATATAGCAGGAGATCGTCGATGGGACGATAATTCATCCCCAGCATGAAGGTTTCCTTACTGAAACTCTGGCTCAACTGGGAAGCGCCTTGCAGAACACTGCTGCAAGCCGCACCCTCGCCTACTTCCTGCCCGAAAGAAGATGCCGGTGTCGAGCAAAGGCCGGCCTTGTCCTTGGTTTTTCGCAGACCCATGTCGACCGAAAAACCAGCCAGCGTATCGTTCAAATGAGAGAGATCGTACGAGACCTGACCAAACCAGGCGCGGGATTCGTCGTAATAATAGATCTCGGCGCCGCGTATCCCGTTGACCGGATCATCCACTGGAACACCAAAAGGCTTGAAGGTTTGCAGACCCAGTTTGTTGATACCATTCGGCTCTGAATCCAGATAGAAATAACCGGCGATATATTCGAGGTTGCCGTCCAGTGCTTCGCCCAGCACCTGGAATTCATTGGTGACCTGCTTGGCGTTGTACTGGGTGCTGGCAGTGACCAGGGTCATTTGCGCACCGTCATTGTCATTGAAGGTATCGATATTGACCTCTGCCTGACCATAGATATTCTTGATCGTGACACCGCCGATTTCCCATGTCGTGGTGTTCGACAGGAACGTCCGGTCAAGGGAGATTGTCGACAACACCGACGGCCACACCTTGCGGATACCGCCGCTTTCCTGGCGCGAAATCAGAGCGTTGAAGTCACAGGTCGGATCGCCGTTACATCCGGGAAGCGTGCCATTGGTAAAAGGCAGGGTGTCGACAAGGCCCGGACCGCTGCGCCAGGGAACGGTACCCGCCATCTCCGAATTGTCATTGATCCGTTCGTAAACAGTCACGTTGCGCAGGTCTTCGGATGGTTCGAGCAGCAGCGATATCCGGAAATTCTCCCGGTCGGCATTATCGAGATCGACACCGTACACCATATCCCTGGTATAGCCATCGCGCTTGTCGAGCTGGCCGGCGAAACGCAGTGCTATTTTATCCTTCACCACCGGCACATCGATGCCCACTTCGTAGAGTTGCGCATCGTAGTTGCCAAATGTCGCCGACACGAAACCACCGAATTCATGGCTTGGCACCTGAGTAGTGGCGACCACTGCGCCGGTAGTGGAGTTGCGGCCGAACAGCGTGCCTTGCGGCCCCTTTAGCACCTGCAGCGAAGCCATGTCATAGGTGGGGAGACTCGCACCCCAGCTACTCAGCGGCACGTCGTTGACATAGGTCGTCACCGCCGGCTGGACAGGGCCAAAGGATGCCCGGGAGATACCCCGGATACTGAAAATAGTGTTGACCGCACTACCCGACGACGACATGTTGATACCGGGTACCGAGGCATTGAGGTCGCGCAGCTCTTTGAGGCCGGATTTCTCGATGGCGGCGGAATCCAGCACAGCGAGAGCCATCGGGGTAGCCTGGGCGCCCTCTTCGCGGCGCCGGGCGGTGACGACAATCTCTTCGATTCCTCTGGCTGCAGGTATTCGCTGCTCGCCCGCCACCTGCGCGTATCCGGCGCTGCTCCACAGTGCCGACACAACAGCCGCAGCCATGATATTTCTTCGACTAATGCCCTGATATTCAAATATTTTCATTATATTTTTCTCCGCCCTTCTCATTGGTTTTGATCGCTATCGCCGCCGAGCGTAGTGAACACCTGCTCTCAGGAAGTTCTTCAGCAAACTCTCTGGCCCAGTGGTCGACCCTCGGTCTTGTTCCGGATATCCGGCCACCGAACTGCTGAACGATGATCTCAGGCGAGACAAACCATAAACTGAAAATGCGTCAGTTTCAATATGATTTGTTCCATATATTTGGATTTATTTTCAAAATATAGAAACATATGGAACAATAGCGCCGAAAAGTGTTCCACCCCAAAGAAATCCCAGACACAGAAGGCTAACCGATGCATTCGCGACGTTATATTTCGAAACAGGTAGGAGATGGCGGATGGCGGATGGCGGATGGCGGATGGCGGATGGCGGATGGCGGATGATACAAATGTATAATCCGCGCTATCAACATGATATCGATAGCGTCGAAGACGAAAAGCATAGCCGATGAATCAAGAAACCGTATCCCAAAGCACCAAGTCCAGGATCATCGATGCCGCATTGAACCTCGTTCTGGAAAATGGCAATACAGCCATCACCATCAGCGCAGTTTGCGAGCAATCCGGGATTTCCCGCACCACGGTGTATCGCTGCTTCAACAATGCGAGCGATATTGTCGAGGCGGTTTTCACTGAGGTACGCGACCGATATGAACGGGGGTTAAGAGCGGCGATCGCCAGGGACCCGGCGCCCGAAAACCGCCTGGATGTGGTGACGGACTATATGGCCAGACATGCAGTCAGCGGCATAACAGAAAAGATAGCGCGGTGTTCCCATGAATTGATCGACCGGCTCGCCGGGTCCATACACGAATCGAGACAGCAACTCTACACCGAGGTACTGGCGCCTTATCTGAATATGTTCGCGAGAATGAAAAACAGCCCGGTCGACATCCCCTTCATCGCCCACACCCTTGTCTACTACTATGCTGGCCTCGTCAAGACCCGGGACGGCTCCAGCGCGGAAGAGATCAAGACTCGACTGAAAAGGCTGATCACCGGCCTGTCGATGGTCTGAACCGCCACCACCACCGATACCGGCCAAAGCCACTGGCGGAGCAACGGTCTCGCGCCCCGCCTCAGATTTCTCCCAACACCGGCATGATCTCCGCCGCAACCCAGCGCAATCTGTCCTTGTAAGCCTCGACATCGGCAACCGGCGGCGACGGGATCGTGGTCTCGGTGACACCGAGCTCCCTCAGCCACAGGCATTGATCGAGGATTTTCCCCGCCTCCCAATGGCCCCGCCCGCGGTCGTCGCCCCTGCTCTGGTGGCTGGCGGTAACGTCGAGCATTTCCTGGGGCAGAAAGACATCGAGATTCCGGCCGTGGTAGTCGGGGCGGGAGCGGATGTAATCGAGCTTCTCGCGAAATTTTTCCGGGGTGATCTGAAACGGCGCCCAACCGTCGCCATGGCGGGCGATACGCTGCAACACCGGCTCGGCATCACCGCCGAACCAGATGGGCATCGGATTCTGCACCGGCTTTGGTGCAAAGGCGGCATTGGCGAAGGATACGAATTCGCCCTGGAATGACGGCGAGCCACTGCTCCACAATTCGATCATCGCCCGGATGTACTCATCACAGATCGCCCCGCGCTTGTTGAACGGCACATTGAGGATGGTGAACTCATCCTCCATCCAGCCGACGCCGAACATCGGCACCGCCCGGCCGCCGCTCAGCCAGTCGAGGGTCGCCCAGTCCTTGGCCTGGATGACCGGGTTCTGCAACGGCAGTATGGTCAGCGACGATGCCAGGCGGATCCTGGACGTATGGCCGGCCAGCACGCCGAGGGCGACAGTGCTGCTGAAATAGTGCCCGCCGGAAAACTTGACGTACTGGTTGGGCACGATGAAATGCTCACCGAGCATGGCCTTGTGATAGCCCAGCTCATCGGCCAGCCGCACCACGTCGGCGACCTGCGCGCCGCTGAGTCCATACTCCCAGCGCTGGGCCATGGCGTCGATATGCATGCTGTTCGGCACCGGGATATTGATTCTCATGGCTGGCCGGTATTTCCTCTGTCGCAGATGCTGTGGAAAGTCATGGTATGGGAAGTTCAGCGCGGCGGCGGGATCCGCCGTCAGCTGCCCATCGATAGCGGCGATCGGCCAACGATCACATTCGCGCGCCGAACCGCTCGCTGTAGGACTCGAAACGCCCCTTGATCGCTTCGCTGTCCAGGCCAAAAAACGCCGGATCGGCCCGGTGCCGCCCCTTGGGGTTTTCCTGCCGCCAGTTGGCGAGGCTGGCGGCGAATTCATCGCTGAACGTCCAGCCGAGCCATTGATAGAGCTGGCGCAGCCCCGGTTCGGGGTCGCCGATCTGCTCACTGTGGTAAATATCGAAAAATCGCTCTGCGCCGAGGGCATCCCGATCCCGCAGCAGGCGACGCCCCGCTTCGGACCATTGATCGAGCTGGCTGGCGCCGAGTTCCCGGGGAGGAGAACCGCTGAGAAAGATTTCGTGAACCTGGTAAATCAACGAGCAAATGGATGGCAACACGCTTTCCGGGCGGCGGTGGGTAATGACGAAGCGCGCCTCCGGATAGGCTCTGACCAGCGACGGGATGGCCAGGCTGTGCACCGGCGTGCGCAACACCCAGCGTGTCGCCGGCGTTTTCCATTGCAGCAATTTCATCACCCGCCGGTGGTAGCGGTAGGCGGCGTCCATTTCCGCGAGGCCGTCCGCCATCACCCAGCGCTCATAGCTCGGCACATGATAGAAGCCGTTGGCGGCGATGTTGCAAAACGACAGGTTCAGTACCGGGAAACATTCCTCCGGAGCGTTGGGGTTGCGCGGCATGGCGTCGCCGATGCCCGGCGCCAGGGCGTCCATGTCCGCCATGCGTTTTTCATTGACGGCGATGCGCGGGTCATCGGCCACCGCGACATCGGGTGGCGGACAGGGTGCGTAGGCTTCCCAGCCGCGCAGGCAGCGAGTGTCGTCATCGAGAGCGAGCATGTGGCCGAGCGCGGTGCTGCCGGTCCGCGGCAGGCCGGTAATGAACACCGGGTCGCGGATGATCTCATCGTCGATTTCCGGATGGCGCCGATACCAGTCCTCCACCTGCAGACGGCTGATCAATGGTTCGAGCAGGCTGCCGGGAATGGCTATCTTGCCGATTTCGGAAGGCGTACTTTCGCGGTTTATGGCGGCCACCAGCTGCTCGAGGCCAAGGCGAAAGCTGTCGTCGCCAAAATCGTCGAGGCCGGTTATTTCTCGGGCCTGATCCATCAAGCCCTGAACGGTTATATGCATGGTCGGGTCTCCAGATGGCTGTCAGGGTTGATGATGCTGCGCGCACAGGCGCCGCAGCCCTTCGTCAAAGGTGACCTTGCAGGGGCCGGTGATCGCCTTGCGCTTCGCCACATCCGCGATATGGGACAGCTGGGCGCCGGGCAGGTCGAAAGTCTCGACCCTGGCTTCACAGCCCAGCAGGTTTGCCGCCTCCCGGCACCAGTGCTGGGCCGACACCACTTCGTCGCCCGCCCAGTTGACGATGGTCGCCGGCACCCCCGCGGCGGCCAGCAGCGCCGCCACCTGGTCGCACATGTCGTCGACGTGGATCGGCCGGTGATTGTTCGGGGCGCCCGGTACTTTTACCGTTTCCCCCGCCTGCAACTGGCGGATATGCATCGATACCAGGTTGCCGGGGCTGCCGTACACCGTATTGAGGCGGGCAATGGTCACCGGCAGATCGAACGCCCGGGCGCAGAACCGCGCCACCGCTTCCTCGGCGATCTTGGTCACCGGGCTGGTCGGGCTCCAGGGCGCGAAGGAGCGGCCCAGTTCGCCGTTCTCGGCGCAGGCGAAGTTCGCGTCGGGGTTCGGCGCGTAGATCGCGTGGGACGACACAACCAGCGCCGCCTTGGCCGCCGCGCAGTGGCGCAGCACCAGCCCGGTGCCTTCGCCGTTCACTGTCATCGCCCGATCGAAGTCGCCGAGGCCGCCACGGGTGAAGGCAAAATGCAGCACGTAATCGACATTCCGGGGCAGGCTCGACACGTCGCCCTGCTCCAGGTCGATGGCGCAGGGCGTGATCGCGGCGGCCAGCACCCGCTCGCGGCTGTCGTCGTCGGCGAATCGCGCCGCTCCCCAGACACGGTTGTGTTGCGCCAGGAAACGCGCGATGGGCCAGGCCACCTGGCCGGTCACACCGGTAACCAGAATATTTTTGTCGGTGAGCATGATCATTTCCCCCTGAGGCGCGGCGCCAGCACGTCGTACATGCGGCTCAGGCCTTCCCTGATCGGCACCTGGCAGGGTCCGGTTATCGCCTTGCGCTTCGCCGCGTCGAGTTGGTAGGTGGGGTATTCGAAACCGCCCTCGGCAAATTGCGGCTCGATGCCGGCCAGCTTGCCGAAATGTTCCATCACCTCGCGGGTGGCGATGGCTTCATCGCCGCCGAGGTTGACCAGTGTCGGCGGAATGGCGGCGGCGCCGAGCAGCGGTTCGATAAAGCGCACCACGTCGTCATCACTGATCGGCTGGATGATGTTCGACTGGTGGGCCGGCAGGGGAATCGGCTGGCCGGCCAGCAGCATGCCGAGAAATATCCCCAGCATGCCGCCATCGTGGTAGGTGCCGTACTGCACCCCCAGGCGGGCGACGGTGGTGGGCAGGCCGAGATGTTTCGCCATGCCCCAGGCCACGCCTTCCGCCGCCAGCTTGGTGCCCTCGTAATGACCGCCCATCACCGCACCACCGGTTTGATCGGTTTCGCCATAACTGTGTTCGGGGTCGGTGTTGGCGGCATAGACGCCGATGGTCGAAATATGCAGAAACGCCGTGGCGCTGCGGCAGTGAGCCATCAGCATCGCGGTGCCCTGGGGATTGTCGCGCATCCCCTGTACGAAGGACTCCGGGCCACAATTGGCGGCGCAGTGGACAACGTAGTCAAAGTCCGCGGGCAGTTCGTCGAAAGCGCCGTCGGCGAGGTCGCCGGCGACGGTGCGGACCCCTTGCGACTCCCAGAAATCGCGCTGCCCGTCGCGGCTGTAGCGGGCAAACCCCCACAGCTCGTTGTGAGGCGCCAGGGCCGCGGCAATTGAGCCGCCGAGATTGCCGGTAAGACCGGTGACGAGAAGTTTTTTATCATTCAGCACAACCATCTCCTTGTTTGCTCTGTGTCTTCGTTTCAATGAACGCCTCGATGACCGGTTTAGAACGCACCGCCAGACGCTGTCGACGTCAGGTCGCGGCGCCCGCAGCGACCCGTAAACGCCATTCCCCCGCACGGCGGGCAAGCTCTTCGCGGCGCTGCCCGGCGGCCACGGCGGGCAGCGCGCCAACCAGACTGTGGCGGTTGACCACCGTCAGGCTCTGGACCAGCCCGGCGCCGCCCCCGGTTTGCGGCGGCACGCCCTGCCAGCGGAAAAAAAGCCAGCCATCGGACTGGCCCGCGCTATCGATCCAGTTGCCGACGCCCGGGTCGCGGGGTGCGAGAACAAACGTCAGGGTGCCGTCGGGATTGGCCTAGGTTTGCGCGGCGTTGTAGCTGGCTATGTGCCCGGTCGGCGAGGGAGCGATCATCCAGGTGTCGGCCACCTGCACGCCAAAGTAATCGGCATCGCCATCGCGGACGGTGACCACCATGGCTTCATCATCATTCAGGTGAAACCGGCAGGCCGCGGCATAACCCCAGGCACCGGTGCGGCCGTAGGGCGGCACCAAGGTATTGACCGCCGGCCGGCCGTTGAAACCGTCATTGAAGCGCAGCCAGAAATCGACGAAGCCCGGCAGGTAACCGGCGGTGGCGGCGGCGATGGCGCCATCGTCCATCGGCGCCGGCAACGCCGCGCCACCGGTGCGGCGAATATCGATCCGGTTGGCTACCTGGCGCCAGTCGGAGAGGCTGTCGCGCACCAGCAGGTAGAGCCTGCCGGCGGGCAACTGGATATGGTTGCGGCGGCCGCCGGCGGGGGCGCTGTCCAGGCTGATGCTAAAGCGGCCGTCAGCGGCGATATCCATATCCCGGCTGGTCAGCATATGCAGCGCCCCGAGGTCTTTCATGCTGTCGTCGTTGATGGCGAACCCGTCGCCCTCGGGGTGGCGGGTCAACTGAAAGGTGAACTGCGCCGGCCCGCCAGCAAGCACCTGACCAGTCACCTGGTATTGCACCGCGCCTTCGAGCCCGGCGTTGCGATAAATATTGTCCGGGCAATCGATGGCGGCCGCGCTGCCGGGAAAGTCGCGGCCAAACCAGTGATAATCGGTGAGATTGGTGCCCCAGATAAACCCGGGGGCCGACACATCGCCCCCGATGGTTTGCAGCGTCAACTGCACCAGCCATTTATCCAGCACCCGGTCGATGCCTGCCGCCGCCCCCGGGCGCGCCGCAAGCGGGTGAGCGGCCATCAGCTCCCGCGCCCGCACCCGGGCTTCCGCCACCCGAGGATCATCGATGATCCGCAGGGCGCGGCGCTCGACGGTCGCCTGATACGCGGTCGCCAAAGGGCTGGAAAAACTCCCGGTGGACTTACTCATGATGCCTCCGCCGCGCCCTGCACGATTGTTGTCGCGGTATAGCGGACTCCCCTCCCCCGCTGTGCGGCGAAGGGGAGTTGCCGCGAGCGGCGATCAATTGCTGGAAGAGGCACCGAAGCGCGCCCGGATTTCGACACCATAGGTGCGCGGATCGCCGTAAATACGACCTACCACGCCGAGGGCATCCATCAGCGCGGAACCGGAAATGCCGTAGACCTTGTCGTTGACATTGCGGATATAGAATCCGATGTCGATGGGGTTGCCCATGACGTTCTCCCAATCGAGCCGCAGGTTGAGCAGGCCGTAGGAATCCTGGGATTCATCTTCATGGTTGTACTGCTGGCCGTCGGCGAGGATCATCCGGCTCTGGTAGGTGTAGTTGGCGGAGGCCTTCACCGTGCCGTACTCGGAAGGCACCATCGGCAACCAGTACTGCGCCAATACGCCAAGGATATTCTCGGGAGCGCCGGAGTAGTCCTGGTCCACCAGCTTGACCACTTCACCGGCGGAGTTGACCGCCGTGCCGGGATATTTGGTGTACTCGGCGTCCAGGTAGCTGTAGGAGATATCCAGCTGGAAATTGCTGCCAAAACGCACGGTGTTCTCGATCTCGAGACCCCGCGACTCCGCTTCCGCGATATTGCCGATCTGGGTCGAAACGCCGGTGCCGTTGAAGAACACCTCGTTGCGGTGCAAGTCGCTGTACTCGGAATCGAAAATCGCCAGGTTGGTACGGCCGTAGACCTCGCCGATCGCCCAGTCGAGCTTGGCGCCGATCTCGATGTCCTTGACGATTTCCGGCTCGAAAGTCGACTTGGCCTCGGCGAGGTCCAGGAATCTCAATGACTGGAGGTTGATGCCGCCCTGCTTGTAGCCGCGGCGATGGGTGGCGTAGAGCAGCAGGTCATCCGTCGCCTGCCAGTCGAGGGCGATGGTGTAGGTGCCCTCGGTCTGCTTCACCTTGCCGTCGTAGCTAGCGCCGTTCGCCGTCCTGATCACCCCCCCGGGAGTGATCGAGGCCTCGACGTCGGTGAGCCGCTGCTTGAATTCGCTGTGGCGGTAGCCGAGGGTGAGTTTGAAATCCTCCAGTCCGAAATCACCGAGATCCAGGGTGGTTTGCGCGTAAATACCGGAATTGCTCAACTTGTAGTTATCGTTATAGCCACTGGAAATGGCCGGGTAGCCGGCAACCGGGAAAGTAAAGGCGCCGTCGAGCGTCGACAGGATCGACGGCGAGTTGAGGTAGAGGTTGTCCTTGAATCTCTCGTAGAAATAACCGACCACCCAGTCGTGCTTGTCGCGGGCGGAACCGGCGAGCTGGATTTCCTCGGAGAACTGATCCATCCAGTCGTTGCGGCCGAACTTGCTGGACTCCACCGGCTTGCCGTCGATGACATCCAGGTTGTTGTAGACCACCGCATGAAATACCGGCGAGCCGCCGATTTCGCGAATCACCGAGGATTCCCGATTGCGGTTGGTCTGGAAAATATTTTTAAGGGTTGTTTCTCCGAGGAAACCCAGCTTGCCGTAATTGAAGTCGGTGATATTGATGATCTGCTGGGTGTGGGAGCGGAGGAAGTTCTGCTGGGAGTGGGCGGCGCGGCGCTTGGCGCTGTCGCCCCCCTCGGCGAGCCTGTCCCTCTCGCCCAACAGGCCGTTGCGCACCGAATCCACCCGCCCGACCCGGTCGGCGACACAGGACTCCACCGTCTGGCCGATGAAAGGCGCGTTGGGGCAGAGGCTCAGTTCGATGATCCCCCGGGCGGTAATGGCCCCGGACGGGGTAAACAGCGAGTTGGTGGTCAACAGCGGATGGTTTTCGTTGAGGTGGCTGAGAAGCACCGCCGAGCCGTTCTCATCGATGGTATTGTCCTGGAACAGGGTGTAATTGCTCAGCCAGTCGGTGGGCTCGAACAGCACCCCGATGCGGAATGAATCGCGATTGCGATCGTCGAGCTCCTGGCCGGTCACCCAACTGCGGGAGTAGCCATCGTGCTGGCTGGTATTGCCGGCAATACGCACCGCCAGCACGTCCTCGATCAGCGGGATATTGAAGGCGACGGTCACATCGCGGGAAGCGTAGTTGCCCATCTTGGCTTCGATGAAGCCGTCGAATTCGTAACTGGGCCGCTTGGGATTGATCAACACCGCGCCACCCACGGTGGGTCGCCCGAACAGGGTGCCCTGGGGGCCCTTGAGCACCTGGATATTGTCCAGGTCGTAGTAGGTGGCATTCTGGCCGCCGCTGGCGGAATTGGGGTTGACCGGGGTCTCGGCGAAATACTGGACCACCGAGGGGTTGCTGCCGAAGGTCTGGCCCTGGCCGCGGATAAAGAAGAGCACGTCATTGCGGTTGGCACTGCCGCCCTGCACCGTCAGGCCCGGCACGTTGCCGATCAGGTCGTAGGGCTCGGAAATCCCCTTCGCCCGCATCAGGTCCGGCGTAAAGGCCGAAACCGCGACGGGAACGGCCTGCAGGCTTTCCTCGCGGCGCCGCGCGGTGATGACGATTTCTTCGATACCTCGCGCCGAACCGCCGGCTCCCCCTTCCTGAGCCTGGACATCAGCGACCGGGACCAGCGCCGCGGCAACACCGAACAACATGGACCTGTGCACTGCTTTCTTATGGAATGATAGTTTCTTATGAAATGATCTGACCACTTGAGCCTCCAGAGTACCCGTCTGAACAGGTAGCGGTTTCTTTATTGGTTAATGTGTCCGTTACTGGATTACTCGCCATGGGTTAGCGGGGGTTCCCGACAGCGGTAGCCGAACTTCCCCCTCATGACGTTGGAGCATTTTCATCCATGAATCGTTATATCCACCTCGAACTGCGGCAGCGGCATAAAAAAAACCGACTGTTCGTCAGCTATGGTGCGATTCGACAACAAAACTGACAAGATGTCAACTAATGGCGCGCCATCGGCGTTCGTCGGCCGCTGATCGTCACCGCGGGCCCGGCTGGTGTTCAGGCAGTATCCGGCCCGTCAACCGTGATAGAGGCACCATCGGCCCTCGGGATTGCGGTACCAGCCCGCGGCCGCTGTCGCGCCGGCATCCACCGCGACTGTCAGGCCGTTGAGATAGCTGGCCATATCCGAAACCAGAAACGCCACCACATTGCCAAACTCTTCCACACTGCCCATGCGGTCGAGCGGAATGTAGCGATCGCGGGCGGCTTTTTCGCTGTCGGTCGCGGCCTCCATCAACCCCTTGAGGCCCTCGGTTTCGATCATGTCGGGCGCCAGCGCGTGGCTGCGGATATTGTGTTGCGCCAGCTCGAGGGCCATGGTCTTGGTAAAACTCACCACGCCGGCCTTGCAGGCGGCATAGACCGCAAACCCCGGCGCGGCTCTCAGCGCCTCGGTGCTGGCGACATTGATGATGGCGCCGCCCCTGTTACCACCGATCATCAGCGCCGCCGCGGCCTGCGTGGCATGAACGACACTCAACAGGTTGAGGGCGATATGGCGCTGGATGCTGTTGGCGCTCTGGCTGAGAAAATCGACGCGGCGCCCGCCGCCGACGTTGTTGACCAGAATATCCAGGCGCCCGAAATGTTCGCCTACCCTGGCGACCATGGCGGCGATCTGGTCGCCATCCATCATCTCCACCGGGATGAACAGTGCTTCGCTGCCCTGGGCGCGCAGTGCCGCCGCAACCTGCTCGCCGCGCCCGACGTCCCGGTCGGCAATGGCGATCCGCGCACCACATCGCGCCAGGACCAGGGCGCAGCCCTCCCCCAGGCCGTTGGCACCACCCGTTATCAGCGCTACGCGGTCGGTCAGGTCAATTGCTGGTAGTGTGGGCATTGGGATTCTCCTGTGTTGTGTGGCGGTTGATTGTTGTCGCTGGATCGGTGACAGGCCGATTGACCGGAGCTGCGCCAAAAGATTACATTGTGTCAGCTATTTTTCAAAACCGTCGTTTTTTTAAACCATCACCACTTACGGAGTCTGATGATGACAACCGCTTCCGCCGCTTCGCCTCTCGCCGGCAAACGCGCTCTGGTTACCGGTGCCGCCACTGGACTCGGCAAACAGGTGGCAACCCTGCTGGTGGCCGAAGGCGCACGGGTGGCGCTGGTCGGCCGCACCCGGGAAAAGCTCCAGCAGGTGGCCGCGACCCTCGGGCCCTCGGCACTGCCGGTGGCCGCCGACGTCGCCGATCCCGACCAGGTGCGCGCCGCCTTCGAGGAAGTCGACAACCATCTCGGCGGCCTCGATATCCTGATCAACAACGCCGCGGTATACATCCCCTTTCGCATCGAACAGGCCAGTGACGCGAGCCTGCAACGGATCATCAATACCAACCTGCTCGGCCCCGCCTACTGCATGCGCGAGGCGGTGCCGCGCATGAAACACAGCGGTGGCGGCGACATCATCAATGTCTCCTCGGAATCCACCCGCAATCCCTTTCCGTTTCTCACCGTCTACGCCGCCAGCAAGGGCGGGCTCGAGACCCTGTCCGCCGGCTTGCGCACGGAACTGCGGGAATACGGCATCCGCGTCGCGCTGCTCCGCGCCGGCACCATGAAAGGCGCGGATGCCAACGCCAGCCTGGCCAACTGGACGGAGGAACAGCTGCGCGATGCCCTCGCGCTGTGGGAGAAGACCGGGCACAACGCCTATTCAGGCGCCGGCATGGAAAACAGTACGGTCGCGCGCATGGTCATCCACGCCCTGTCGCTGCCCCGCGAAGCGAACATGGAACTGTTCGAAGTGCGCAGCGCCTGAAGGCAATGGCGCCGACAGTGTCGACACCGGCCCAGCGGCTGTGTAGAATCCATAACTAACAATTAGTCAGCTATAGGCTGTCACCCAGGAGAGTCGAGGACCCACCGTGAATCTACAGCTCAACCCCGAAGATCTGGCATTCCGCGACGAGGTGCGCGCCTTCCTGGCGGCCAATCTCGACCCGGCGGTGATCTACCGCTCGCGCACCGAGGTCCACCCGCCCAGCGAGGCGGACCGGCGCTGGTGGAACAGTGTGCTCAACAAACGCGGCTGGGCCGCCCCCGGTTGGCCGCAACGCTACGGCGGCCCCGGCTGGACACCGATCCAGCGCCATATCTTCGACATGGAGTGCCGTCTCGCCGGCGCCCCGGAGCTGCGCTGGCAGGGGCTGCGACTGATCGGCCCGGTGATCTGCGAATTCGGCTCCGAAGCGCAAAAAGCGCGCTACCTGCCGGCTATCCTCGAAGGCAGCGAACAGTGGGCCCAGGGATTCTCCGAACCCGGCGCCGGCTCCGATCTCGCCAGCCTCAAGACCACCGCCCTGCTCGAGGACGAGCATTACATCGTCAACGGCCAGAAACTGTGGACCACTGAAGGCGGCGATTCGGAGATGGGCTTCTTCCTGGTGCGCACCGATCTCACCAGCAAGCACGGCGGTATCTCCATGCTGATCATCGACATGGCCTCGCCGGGTGTCACCGTGCGCCCCATCGAGATGATCAACGGCGACGTCTCCACCTACGAAGTGTTCCTCGACAATGTGCGGGTGCCCCGGGAAAACCTTATCGGCGAACCCGGCAGCGCCTGGACCCAAACCAAGTTCCTGCTCAACAACGAGCGCACCTCCAGCGCCGACATCGACAAGGCCTACGGCGACCTGCGCCGCATCCGCGCCATCGCCTCCGGGGAATCGAAGAATGGCCGGCCACTGCTCGAGGACGGCGACTTCCTGCGCCGCCTGACCCAGCTGGAACTGGAAGTCGAGGCCCTCGACTGGTCGGTGCTGCGCGTCCTGTGCGGCGCGCCGTCGCGACGCCCGCCGGCGGCAGCGGCCTCGGTGCTCAAGATCCGCGGCTCGCAACTGCAACACCGGCTCGGCGAACTGGCGGTGGACGCTCTCGGGCCCCGTTCCCTGCGGTTGTTCACCCGCGACCAGGCCTTCGCCGCCGAACCCGCCCCGCTGTGGCCCGGGTATGTTCCCGGCGTTCGCGCCGACCAGCTCTACATGCGCGCCTGCACCATCTACGGCGGCGCCATGGAAGTGCAGAAGAACATCATCGCCAAGATCGCCTTTGGCCTCTGACCGGCCTGCGGTCATTTACCGCAAGAGACCGTTGACAACGAGAGACAGACAGCATGAATTTTGACCCCAGCGACGAACAGAAAATGCTTGCCGACAGCGCCGCCCGCTATGTTCGCGAGCGCTGCGACCTGGAGAGCCGCCGGCAGTCGGCAAAAAGCGCCGAGGGCTTTTCCCGCCGCCACTGGCAGCATTTCGCCGCTCAGGGCTGGCTGGCCCTGACCCTGCCGGACGGCGTCGGCGGACTCGGACTCGGGCTCGAGGAGATGGCGGTATTGATGGAAGAGCTGGGCCGCGGCCTGGTGGCCGAACCGCTGGTGGACAGCACCGTGCTGTGCGGTGGCCTGCTGGCCGGCACCACCCGGGGCGATACCTTGCTGCCGCTGGTGGCCAGCGGCGAAGCCATTCTCGCCCTCGCCCACCTGGAACAGGGCGGACGCGCGGAATACGACTGCCCGGTGGCCGCCAGCGCCACGCCCGACGGCGACGGCTGGCGGCTCCACGGCGTCAAGCACCTGGTCTGCCACGGTGCCGCCGCCAGCCACCTGCTGGTCAGCGCCAGGGAAGCCGACGCCGCGGGTTACAGCCTGTTCGCGGTGGACGCCGCGAGCGCCGGCATCAGCCGCGACGCCTACACTCTGATCGACGGCACCCGTGCCGCCGACATCCGCTTCGACCAGGTGCCGGTGGCCGCCGCCGACCGCCTCCATGGCCCCGCCGGCGCTGCCGACGCCCTGGGCGAAGCGCTCGACAGCGCGATCGTCGCCAATGCCGCCGCCGCCCTCGGCGCCATGGAAGCGGTGCTCGAGCTGACCGCCGATTACCTCAAGACCCGGGAGCAGTACGGCCAGCCGCTGGCCAGCTTCCAGGCCCTCAAGCACCGCATGGCGGAGATGCTGGTCGACACCGAGCAGGCCCGGTCGATGCTCTACTGCGCCCTGGCGGCACAGGCCGGAGGCGACGGCAACGCCAGGCGGCGGGCGGTTTCCGGCGCCAAGGCGCTGATTGCCCAGGCCGGCCTGTTCGTCACCGGGCAGGGCATCCAGCTCCACGGCGGTATCGGTGTCACCGAGGAGTACGCCGTGGGCCACCACTACAAGGCCCTGCAGATGTTCGCCCAACGGTTTGGCGACACCGACTTCCACCTTCAGCGCCGGGCCCGCCTGGCCCTGGAACACTGAGCGCATCCCACCCATCAACGGAGACGAGAAGAATCATCATGCATCCCTACCTGCCCCTCTCCTTCGCCGACGACCTGGAACGCAACGCCCGCTGGTGCCCCGATCATCCCGCCTACGTACAGGGCGAGCGCCGGATCAGCCATCGCCAATTGCTGGAGCGCGCCAAGCAGCTGGGATCGGCACTGTACCAGGCCGGGATGCGCAACCAGGACAGGGTCGGCATCCTCGCCATGAACTCCATCGAGTACGGCGAGGTGATCGCCGCCGCTCAGTGGGCCGGGTTCATCCTCGCCACCGTGAATTTCCGCCTCGCGCCGCCGGAGATGGCCTGGATCATCAACGACGGCGCCCCCAAGGTGTTGCTGTTCGAGGCCCAGTACCTGCCGGTCATCGAGCCTATGCGCGGCGAACTGACGTCCGTCGAAACCTACGTCTGCATCGACGGCGAAGCCGAGTGGGCGATGTCCTATGCTGAGTTCATCGCCACCGGCGACAGCGAAGGTCCACCCTGTCGCGCCCGCGAGGACGACATCTTCTGCCTGATCTACACCAGCGGTACCACCGGCCGTCCCAAGGGCTGTATCTGGGGCCACCGGGAGATGCGCCAGTTGGTCCAGGTGGACGCCTGGCTGGTGGATCTCCAGCAGCCGGACCGCATCCTCATCGTCATGCCCATGTTCCACATCGGCGGGCTGGTGCTCAGTCTGTCCCAGCATGTGCGCGGCGGCACCGCCTATATCTACCGCCAGTTCGAACCGGGGGAGATCATCCGCGGCATCCAGCGCGAAAAACTGACAGTGCTGCTGCTGGCGCCCACCATGGTGCAGATGCTGCTGGATGACGCGGCCATCGAGAACGCCGACCTGTCCACCGTGCGCACCATCCTCTATTCCGCGGCGCCGATGCCGTCGCCGGTATTGCGCCGCGCCATCGAGGTGTTCGACGGCTGCGGCTTCGTCAACCTCTTCGGCCAGACTGAAATCTGCATGTTCTGCCTGTCGCCGCTGCAACACAAACCCAACGGCAGCGAGGCCGAGCGCCGCCAGCTCACCTCGGTGGGCCAGCCCTACCCCAACCTCGAAGCGAAGATTCTCGACGACGACGGCAACGAGTGCCCCCCGGGCGAGCCCGGCGAGATCGTCGCCCGCAGCGGAGCCATGTTCCGCGGCTACTGGAACAACAGCGCCGCCACCGTCGAAACCTTGCGCAATGGCTGGGTTCACACCGGCGACATGGGCCGCATCGACGCCGACGGCTTCCTCTACCTGGTCGACCGCAAGAAGGACATGATCATCTCCGGTGGCGAGAACATCTACTCCCGGGAAGTCGAAGAAACCCTGCTCCAGCACCCGGCGGTGTCGGAAGCCGCGGTGATCGGCGTGCCCGATGCCAAGTGGGGTGAAAACGTCTGCGCGGTGCTGGTGCTCAAGAACGGCGCCGAGGCCGGCGAAGACGATATCGTCCACCACTGCCAGTCGCTGATCGCCAGCTACAAGAAACCCAAACAGGTCTATTTCGTCGCCGAGCTGCCCAAGCTGGTCACCGGCAAGATCAACAAGATGGCGCTGCGCCATCAATACGCCCACGCACTAGGGCAGAGCCCGAGAGAAGCCTGATGAACCTGAATCTCAACGACGATCAACTGATGCTGCGCGATACCGTCGCCCGCCTGTTCGGCACCGAGGCGACACCCGAACGGGTGCGCGCCGCCGAGAGCACCGGGGGCATCGACCGCGCACTGTGGCAGCAAGTGGTGGACATGGGCCTGCCGGCCATGCGCATGAGCGAGGCAGCCGGAGGACTGAACCTGTCCCTGCTCGATGCCGCCCTGGTGGCGGAGGAAATGGGTCGCACCCTGGCGCCGGTGCCACTGGTCGAGACCATCACCGCCAATCGGCTGCTGAGCCTTGTCGACGGCAGCGGCCGCTGGTGTGAAAAAGCGCTCGGCGGCAGCCTGTTCGCCCTGCTGCCGGTGGAAATCAGCGGCGAAGAGCCCGTGGTCGTGCCCTGGGCGGCGGTCGCCGACGGGCTGATCGCCCTCGAAGGCAACCAGGTGCTGCTGATCGAGGGCCTCGAGGGCGAAGTGACCGGCAATCTCGCCCGCGCCGGCCACCGCCTCTGCGCGCTCGGCGGCGAGCGCGCCGCGGGCCGGCGCACCGTGCTGGCAGAAGGCCCCGAGGCCCGGCGCCAGTTTCTCGCCACCCTCGAGGAATGGAAGCTTCTCGCCGCGGCGGCGCTCGCCGGCCTCGCCCGCCGCGCCCTCGACATGGCGGCCAGCTACGCCTGCGAACGAGTGCAGTTCGGCCGCCTGATCGGCGGCTACCAGGGCATCGCCCACCCCCTGGCCGATTCCCTCGCCGAGGTCGATGGCCTCCAGTTGCTGGTGTGGCGCAGTATCTGGACCATCGCCAGCGGCCACGAAGAGGGCCCCGCGGCCGCGGCCATGAGCTGGTGGTGGGCCAACCAGGCCGCCAGCAGGGCGGTATCCCGGGCCCTTCATACCTTTGGCGGCTATGGGGTCTCCCTGGAGTACGATATCCAGCTCTACTATGTGCGCGCCAAGTCCTGGGCGCTGCTGGCCGGCGATCCCCAGCAGGCGCTCGCCGCCGCGGGCGACCGCCTGTGGGGCGGCGCCACCGTGCCATTGCCCGAGGCCGGTGCCATCGGCCTCGATTTCAGCCTCGGCCCCGAAGCGGACACCATGGCCCGGGAGGTGCGGGCCTTCTTCGAAGCCAACCTCACCGACGAACTGCGCGCCAACGCCCACCATTCGGTGGCCGGCTACGACGAAGCTTTCACCCGCAAGCTGTGCGCCGCCGGGCTGCGCTATCCACACTGGCCGGTCGCTTACGGTGGCCGCGGCGCCACCCCGTTCGAGATGGCCGCACTCAACGCCGTACTGGAAGAATACGGCTGGGAACGCATCACCGGCCCGGTCACCAACCAGGTGGCATTCAGCGTCATGGGCTTTGCCCGCGAGGACGTCAAACAGAAAATCCTCGGCCAGTTCGCCCGCGGCGAGGCCCTCGCCTGCCTCGGCTTTTCCGAGCCTTCCAGCGGCTCGGATATCTACGCGGCGAAAACCCGCGCGGTGCGCGACGGCGACGACTGGATCATCAACGGCCAGAAAATATTCACCACCAGCGGCAACCTGGCCCACTACATCTTCCTGCTCACCCGCACCAATCCCGACGCCCCCAAACACCGGGGCCTGACCATCTTCATCGTGCCCATGGACCTGCCCGGCATCGAGATCCAGCCGGTCCACACCCTCCAGGATGAGCGCACCAACATCACCTACCTGGAAAATGTCCGGGTGCCGGACAAATACCGGCTCGGCGAAGTGGATGGCGCCATGGCGGTGATGATGTACACCATGGAAATGGAGCACGGCGGCGCCGATCAGTATCGCCTCAACTATCAAAGCATGTTGGACAACGCCGTGGCCTGGGCGCGCAGCACCCGGCGCAACGGCCGGGCCGTCATCGACGAACCCGGCATCCGTCTGCGTCTAGCCCAGGTGGCGATCAAGCACGCCGTCGCCCGCTGCCTGTGCTACCGCTCCCTGTGGACCTCCCACCACCGGGTTCCCGGTCGCATCCATTTCGGGCCAGTGTCAAAACTGTTCACCACCGAGTCCTATCTGTACGACTCCCGCGAACTGATGGACCTCGCCGCGCCCTGGTCGCTGTTCGAGGATCGCCATGGCGCCGGCCATATCGAACTGGGCTACCGCCAGTCCATCGGCACCACGATTTACGGCGGCACCAGCGAGATCATGCGCAGCCTGGTTGCCGAACATGGCCTCGGGCTGCCAAAATCGCGGTCGTAATGAGTTCACGCCGGACACCCCGCGTCCGGCGTGAGCGATAAAAAGCCATTACCTCCGGATTTTCCCTGAACCCGATAACAACAGGTGCCCTATGACCGACGCCATCGAAAACCGACTCGCCGCCCTCGAACGACGCCTCCAGGTCGTGGAGGACCGCGAAGCCATCATCAAGCTGAAGGCGACCTACGTGAACTACAACGACGGTGGCTGGAAAGGCCCCACCCACTGTTTCCCCGATGAGGTGGCGGAGCTGTTTACCGAGGACGGCATCTGGGACGGCCGCCCCGACACCGGTTACGCCGAGGGCCGGGAACAGATACGCCAACTGTTTCGCGACTTCCAGATCATGCCCTTTATCGTCCATTATGTGACCAACCCACTGATCGAGATCGACGGCGACAACGCCAGCGGACACTGGCACGCCATCGTCACCGCCAATATGCCCGACGGCTCGGCCCGCTGGATCCTGGGTCTTTACAAGGAAACCTACGCGCGTACCCCCGGCGGCTGGAAATTCAAAACCCTGCGCTTCGAGGCCGCCGCCAACTGCGCCTACGATGGAGGTTGGGGCAAACCCGTTACCGCCTGATTCCACCACCGCAAGCGGCGCGCAGGGAACCGGCATTTCCCGGTGCCGCCGCACCCTTGAACCATCTCTGGCCCCACTCTCAGACCAGACCAAGGGGCTATGCATCATTCCCCCTTGGCTCGTCATGCCTGTCTCTCCGCTCAGCGCGTGGGCGACGCCCCCAGCCCAGCGCACGGCAGCCTCACAGACAATCGATAAGTCGCCACTTATTCGATTGACCTTGACTCCTCTCTGCCCGGCCTTACTCTGAAGGCAGCCCACAGCACTGGCTCCATGCTCCCGGAGCCGGAAAGAACCGATAACAATGGGGACTCACAAGTCCGCGATAATAAACAGGTCCGCGATAATAATAAGGAGAAAGCCCATGCCCAATGACACGGTCTTCAACCCGTCAACCGCCATCAACCGCCGCACCGTACTGAAGGGCCTGGCGGCAACCCTGGCCATGGCCAATGCGCCGGGTTCCCTGGCCCTGGGGCAGGCCGGCACGGCACCCAGCACCGACATCACCTGGCTGCCCGCCTGGCGGATCGCCGAATTGATCAACGCCGGGACAGTTTCCGCGGAGGAGGTCACCGGGCATTTCTTGTCTCGTATCGCGACACTGGAGCCTGTTCTCCACGCCTTTGATGTTCTCGATGGCGACAATGCGCTCCAACAGGCCAGGGCCGCTGATCAGCGCCGGTCGGCTGGCGAAAGTCGCGGCCCCCTGCACGGCGTGCCGATCGCGGTCAAGCGTGGCATAGCGGTGAAAGGCCTGATTCTTCATCGCGATACCGAGACCGGCGAGGAAATCATCGCAAGCCATGACGACATCCTGGTGGAGCGCCTGCGCGCCGCCGGCGCCATCATTGTC
>JBAZCN010000018.1:0-35595 GCA_041655035.1 Porticoccaceae bacterium | reverse complement strand
CTCTCCCTGGAATTCAGCTTCCCCGGAGCCCCGCCGCGGGCACTCAGCGCCGAATTCCTGCGGGTCCATTCGCCGAGCGCCGAAGTCAAGGGTCACGGCCCGGGGCAGGAAGTGCTGCAATGGGGCAAGGCCCGCGTCGCCATCACCGCCATCGAGCGCTCCGGCAACTACGCCATCCGCCTCACCTTCGACGATGGCCACGACACCGGCATCTACAGTTGGGAATACCTCCACCGACTGTGCCACGACCACGACACACTGTGGGCAACTTATCTCGATCAACTCGAGGGGGCCGGCAAGACACGCGACCCGGACACCCAGGTGGTCCGTTTCCTGGAGCCTTGACGGACACCGCGGGCAAGCTGCATGATCCCAGTCATAACAACCTCTTGAGACCAGGACATGACCCAGCTCCCCAAGACAGCCATTCTCGCCCTGGCGAGCCTGCTGCTCGCCGGCTGCTCCGGCCTGCCCTCCCCCTACCGCGAAGGCTGCAAGAATGGCGTGAACAGCGCCTGGCGCGAACTCGATATCGCCAAGGCCGAAGGCTTCGCCGGCACCGTCAGCTACACCAAGGCGTTCAGCCTGATCACCACAGCCCGCACCATGCAGACCGTCGAAAACTTCGATGGCTGTATCAAGAACGCCCAGAAAGCGCGGTTCTACATTCAGGAATCCCGCGCCGGGCGGTAGTCCCTTTCCGCCCCTCTGCCGAGCTGGCTGGCCACCTGCCCAGGGGACATTGAAACCAGCCGCATCACACCGGCCAGCACCCAGGATATATCGACGTTCACCGGTCGCGCAAAAGCAGCCATGCGCCGCTGCCGGGCAGCCATCCCCGGTGCGCCTCTTCCGTCGGCACACCCCTGAATCGCTATCCCATAGGGTGTGCTGAGGAACGAAGCGCACCGCAGAACCCCCAGCCATGAAAACATTCCTTTATTCAGCTCCTATCCAAACGTCAACAGATGCCATACCTGGCTGATTTTGTTGAGCCAACGCAACAATACCCGCGACAATTCGACAGCGGCACTACATTTAAGAATCATTATCGTTTTATAATGGCAACCTCTTTCACTGCAAGGAGCTGCCATGCGCACCCTCGTCATGTCCGGTCTCGCCGCGACGTTGTTAGCCCTGGGCACGTTTGTTCCAGCCACCATGGCCGACCCGGCCCCCGTTACCGCTGCCGCGGTGATCGGCACCTATGCCGATATCGCCCTCGCCGGTTATGAGGATTCCCTCGGCGGCGCCCGCCAACTGCACCAGGCGGTGCAGGTCCTGACCGACAACCCGTCCGACACCGCCCTGCAACAGGCCCGGGAGGCGTGGCTGGCGGCGCGCGTGCCCTACATGCAAACGGAGGCCTTCCGCTTCGGCAACCCGATCGTCGACGAGTGGGAGGGTCGGGTGAACGCCTGGCCGCTGGACGAGGGGCTCATCGATTACGTCGATGCCAGCTACGGCACCGAGTCCGACGCCAACGCCTGGTACGCCGCCAACATCATCGCCAATCCCGTCATGAAAATCGGCGGCCGCGAGATCGACGCCCGGGAAATCACCGCGGAGCTGCTGTCCGACACCTTCCAGGAAATCGGCGGCATCGAGGCCAATGTCGCCACCGGCTACCACGCCATCGAGTTTCTGCTGTGGGGCCAGGACCTGAATGGCACCGGACCCGGCGCCGGCAACCGCCCCGCCACCGATTACGACATCGCCAACTGCACCGGCGGCAATTGCCAGCGGCGCATCGACTATCTGCTGGCGGCGAGCCAGCTGCTGGTCGACGATCTCGAAGAGATGGTCGCCAATTGGCGCACCGGGGGCGCGGCGCGGCGCGATCTCGACGCCGATCCACAGGCGGGCATCGGCGCCATGCTTACCGGTCTCGGCAGCCTGTCCTACGGTGAGCTGGCGGGTGAGCGCACCAAGCTCGGCCTGATCCTCCACGATCCGGAAGAGGAGCACGACTGCTTCTCCGACAATACCCACAATTCCCACTACTACAACCAGATCGGCATGCGCAACGTCTATCTCGGCCGCTACACCCGCAGCGATGGCAGCGTCGTCGAGGGCCCGTCGCTGTCGCAACTGGTGCAGGCCGGGGCACTCGACCTCGACACCGAGATGCGCGGCAAGCTGGATGGCACCGTCGCCGCCATGACGGCGATGAAAGAGCGCGCGGAAACCGTCGAAGCCTACGACCAGATGATCGGCGAAGGGAATACCGAGGGCAATGCCGTTATCCAGGGCGTGATCGACGCCCTGGTGGAGCAGACCCGCTCCATCGAGCGGGTCGTCACCAACCTGGGCCTCGGCGCCATCGAGATCGAGGGCTCCGACAGCCTCGACGACCCGGATGCCGTGTTCCAGTAACGGTCCTGTGATCCGCCGGCTGACGGGCGGGGGCGGTTACCGTAGACTACCGCGCCCGTGCCCCCAGCCAGCAACCCGAGGTAGCTTTGCTCATACGCCCCCTAATGTTGTGTCTCGCCGTGCTGAGCTGCCACCCGGCACTGGCGCAGCGGCCGGATCTCAGCCCCGCCGATCGCGACCGCGTCACCCGGATCACCGCACCGGCCGCGGACTTTACCGCCGCCGAGCGCTTCGAAGCGCTGCCCGGCGGTGCTACCACGGTGCGCGACAAGGCCCTGAACCGCGACATCTACTCCCACCCCTCCGCCAACATCCCCTTCGACGGCCGCGAAACGTTCTTTATCGGCAACGGCCTGTTCCGCAAGGACTGGGTCTCCTCGCCGGCATCGACACTGGCCTCCGATGGCCTCGGCCCGCTGTTCAACGCCCGCTCCTGCCAGGGCTGCCATATCAAGGACGGCCGCGGAGTGGTGCCGGAGCCCGGCGAGGAGGCCGTGTCGATGTTCCTGCGCCTGTCGGTGCCGCCGGTCAGCAACGCCGAGCGCCGGCAACTGGCCGAGCGGCGGCTGGCGGTACTGCCGGAGCCGACCTACGGCGGGCAATTGCAGAACTTTGCCGTGCCGGGCCTGCTCGCCGAAGGCCGGATGCGCATCGACTGGAGCGAGGTGCCCGTTGCTCTCAACGGCGGTGAAACCGTGGTGCTGCGCAAACCCGAATACCGTATCGTCGATCTCGGCTACGGCCCGATGCGCGACGACGTGATGATCTCGCCGCGGCTGTCGCCACCGATGCTGGGTCTCGGCCTGCTCGAAGCCATCCATCCCGACGACATCCTCGCCGGCGCCAACCGGGTCGACCACCCTGACGGCGTGGTCGGCAAGCCGAACTATGTCCGCGACCACAGCGGCGAACTGGTGCTCGGCCGCTTCGGCTGGAAGGCCGGCCAGCCGACGGTCGAACACCAGGCCGCCCACGCCTTTTCCGGCGACATGGGTCTTTCCACACCGCTTCTGCCGAACCATTACGGGGACTGCACCGAACACCAGCCGGATTGCTTCGCTCAGGCCCACGGCGCCCAACCGCAATTCGGCGCCGAGGAAGTGCCCGCCGACCTGATGGCTTTTGTCACCTTTTATTCCAGCAACCTGGCGGTGCCGCCGCGCCGCGACGTCGACGATCCGCAGGTGCTGGCCGGCAAAAAACTTTTCTACGGCAGCGGCTGCGCCAGTTGCCACACCCCGAAGTTCGTCACCCGCCGCGATGCGGCCCAGCCGGAGCTGCGCTTCCAGCTGATCTGGCCCTACAGCGACCTGCTGCTCCACGATATGGGTGAAGGACTTGCCGATAACCGCCCGGAGGGTGACGCCAGTGGCCGCGAATGGCGCACGCCGCCACTGTGGGGGATCGGCCTCGCCACCACCGTCAACGAACGCGCCAGCTTCCTGCACGACGGCCGCGCCCGCACGCTGCTGGAAGCCATTCTCTGGCACGGCGGCGAAGCCCAGGCCGCCCGCGATCGGGTGGTGGACATGACGGCGGAGCAGCGCGCCGAACTGCTGCGCTTCCTCGAGAGCCTCTGAGATCATGACGACCATGAGCACCATCAAAACCACAGCATCAAGCCCGCCCCGCAGGCGCCATCACTCCCGCCACCACAGAAAAGGCGCCCTGAACGTTCTGCTGCGACTCGTCGCGCCGTTGACACTGTGCCTGGCGCAGCCGCTGCTCGCCGCCGAACTGCCCACAGACCTTGGCCAGCGCCTGCTCACCGGCTATATCCAGCCCGCGGTGGCCGAATTGCACCGCACCGGCGAGAAACTGTCGGCCGCGCTGCCGGCCTATTGCCAGGCCCCTGGCGACAGCGCCCACCGCGAGGCGGTGGATGCCCGTTTCAGAGACCTGGTGGCTGCCTGGGGCCGGGTGGAGCTGCTGCGCTTCGGTCCACTCCTGGAGCGGAACCGACTGGAGCGCCTATTCTTTTTCCCCGACACCCGCGGGGTCACCCAGCGCCAGCTGTCCGCCCTGCTGGCCGTCGCCGACCCGGCCGCCCTCGATGCCGGGCAGCTCGCCAAGCGCAGTGTCGCGGTGCAGGGCATCCCCGCTCTCGACTACCTCCTTTACAACAGTGGCGCCAGCGAACAGATCGCCAGCGATGAGGCCAGCGGCCGCTACCGCTGCCAGTTGGCCGCCGCCAGCGCCCGCAATCTGGTCGCCGTCAGCGCCGAGCTGCAACAGGCCTGGGCCGGCGATACAGCGTTTGCCCGGCAGTTTGTCGCGCCCGGCCCGCAACAGCCGGTTTACCGCTCGGTGGGCGAAGTCGGCACCGAGGCTCTGAAAATGCTCTCCACAGGCCTGCAACTGACCCGCGATATCAAGCTGCTGCCGGCCGTCGGTGCCACCATCGACAGCGCCCGCGGGCAACGCGCCCCGCTGTGGCGCAGCCAGCTTACCGTCGAGCTGCTGCAAGCCAACGTCCGCGGCCTGCTCGATATCTACCAGGCAACGGGATTCGACGCGCAACTGCCCGCCGAGGAGCGCTGGATCGGTGAGAACCTGGTGGCCGAAGGTGAGCGCCTGCTGGCCTTGCTGGAGGAGCCGCTGCCGCCCTTCGAACGCGCCGTCAGCGAAGCGGAAAGCCGCGAGCAGCTGCTCTACGCGATAATGCTGCTCAAGAACCTTCAGGCCATCGTGGTCGAGTATCTGCCCCCGGCGTTTGGCGTCAATATCGGCTTCAATTCCCTGGATGGTGACTGACCGTGCCGACAGAACCTTTCGTCCCGCCACGCCGCCCGGTGCAGTATGAATCCTGACCGCCGCCAGCTGCTGCGCCTGCTGGCCGCGGGCCAGCTGCTGGCGGCGGCCGGCCCGCTGCTCGGCGCCCCGCCGGCAGCGCTCCCCGCTGCCGGCGGCCTGTACCTGGCCTCCCGCAAACGCGGCGCCCGTTACGAAGCGGCCTGTATCGACGCCGGTGGCGCGGATCACCGGGTGTTCCCGCTGCCCGGGCGGGGCCACAGTTTCGCCATCGATCCCGCACGCCGGCGAGCGGTGGTGTTCGGCCGCCAGCCCGGCTTCTTTGCCTATGGCTTCGGGCTCGACGACGATGCCCCGCCCCGGTCCCTGGCCCTGCCCGAGGGCCGCCACTTCTTTGGCCACGGCAGCTTGTCCGCGGATGGCCAGCTGCTGTTCACCACCGAGAACGACTACGAGACCGGGCGCGGCGTCGTAGGCGTCTACGACGCCGACAAGCTGCACCGCCTCGGCGAGTTCGACAGCACCGGCATCGGCCCCCATGAATTGCTGCTGATGCCGGACGGGCACACGCTGTGCGTGGCCAACGGCGGCATTCTCACCCATCCCGACTACGGCAAGACGGTGCTCAATCGCGACACCATGGCGCCCTCGCTGGCTTATATCGACAGCCGCAACGGCCGCCTGCTGGAGAGCGTGGCGCTGGCGCCGGCGCTTCATCAATTGTCGATCCGCCACCTGGCGCTGGACCGCAACGGCGCGGTCTGGTTCGGCTGCCAGCACAGCGGCCCCGCCGCCGACAGGCCGGCCCTGGTCGGCCGCCATCGCCGCGGCGAACAGCCCGAGCTGCTCGCCATGCCCGACCCCATTCGCCACCGGATGCGCAACTACGTAGGCTCGGTGGCGGCGAGCGGCGCCGGCGACATCATCGCCACCACCAGCCCGCTGGGTGGACTGGTGGTGTACTGGGACGCCGACAGCGGCCGCTGTCTCGGCAGCCAGGCGATAGCCGACGGCTGCGGCGCCGCGCCGCTGGCCGGCAACGACTTCCTGCTCAGCGACGGCTTTGGCGGCCTCGCCCGCGGCGGCCCCGGCGCTGCGATGGCGACCATTCTGCCACCCGGCCCGGCCCTCGCCTGGGACAACCACCTGCGGCGCATCTGACTCCGGAGCCCGCCATGCCCTATTACAGGAATCCGTTACAATGAGCCTTTCCCGCCACCAGAACACAGCGACCATGCCCGGTGCCATTCCCGCCGCGACACCTGCCGCCGTACAGCTCGACGCGCTGAGCCAGCACTATGGCGAGCGCGCGGCGGTGGACGGCGTGTCGTGGCGGGCCGACGCCGGCACCACGCTGTGCCTGCTCGGCCACTCCGGCTGCGGCAAAACCACCCTGCTGCGGCTGATCGCCGGACTCGAGCGGCCCAGCGCCGGCCGCGTGCTGCTCGACGGCGAGGAAGTGAGCGGTCCCACCACCTTTGTGCCCCCCGAGCATCGGCGCATCGGGCTGGTTTTCCAGGATTACGCCCTGTTCCCCCATCTCAGCGTACTGGCCAACGTGATGTTCGGCCTGCGCGACAGCGGCAACCGCGCCAGCCAGCGGGCAGCCGCCATGGCGGCGCTGGAGCGGGTGCGCATGACCCACCACGCCGACAATTTTCCCCACACCCTGTCCGGCGGCGAACAACAACGCGTGGCGCTGGCCCGCGCCCTGGCGCCGGAACCGCGGCTGCTGCTGATGGACGAGCCCTTTTCCAACCTCGACCGCCGGCTGCGCGACCGGGTTCGCGACGAAACCATGGCGCTGCTGCGGGATAGCGGCACCACCGCCGTGGTGGTCACCCACGACCCGGAAGAGGCGATGCGCATCGCCGACCGCATCGTGCTGATGCGCGACGGGCGCATCGTCCAGAGCGGCGCTCCGGATCAGGTCTACAACCAGCCACAATCGCTGTTCGCCGCACGGTTTTTCTGCGATCTCAACGAAATCGAAAGCCGCTGCGGCGACGGCCAGCTCGATACCCCGCTCGGCTGTTTCGCCGCGCCGGGCTTCACCCCCGGTACGGCGCTGCGCCTGTGCCTGCGCCCCCACGACGTGCGCCTCGTCCAACAGCCCAGCGGCATACAGGCCGAGGTGCTCGAAAACCTGTTTCTCGGCGACAGCCACCAGTTGCGGCTGAGGGTGCCCGGCCTCGAGCGACCATTGCTGGTGCGCTGCGGCGCCACCGTCGTCGCTCCGGGCGAACCGGTCGAGCTCGCCATCGATTCCAGCCGCGCGATGCTGTTCGCCGCGGACACACCCTGAGCCGGATCATGACATCTCCCATCCCCGCTTTGCACTCATTCCCCTACCGATCTGAGGTTCCCATGAATCCTGTACGCAACAATAGACGCCTGCCCCGCTTGTTCCGTGTCGCCGCGCTGGCCGGCGCGACCTTGCTGGCGGCCGGCGGCGCCAGCGCCGCCGACGAGGTCAATCTCTACACCACCCGGGAACCGGGCCTGATCCTGCCGTTGCTGGAGGCCTTTACCCAATCCAGCGGGATCAAGGTCAACACGGTGTTCGTCAAGGACGGCCTCGCCGAGCGCGTTGCGGCCGAGGGCAGGCGCTCCCCGGCCGACCTGTTGATGACGGTGGATTTCGGCAACCTGCTGGATATCGTCGACAAGGGCCTCGCCCAGCCGGTCGATTCTCCGGTACTCGAAGAGGCCATACCCCCCCAGTTGCGGGACGCCGGGGGCCAGTGGTTCTCGCTGTCACTGCGCGCCCGGCTCCTGTATGCCGCCACCGACCGCGACGACCTGGCCGGCTTTCGCTACGAGGATCTCGCCGATCCCAAGTGGAAAGGCATGGTCTGCACTCGCTCCGGCCTGCACCCCTATAACACCGCGCTGATCGCCGCCCATATCGCCCACCACGGCGAGGCGGCCACCGAAACATGGCTCAGGGGCGTCAAGGCCAACCTGGCCCGCAAGCCCGGCGGCGGCGACCGCGAGGTGGCCCGCGATATCCTCGGCCAACTGTGCGATATCGGTATCGCCAACTCCTACTATGTCGGCCGCATGCGCAGTGGCGAGGGCGGCCCCGAGCAAAAACGCTGGGGCGACGCCATCCAGGTGATTCTGCCCACTTTTGAGAACGGCGGCACCCATGTGAACATTTCCGGCGCGGCCCTGGCCAAGAATGCCCCCAATCGCGACCACGCCGTCAAGCTGCTCGAATACCTGGTATCGGATGAAGCCCAGGTCATCTACGCCGGCATCGACTACGAATACCCGGTCAAGGCCGGTATCGAGCCCGACCCCATCATTGCCAGTTTCGGCCCCCTCGAAGCAGACAACGTGCCGTTGACGGAAATCGCCAAACACCGCAAAGCCGCCAGCCTGCTGGCCGAGCGTATCGGTTTCGATAACTGAGCATGGTTGACAGGCAACGCGCCGCCCGCCTGCCGGGCGGCAATCCACCGCGCCACCGCGGCTGGCTGACCGCCGCCGCGGTGATCGCCCTGCTGGTGCTGGCGCCGGTCATTTCGCTGGTGGTGGAAGCTTTCAGCAGCGACAGCAGCCTGTGGCCGCACCTGCTCGCCCACGTGTTGCCGCCGACCCTGATCGACACCGCCCTGCTGCTCGGCGGTGTCGGTGTGCTGGTGGTCGCCATCGGTACCGGCAGCGCCTGGCTGGTCACGGCCTATGACTTTCGCGGCCGCGCTCTGCTCGACTGGGCCTTGTTGCTGCCCCTGGCGATGCCCACCTATATCGTGGCCTACGCCTATATGGACCTGCTGCACCCGATAGGCCCGGTGCAGACGGCGCTGCGCGGCCTGCTGGGCCTGAGCAGCCCCCGAGACCTGTCGTTGCCGGACGTGCGCTCGATCGGCGGCTGCATCCTGCTGTTCGGCTTCGTGCTCTACCCCTATGTCTATCTGACGACCCGGGCGCTGTTCCTGATGCAATCGGCGACGCTGATCGAGGCCGGGCGCTCTCTGGGGCTGGGGCCGCACAGCGTTTTCCTGCGCGTGGCGCTACCCCTGGCGCGGCCGGCGGTGGCGGTCGGTACCAGTCTGGCGCTTATGGAAGCCATCAACGATATCGGCGCCTCGGAGTTCCTCGGCGTGCGCACCCTGACCATCTCGATCTACTCCACCTGGGTCAATCGCTCCGACCTCGCCGGCGCCGCCCAGATCGCCCTGGCCATGCTCGCGGTGGTCGCGGCGCTGCTGCTTATCGAGCGCGCCGGCCGCCGCCGCCAGGGTTACGCCGCCTCCGCCCAGCGCTCAAGGCGGATGACGCCCCAGCGCCTGCGCGGCGCGCCGGCGCTGCTCGCCCTGGTCCTGGGCTGCCTGCCCGTGCTGCTGGGTTTTATCCTGCCGCTGCTTTACCTCGTAGTCGAAAGCATCGCGCGCATCCGCTTTGCCGGCTTTCCCCCGGCGCTGTTGTCCGTCGCCCGCGACACGGTGATCCTGGCCACCGTGGCCACCCTGGTCACCCTGGTCCTCGGCACGGTGATCGCCTACACCGCGCGCATCACCCCCGGGCCCGCGGCCCGCGGCCTGGAACGGATCGCCAGCTTCGGCTACGCCATCCCCGGCACGGTGTTGGCCATCGGCCTGCTGGTGCCGCTGGGATTTATCGATGGTGTGCTCGGCGAGTTTATCGAGCACGTCAGCGGCGCCGCCGTGGGACTGCTCATTCTCGGTTCCGGCGCCGCCCTGATCTACGCCTATAGCGCCCGCTTTCTGGCGGTCTCGGCAGGCGGCATCGAATCCGGCCTGGCGCGGATCGCCCCGTCCCTCGACCACGCCGCGCGCACCCTGGGCGAGAACCACGGCGGCGTGCTGCGCCGCATCCACCTGCCGCTGATCCGGCCGGCACTGGCCGCCGCCGCCCTGTTGGTGTTCGTCGATTGCATGAAGGAGTTGCCGGCGACCCTGTTGCTGCGCCCGCTCAATGTCGAAACCCTGGCGACCCGCCTCTACGCCGAGGCCGCCCGAGGCACCTACGAGGAAGGCGCCATCGCCGCGCTGATCATTGTCGTCGTCGGTCTGATTCCGGTGATTCTGCTGGCCCGCGTCGGTCGCCAGAAACTGGCGGCGGACAGCCACCTGGCGGAACACCCCACGCTTTGAATAGCTGCGGCTTCCGCGGTGCGCTTCGTTCCTCGGCACACCCTATGAAAGCGCATCGGGTGTGCCGACGAAAGAGGCTCACCGGCGATGCGGCAGCATCGCTGCTTTTGCCTGGCCGGTGAAACGGCAACAGCCCCTAGAGAAAGCCTTCGATACGGCCCAGCACCAGACTGACGCCGCCCAATATCATCACCACCACCCACAACCAAAACAGCAGCAGCCAGGGCCGGAACGGTTTGCGGTCGACCCGCTGGACGGGGCCTGAGAGGTATTCCTTGACCCGGGCGAGGTCTTCATCATTGAGTTTGCGGGGGGGTTGATCGGTCATGACATGCCCTTCAAATCATCTGGCTGGCGGAAAACAGCGCCATTGTACCCACTCCCGGAGGTGGCGTCATGGCATCTCAACCGCTGTCCGGCAGGACCAGCCACTGCGCCGCCTGCCGATAGTCGCCACCGGCGATGAACGGCACTTCGCCCAGCAGTGGCGCGCCGAGCCGCTGAGCCAGGGTGTCGCGGTTCTCGCGGTAGCGGGACATGGTCGGCGCAACCCGGTTGGCGACCCAGCCCGCCACTTCGAGGCCATCGGCGCGAATTGCGTCGGCGGTGAGCAGCGCGTGGTTGATGCAGCCGAGCTTCATGCCCACTACCAGGATCACCGGAAAGCCCAGAACGCGGGCCAGGTCGGCAAAGCTTTCACGATCGTTGAGCGGCACCCGCCAGCCGCCCGCCCCTTCCACCAGCAGCAAATCCGCGGCGCGACCGAGCATCGGGCGGCAGCGCGCCGCCACCGTGATCGCGTCCAGGATCACGCCCGCTTCCCGGGCGGCGATATGGGGGGCGATCGCCGGCGCCAGGCAGAACGGATTGATATCGTCGTAGGTGCAGGGTTGGTTGGCGGCGCCCTGGAGGATCAGCGCATCGCTGTTGCGCAACCCTTCGGCAGTGCGCTCCGCCCCCGCCGCCACCGGCTTGAGCGCCAGGGTGCGCAGCCCTGCGCCGCCGGCCCTGGCGAGCAGCGCGGCGGTAACCAGGGTTTTGCCGGCGTCGGTGTCGGTGCCGGTGACGAAATAGCCGGACATCAGGGTTTTTCCGCCACCACGGTGAGGATTTCCCAGCTGGCCGGCAGTCCCTGCGCAGTGCGCAGGGACTCATAGGCCTGCTTCAGGGCCTCGAGATGGCGCCGCCCGGTGAGCCCGGCGTTGCGACCCCGGTTGACATTGTGGGCGCCGAGACACTTGAGCTCCCGGGTCAGGTCCCGCAGCTGGCTGTAATGATTGACCCGGTGACGGGCGCTGAACTCGCGCAAGACGAAACCGGCTTCGTCGAGGGCCTGCCTGACACTCTCCGGAGGGGTGAAACGGTTGACGTGGGCGTAGCTGTCCACCGCCCGCCACGCCTCTCTCAACTCCCACAGGCTGGCCGGCCCCAGGGTTGAAAACACCAGCATGCCGCGCCGCTGCAACACCCGGTGGAGCTCCGCCATCAGCCGCGTCAGGTCCTGGCACCACTGCAACGCAAAATTTGAAAACACCAGGCCCAGGCTGCCATCGGCGCATGGCATGGCCTCGGCATCACCGCATACCCAGTGAATGTCGCCATCGCGGTGGCGGCGGGCATGGCGGGCCATGCCTTCCGCCAGGTCGACGCCGAGCGCAACCGCAGCGGGAAAGCGCCGCGCCAGCAGTTCGGTGAAATAGCCAGTGCCACAACCCAGATCCGCCGTCGCTGCCGCCGGCAGATCAGCGGGCAGCAGCGCCAGCAATTCCCCGCCGACCGCGCGCTGCAGGTGGGCAACCTGATCGTAGCTGGCCGCCGCGCGGCTGAAGGAGCGGGCGATGCTGGCCTTGTCGATGCGGTAACCTTCAGCCGGATCGTCGCCGCCGTCATCCTGGGCCTCCACGACAAAACAGCCGGCGACGATATCCGCCAGGACCGCCGGCGCCGAGATCTGTGGCGCGTGGCCGACTCCGTCCAGCACCTGCACCCGGGACATCGGGTTCAGCGCCTGGACCGCCGTGGCCGCGGCGGCGGGCACCAGGGCATCCCCGGCGCCGAACAGGTGCAATGAAGGTACCGCCAAGGCCGCCAGGGCCTCGCGGTTGTCCAATTCGCCGAGCAATTGCAAGGCGTCCCGCCAGTTGCCGGACACCGCGGCCGGCAACTGGCTCCGCAGCATTCGCGACACCGCCCGCTCACGGGCATCACCGCGACCCTGCAAGGCGGTGAACTGGCGCAGGGTACCCTCGGCATCGGTGTCGAAGCCCTCGGCAAAGCGGCGAAACAGGGTGCCGGGCATGGCTGCGGGCCAGCCGTCGCGTTCGACAAAGCTGGCATTGGCGGCAAGCGTTATCAGCCCGCCGACCCGCTCAGGGTGGCGATGGGCAAAGGCGGTGGCGAGCATCCCACCCAGCGACCAGCCCAGCAGCAGCGCCCTGGCGGGCAGCGCCAGGGCGAATTGGCCGAGGAGCGCATCGAGCCGCCAGGGTGCGGGAGCGCTGTCGCCAAACCCCGGCAAATCCACGGTGATCACCGTGAAGTGGTCCCGCAGCAGGGGAATCGACTCGCGCCACACCGCGCTGTCGCCGCCCCAGCCGTGGATCAGCACCAACGGCAGCGGGTGCGCCGCGGCACCGCTGGCGGGCCAGCGCCGGACCTCGAGGGCCGGCACACCGGAAACCGCGCCAGGGTTCATCGCGGCGCCTCCGGCACCGCGCCAAAGGCGGCCGCCAGGGCCTCGAGCAGCCGGTCCACCTGGCGCTCACTGTGGTTGGCGTTGAAGGTGATGCGCAGTCGCGCGCTGCCGCGGGGCACCGTCGGATAGCGGATCGCACCGATGTGAATGTCCTGTCGATGCAGCGCGGCGGCGATGGCCATGACCCGCTCGTCACTGCCCACCAGCAAGGGCTGGATGGGCGTGGCGGACGCCATCAACGGCAGTCCCAGCTGCGCCGCCCCGAGGCGAAAGCGCGCCACCAACTGGCGCAGCCAGTCGCGCCGCCAGGACTCAGCGCGCGCCAGCCGCAGGCTGGCGCGGCAGGCCGCCGCCACCGCCGACGGCAACGCCGTGGTGTAGATATAGGGCCGGCTGAACTGCACCAGGTAGTCGACCAGAGTGTCGCTGCCGGCGACGAAGGCGCCGTAGACACCGAAACCCTTGCCCAGGGTGCCCATCAGTACCGGCAGTTGCCCGCCGCTCAGTTGGAAGTGCTCGGCGCAACCACCACCGCCACCGCCCAACACACCAAAGCCGTGGGCGTCGTCAACCATCAGCCAGGCGTCGTGGCGGGTACAGACCTCGGCCAGCGCC
The DNA here is from genome assembly GCA_041655035.1 of Porticoccaceae bacterium. Taxonomy (GTDB): domain Bacteria; phylum Pseudomonadota; class Gammaproteobacteria; order Pseudomonadales; family Porticoccaceae; genus NAT127. Next base: position 22,032 of record JBAZCN010000018.1, on the reverse strand, counting down.
GGCAGCGGCGCCAGGTCGCCGTCCATACTGAACACACCGTCGGTGACCACCAGTTTGCGCGCGCCGGCGCTGGCGGCCAGGCGCCGCTCCAGGGCCTCGGGGTCGGCGTGGGCATAGCGCTGGAAGCGGGCGCCACTGAGCAGCCCGCCGTCGAGCAGCGATGCGTGGTTGAGACGATCCTCGAAGACCCCGTCGCCCTTGCCGACCAGAGCGCTGACGATACCCAGGTTGGCCATGTAGCCGGAGGAAAACAACAGCGCCCGCGGACGGCGGCAAAAATCCGCCAGTTCTTCCTCCAAGGCATGGTGCTCCCGAGAGTGGCCACAGATCAGGTGCGAGGCGCCGCTGCCCGCGCCATAGCGTTCCGCCGCCCGCTGCAAGGCGGCGGTCACTTCGGGATGGGCGGCGAGGCCCAGGTAATCGTTGCTGCTGAAGGCCAGCATCGGCCGGCCATCCATCACCACTTCGGCAGACTGGGGTGAATCCAGTACCTTGCGGGTGCGATACAGATGGGCGCGGCGGCGCTCGTCGAGGGCCGCCGCCAAGACCTGGTCCAGATCCATCAGCCGGCGGCGTTGTAGAACCGGGCGTCGTTGCGGGCGTCTTCGACCCGGCTCAGCAGGGCCGCTTCCTCGGTGTCGCCGTCGTGCTCGACGGGGCGCTGCTGGGGGCGGATGCCGAGGCGGCGGAGCAGCGCCATGTCGCTGTCGGCCCTGGGGTTCGGGGTGGTCAGCAGTTTTTCGCAATAGAAGATGGAGTTGGCACCGGCCATGAATGCCAGCGCCTGCATCTGTTCGTTCATTTCCTCGCGCCCGGCGGACAGCCGCACGTGGGAGGCGGGCATCATGATCCGCGCCACGGCAATGGTGCGGATGAAATCGAAATGGTCGATGTCCGCCTGGTTTTCAAGAGGGGTGCCCTTGACCTTGACCAGCATGTTGATGGGCACCGATTCCGGGTGCTGGGGCAGGTTGGCGAGCTGCATCAGCAGGCCGGCGCGGTCGGACGCACCCTCGCCCATGCCGACGATGCCGCCGGCGCAGACTTTCATGCCGGCGCGGCGCACGTTGCCGAGGGTCTCGAGACGATCCGCATAGGTCCGGGTGGTGATGATCTCGCCGTAGTATTCCGGCGAGGTATCGAGGTTGTGGTTGTAGTAGTCGAGCCCGGCATCGGCCAGTTGCTGTGACTGGTTCTCGTCGAGCATGCCGAGGGTCATGCAGGTTTCGAGCCCCAGGGCCTTGACCTCGCGCACCATCCGCAACACCTGGGGCATGTCCTTCTCGCGCGGCGAGCGCCAGGCGGCGCCCATGCAGAAGCGGGTGGCGCCGCTGGCCCGGGCGGCGCGCGCCTCTCTCAGTACCTCTTCGAGTTCGAGGAGCTTTTCCTTTTCGAGGCCGGTGTCATAGTGGCCGCTTTGCGGGCAGTATTTGCAGTCTTCGGGACAGGCACCGGTCTTGATGGACAGCAGCGTGCTCAGCTGCACTTCGTTGGGGTCGAAGTGCTGGCGGTGCACGGTCTGGGCGCGGAACAGCAGATCATTGAACGGCAGGGCGAACAGCGCCAGGGCTTGGTCGCGGGTCCAGTCGTGGCGGATGGGAGCGGTGTCAGAGCTGTTCATCGGGGCGTCCGTACAATTGTCGTCAGAGGAATGGCAATCAGGGATAATGGCCGAAATGATAACCGCGCGCCCCGCGCTGTCAACCTTGAATGGACTTATAGGTTAACCAGTGATGCTTTCACGTCTGTTTCGCGACTTCAGCTACCGCGTTTTGCCCGGCCTGTGCCTGTGCTGCGGATTGCCGAGCAACCGCCCGCTCGACCTCTGCGCCGGCTGCGAAGCGGCCTTGCCCACCATCGCGGCCTGCTGCCCGCGATGTGCAATCCCCCTGCCCGCCACGGCCATCTGCGGCGAGTGCCTGGTTCGACCGCCGCCCTTCACGCGGATCCTGGCCTGTCATCCTTACTCGCCGCCGGTTTCGGGACTGATACTGGCCCTCAAGCAGCGCCGCGACCTGGCGGCCGGTCAGGTGCTGGGGAAGTTGCTGGCGCAGCGGGTGCGGTCGACGCTGGCCAGCGCTGACTACCCGCAGCGGCTGGTGCCCGTGCCACTGCATTGGCGGCGCTGCCTGGGGCGGGGTTTCAATCAGGCGCTGGAACTGGCCCGGCCGGTCAGCCGGGAACTGGGCATTGCCCTGACACCCGGCGCAGTCAGGCGTACCCGGGCTGTCACCCAGCAGGGCCTCGACCGGGAGGCGCGCCGCCGCCAGTTGCGCGGCGCATTCGCAATCAACGGTGAGGTGAACGGCGAGCATGTCGCCGTGATCGACGATGTGGTGACCACCACCGGCACGGTGCGAGCACTGGCGCAGGCATTGACCGATGCCGGCGCACGACGGGTCGAAATCTGGTGCCTGGCCCGCACCGCGCTGGAAAAATAGCCTGCGCGCCACGATAATGCCACTTTGATCAAGGTAACGCCTATGTCCGATCCGTGCATTGCCACCGTCTGGGAGCGGATAGTGGCGGAAACCCGCGAACAGGTCAGGCAGGAACCCCTGCTCGCCAGTTTCTTCTACGCCACCATTCTCAACCACTGCACCATGGCGGCAGCCCTGAGCTTCCATCTGGCCAACAAGCTGGGCAGCGATATCACCCCGGCGCTGATGCTGCGCGAGGTCTTCGATCAGGTCTTCGCCGAAGATCCGGCGATCGTCGACTGCGCCGCCAGCGATATTCTCGCCATCTTTGAGCGGGATTCCGCCTGCCACGATCTGGTCACGCCGCTGCTGTATTTCAAGGGTTTTCACGCCCTGGAATCGTACCGGGTCGGGCACTGGCTGTGGCGCAACGGCCGCCGCTCGCTGGCGCTGGTACTGCAAAACCGCATATCGGTCGTGTTCGGGGTCGACATTCATCCCGCCGCACAGATAGGCAGGGGCGTGATGCTCGACCACGCCACCGGCATCGTCATCGGTGAAACCGCGGTGGTGGAGGATTGCGTGTCGATCATGCAGTCGGTAACCCTCGGCGGCACCGGCAAGGAGAGTGGCGATCGCCATCCCAAGGTGCGCAAGGGCGTGCTGCTGGGGCCCGGCGTGAAGATCCTGGGCAATATCGAGATCGGCGCCGGTTCCAAGATTGTCGCCGCCAGCGTGGTGCTCAAGCCGGTGCCCGAACACAGCATCGTCGCCGGCGTGCCCGGCACCGTGATCGGCCGAACGAGCGACCAGGAACCGGCCCAGCAGATGAACCAGGGGTTGAATGGCTGCCGCCCGTAAGTGAGCAGCGCGCTACTGGCAAGCGGGTCGCGGCCGGCGGTGGAGGGCCATCACCGAGGCCCGGCCTGCGGATCGAAGCGCCCATTTTCCTCGATGACGATCAGCGGCAGCAGGCGGCCGACATCGAGCCGCGCCTTGAAGGTGTAGCCGATACTGCTGCGTTGACTGGCGAACAGCTCAGCGAGCAGACGCGCCCCGCCGAGCAGGTCGGGGCTCGCTTCGATGACAAAATCGGCACTGCCATAGGCCGGCACCCCGGGCAGATCCGGATTGGCGCCACTCAGGATCCGGTGCCCCTCGACTTCCAGGGAATAGCTCATGCCCCGCAACGGCAGCGCGCTGCGGTTGGGATTGACCACCTGCACCCCGATCTGGAAACGCGGCGCCTGACCCGCGGCTGCCGGCGCCAGGCTGACCGATGTGATGTTGACCTGGGGCTGCTCGTAACCCGGCCGCCACGCGGCGCAGCCGGCCAGCAGCAACAGCCCCGCCAGAATGGCGATCCGACACACAGCGCCCATGGTCACCTGCCTTTATCCTTCGCTACTTGCCGCCAGCTTACCAGGAGCGACGGCCTGCCACTATTGGCGGGGCGACAGCGGACGCCGCAACCCATTTATAAGCAGGCCCGGCCGCGAGCCGCCGAGAGCCTGTTCGCGATCTTTCTGACAGACGACATCCCCTTGCATAGGGTGTGCTGAGGCACGAAGCGCACCGGGATTGAGCCAGCCCTGGTGCGTTTCCTTCGTCACCCACCCTATGGCGGCTTCACGCGATGCTTCTTGAGAGACTTTGGACCGTCTCTAAGAGACAAACGGCAGCACCTCGCGGATATGGTCGAGATCGAGCATCCGCATCAGCAGGCGGTCGACCCCGATGGCGACACCGGCACTGGCGGGCAGCCCCGCCTCCAGCGCCGCCAGCAACGCTGGATCGCTGTCGCGCCGGGGTTTGCCCGCCGCCTCCCGCAGGGCGATATCGGCGGCAAAGCGCTGGCGCTGCTCGACGGCATCGGTGAGCTCGAAATAGCCGTTGCCGATTTCCATGCCGTCGACGAACACCTCGAAGCGCCGCGCCACGATCACGCCTTCACTGTCCCGGGCCAGCCGCGCCAGGGCCGACTGGCAGGATGGGTAGTCGCGGATCATCACCACCCCGGTATGGAGAGTCGGCTCGACCACGAAGCTGAACAACAGATCGAGGCAGGTGGCACGGCTTTCGCTGCTCCAGTCACCGCTGCAGGCCTGGCTCGCCAGTTGCTGGAGTACCCGGAGGTCGGTGCTGTGGGGATCGAAGCCGGTGGCATCCTGGAAAGCCTCCCGGTAACTGAGCTGGCGGGCGTCTCCCGCCCAGCGGGGGGAAAGACTGGAGAACAGCTGCTCGATCTCGGCCATCAACTGGTATTCATCCCAGCCGGGGCGGTACCATTCCAGAAGGGTGAATTCCGGACTGTGCCGGCTGCCCCGCTCGCCGTCGCGAAACACCTTGCCCAAATAATAGATTGGGCCGCTGCCCGCCGCCAGCAGGCGCTTCATGAAATATTCCGGGGAGCTCTGCAGGTAGCGGCGCTCACCGTTGACCTGTGCGGTGATGTTGTCGATATTCGGCTCGGTGACGCCGTGGACACCCAACACCGGGGTATCCACTTCGACCACCTTCGCCGTGGCAAAAAAAGAGCGGATCCGCATCAGCAGATCCGCTCGTCGGCGCAGGGTATCGAGGGTGGCCGAAGGTTGCCAGTCAGCCATCGCCCGCACTCCGTTCCCGGCCTCAGTCCCGAACCCGGCCCTGGTATTCGCCGGTCCGGGTGTCGACCTTGACCACTTCGCCGATATTAAGGAACAGCGGAACCTTGACCACGGCGCCAGTAGCCAGCTTGGCCGGCTTTGAGCCGCCCTGCGCGGTATCGCCGCGCAGGCCGGGGTCCGTCTCGACGATTTCGAGCTCCACGTGGTTGGGCGGGGTGACCGCCAGCGGCGCGCCGTTGTACAGCGTCACGATGCACACGTCCTGCTCCTTCAGCCACTGGGCGGAATCGCCGACGATGGCTGCGGTCGCCTGGTGCTGCTCGAAGCTTTCGGGCTCCATGAAATGGTAGTACTCGCCATCGTTGTAGAGGTATTGCATGTCGCGGTCGGTGACGTCGGCGCCCTCGAGCGTCTCACCCGATTTGAAGGTGCGCTCCCAAACCCGCCCGGTTTTCAGGTTACGCAGCCTGACCCGACTGAAAGCCTGGCCCTTGCCGGGTTTGACGAACTCGTTCTCGACGATGGAACACGGATCGCCGTCGAGCATCACTTTCAACCCGGAACGGAATTCACTGGTAGAATAGTTGGCCATTCTTGCCTCGTTGCGTAAGTCAGTTGGAAATCGAAAAGGCCGCTATGATACCCCAGACCGTCGATACATGGCAGATACCCGCCGGAAATGGCGAGCAGACCTGGAAAGACGAATTGCGCAACGCGGTGACCCGGGTCGACGAGCTGCTCCACCTGCTGGGCCTCGCCGACAGCCCGCTGGCCGGCGCGGCCCTGGCCACGGCGGCCTTCCCCCTCAAGGTGCCCATGCCCTACATCCGCCGCATGGAATACGGCAACCCCGACGACCCGCTGCTGCGCCAGGTGCTGCCGGTCGACGCCGAGCTGCGCCAGGCGGCGGGCTTTGGTCCCGACCCCCTCGCCGAAGCCCGCTACAACCCGGTGCCGGGGGTTGTCCACAAGTACACCGGCCGCGCCCTGCTGATCGCCAGCCCGGCCTGCGCGGTGCATTGCCGCTATTGTTTTCGCCGCCATTTTCCCTACCAGGACAACACCCTGGGCAAGGCCCAATGGCAGGCCTCGCTGGACTACATCGCCAGCCACGGCGCGATCAGTGAAGTGATCCTCAGCGGCGGCGACCCGCTCGCCGCCAATGACCAGCACCTGCGCTGGCTGGTGGAGCAGATTGCCGCCATCGGCCACGTCAAGCGCCTGCGGGTTCACACCCGCTTCCCGGTGGTGATCCCCTCCCGTATCGACGATGCCTGTCTCGACTGGCTCACGGCGACACCACTGGCCCCGGTGGTGGTGCTGCACATCAACCACCACCGGGAGATCGATGCCGAACTCGCCGCCGCGGTCAGGCGACTGCGCGATCGCGGCATCCCGGTGCTCAACCAGACGGTGCTGCTGAAGGGCATCAACGACAGCGCCGCGGCGCTCGTCGCCCTCAGCGAGGCGCTGTTCGACTGTGGGATACTGCCCTACTACCTGCATTTGCTCGACCCGGTCGCAGGCGCCAGCCATTTCGACACCGCCGAGGCCGACGCCCTGGCCCTGCATCGCACCCTGCAGGCCGCGCTGCCCGGCTATCTGGTGCCGCGCCTGGTGCGCGACATCCCCGGCGCAAGCGCGAAGACCCAGATATTCTAGGGTCTGTCGACGCTCCGCCTCTACTCTGGACAAGCTGCCCCGGCCTGTGAAATAGTGCCGGTCGAAGAGGAGCGCAGACATCGATGGACGCCCAGCCCCACCTTCAGGATCCGTTGATCCAACGCCTCAGCCTGCCTCCCGCCGCGGTGTCCGAGCTGTCCTTCTGCGCGACCTCCCTGGCGGGCGTGGCGGTGTTTCTCGACGAGTTGCCGCGCACCAATGTCGCCGAAGTGCTCAATCGCCTCTACCGGGCGATGCCCGAGATCGCCGCTCTCGACTGCGAGCCCCGGGTAAAGATCGACATGCTCAATCTGTTGCGCCCGGTAATCCTCCAATACACCGACCACCTCACCGCCAGGATCGCGATCAGCGAAAAAACCACCAAGCAGGTTTCTCTCGCCCTCGCCCTGCTGAGAAATCTCGCCCGCGGCTACAAGACCATCATCGTCGGCCTTCAGCCAGCGGGTGCCGACTATCGACTGCTGCTGGCCGACGCGATCGAGGACGCCATCTCGGTGCTTGCCAAGATGCTCGTCACCTGCTGGCAGTGCTTTCTCGCCCCGCCCGCCAACCTGTGGCGTGAAATCCACGCCCTCTACCTGCTGGCCCGCAGCCGGGATTGCGCCGCCCCGATCCCGCTCTCCAACCAGGCGCTGGGCCCCCGGGCCGCCTACCTGCGCATTCTGCTCATGGCCGCCGCCGAGCCGGCCCGCTTCACCGCCGCGGATCTCAAGCGCCTGCAGGCGTTTCTCGAGACTCACGCCCATTTCGCCACCCTGGAAGAACCTGCGGACAACGCCCTGTTCGTCATCGATACCGACAGCGACCAGGGGCCGCTGCTCAATGCCAAGCGGCCCGCCAGCGGGCGGCCGGCCGAGGGCCTGCTGGGTCTGCGCAGCGGCGACCTGGTGACCTATATCGATCGCCACGCCCACACCGCCGATCTACCCTTGCCGCGCCGGCTGATCCCGCAGCTGCGCCGCTACTGGTCCAGTGAGATCATGCGCGAAGAAGATCACGTCGACGACCATGGCAAGGTCGCCGTGGTCTTCGGCCTGACCCGGCTGCACCGGCTGCTGACCGCCAGCCGCAACATCGGCGAATACGCCGCCAGGTGTCAGGTTCTCCAGGCCAGCGCCGCCGCTGGACAGCCTGGGAGCATGCCGGCGCTCAACCCACTGGAAATACCCACCAGAATCTGGCACGACGCCCCCGACAACGATGCCCCGCCATCGGCCACCTGGCTGCAGCCCTCGCGAGCCAACCCCGATGATCCGATCCAGTACACGCCGCTGGTCGCGACGCTCGGCGAAGACCTCATCCAGCCCACCGCGGCGACACGGATCAACACCAGTGAGAAAGGCGCCTGTCTCGAACTGGCGGCGCCTCCCGACCATCTCGCACCGGGAGAACTGGTGGGCATCAACACCGCCGAAGACCAACAATGGCGCGTCGGCCTGGTGCGCTGGACCCGCACCACCGCCAGTCTCACCCGCCTTCTCGGCATCCAGTTCCTGAGCATCGACATAACGCCCTGCGCCGTTGCCATGGTCCGCGGCAACACACCGCAAGCCACCTATTTCCCGGGCCTGATCCTCGATCAGTCCGGCGATGCCGCGGATCTGCTGGTGCCGTCCATGCCGTTCACCGATCACTGCCAGATCGATATCATCACCAGCCAGTGGCGGAAGACCGCCACCCTGCCGCCGGCACAGGAAACCACATTCCATCTCTCGCTGTTCAGGCTCGACCCCTGAGCCCCCTGCCTGGGCCGGTGGTGACGCGCTGCCCTTTGCCTATATACTCGACCCGGCCATCCGATTGAATCCGTTTACCCGCCGGTCAGCCAAAACCCATGGATACTAGAAGCGACATCAATCTGCTGTTGATCCACGACAACGTGGATGAAGCCAACCGCCTGGTCAGCCTGCTGCGCACCGCCAACTACCGCGTCGATCCCCACTACGCCGCCAACGCCGCCGATCTCGGCCGCAAGGTCCAGGAGCGCAACTGGGAACTGGCACTGGTGCAATACGCCGCGCGCAGTGTGCCGGTCAAGGCTGTGTTCCAGCAGATGCGCAGGATCCACAAGGATATCCCCGTCATCCTCATCAGCGGCGTCCGCGATCCGGCGGTGATCGTCGAAGGCCTGGAAATGGGCGCCGTCGACGTCGTCCCCGCGAATGAGGATCAGCACCTGATCCAGGTGGTGGCCCGGACCCTCTACGACCTCGAACAGCGGCGGCGCCTGCGCTACTGGCAACGCCGCTTCACCGAGTCGGAAAGTCGCTTCGACGGCCTGGTGATGGATTCGCGGGACGGTATCGCCATCATCCAGGAGGGCACCTATGTGCTGGTCAACGATACCTTCGCCGGATTCTTCGGCTACCCAGGCCACGACAGCATGACGCTGCAGCCGGTCATCGACAGCATTGCCAGAAGCGACCAGTTCGAGTTCAAAAAATATCTCAGGCCGCTCAGTGCCGACAGCAGCCTGGAACTCCACAGCCTTCAGTTCGACGGAATCGACGCCGCGGGCGACACCTTTCCGGTGCGGGCCGCGCTGTCGCAGATCGAATTCCACGGCGAACCCGCCCTCCAGTTGCTGGTCAAACGCGATTTCATCGCGCAGCCCCAGGCGGCGACGCGCGCGGCGGAAACCCCGGTGGCGGCGGACAGCAGCGAGATCCGCCTCAACGACATGATGGCCGCCATCAACAGTGCCATTCGCCAGTCCGCCCGCACCGCTGACGACGCCCTCCTCTACTATCTGCAGATCGACCGCTACCACGCACTGCGCAAAAAACTTGGCATTACCACCACCGAGGACGGCATCGTCGAGCTCGCCCGCTTCCTGGAGCAGGAGATCGGCGGCGCGCCATACAGTTTCGGGCGTATCCGCGAGGACGCCTTCATCCTGGTGGGCCCCAGCCTCGACGCCGAACACAGCCTGGCGTGGGCGCGCAAACTGCTCGCAGCGGCAGCCGGCCAGGTCTTCGATACCGGCAGCGGCAGCTTTTCGTGCACCCTCAGCGTCGGCATCAGCACCATCAATGAGGCCAGCACTTCCGCCGACGACTGCCTCGGCAACTGCCTCAAGGCCATCGCCGCGCTCCACGGGGACAACGGCGGCCAGGCCGGCAACGATGCCAGATTGTTTGAAGCGGTCTACGAACTCTCGTCGCCGGACATCAGCATCGCTGAACTGGCCGCCATCGGCCGGCGGCTCGCCAGCCGCGACCTGGTCGATCTGCGGTTCCAGCCGATCATTTCGCTGGCCGGCCAGGGCAGTGAATTCTATGAAGTTCGCATGGATATCAAGCCGGGCGCCTTCAGCGAGCCCAAGCCGGCCGGCTTCGTCCACCGCCTGTTTGCAACCGAAGCGGGGCGCGAGTTGGATCGCCAGGTGATTGCCCTGGCGGTAAAGAGTCTCGAACGACACCAGTTGATCGCTCCCGCCACCCGCTTGTTCCTGAGCCTCACCGAAGCCTCCATCACCGACAGCGGGTTCCTGGCCTGGCTGAAGACGCTTATCGATGAATCGTCCATCACTGCCCGGCAACTGGTGTTCCAACTGCGAGAAATCGATATCGGCCGCAACCTCGGCAAGGCCGCCGCGCTACTCGACAGTCTGCAGCAGATGCAGGCTCAAACCGCCCTCACCCACTTTGGCCTGGCCATCAACCCCTTGGCCATTCTCGGCAAACTGTCGGTGGACTTTGTCAAGGTCGACGGTCTGCTGGTGCAAAAAGCACAGAAGGGCGGGGAGGCCGTCGACAGCATGATCGCCCTGATCAGCGCCCTCAAGGCGGAGGGACGGCAGGTAATCGTTCCCCATATCGAAGCGGCGACCATCATTCCGCCGCTGTGGCAGGCCAAGGTCGACTATATCCAGGGGCGCTGCATCCAGGCGCCGGCGGCAGAAATGAGTTACGACTTCTCGGATACCTAGGGGCTGTCGACGTCGCGGTACGGATATCGGTGGATAAAGGAACCTTCCCCTAGCTGCGGCGCCCGCGGTGCGCTTCGTTCCTCAGCGCGCCCCATGCTTTTTCATAGGGTGTGCCGACGCAGGAGGCGCACCAGCGATGTTGAGCGCTTGCCTGGCAGGTGAAACGCCGCCAGGCCGGCAGCAATGATCAGATCAGAGTATCGCGGTCGCGAATCCCCATCAAATACAGGATTCCGTCGAGGCCGAGGTTGGAAATGGCCTGCTTGGCGTTGGCCTTGACGATCGGCTTGGCGCGGAAAGCGATACCGAGGCCGGCGATGCTGAGCATCGGCAGATCGTTGGCGCCGTCGCCCACCGCCACCACCTGTTCGAGACGGATATTCTCCCGCTCCGCCAGGGCGGCGAGCAGCTCCGCCTTGCGCTGGCCATCGACGATGGTGCCGGTGACCCGCCCGGTGACCCGGCCGTCGACGATCTCCAGCTCATTGGCATAGACATAGTCGATGCCCAGCCGGCGCTGAATCAGCTCGCCGAAATACTGGAAGCCGCCGGACAGAATCGCGGTGCGGTAGCCGAGCTTGCGAATGGTGGAGATCAGTTCCTCCGCTCCCTCGGTTATCTGCAGCCGGCCGGCGACCCGGTGCAACACGTCTTGGTCGAGTCCCTTGAGCAGGCCGACCCGGCGCCGGAAGCTCTCCTTGAAATCGATCTCGCCGCGCATCGCCGCTTCGGTGATGCGCGCCACTTCGTCGCCGATCCCCGCTTCCTTGGCGAGTTCGTCGATCACTTCCGCCTCGATCAGGGTGGAATCCATGTCGAACACCACCAGCCGGCGATGGCGGCGGAAGATATTGTCCTCCTGGTAGGCGAGGTCGACATCCATTTCCGCGGCGATTTCGAGAAGGGTGGAGCGGAACTCGCCGGTGTCCACCGGCGTGCCGCGCACCGAAAATTCGACGCTGGCCTTGCTGTTGGAGTCGAGACGATCGAGGGGAATACGCCCCGAAAGACGGGTGATCTGGTCGATATTGAGGCCGTGCCCCGCGGTCACCGCGGTCACCCGGGCGATATGCCGCGCCGTGATCCGCCGCGCCAGCAGCGTGACGATATGGCGGGGCTTGCCCTGCTGGGCCACCCAATGGTCGTAGCTCTCTTCAGACACCGGCTGAAAACGCGCCTGCATGCCGAGGCGATGCATCTGGAACAGGACATCCTTGAAGACCGGACCGGAATCGACGGACTCGGGAATTTCCGCCAGGATCCCCAGCGACAGCGTATCGTGAATCACCGCCTGGCCGATATCGAGGATATTGGCGCTGTACTGGGCGAGCACAGCCGTCACGGCACTGGTGACACCGGGCTTGTCATCCCCGGACACGTTGATAAGTACGATCTCTTTCACCACGACCCAATATCACTCAGCTCAATCAGCGGGCCGCCATTATAGGGCAGCGATTGACAAGTTGACATGCTCCCCCCTCGGACAATCGCACTGTCTCCGGGGACCTGCCTTCAACGGCAACAGCCCGCCCAGGCACCAGTTCCACTCGCCGGTCGGGGCCGGCTGTTTTGCTCAGGGCAGCCGGTGCGGCTAAAATGGCGCCATTCGCTGCTGTTCACGCTCTGGAGCGGCGGAGCAGACTCCGGCCCCAGCCGGACCCGACCGTCCGCCGGTAACGGCAGCGACGGTTCAAATTGTGTGCAAAGGCTTTACACCATGTCGTCAACCTTCCGTACCATCAGCAGCAAGACCGTCGTGGCCTTGCTGATTTACGCGCTTGTCGCCGCCGGCACACTGGTGTTCGCACTCAAACTTCAACTCGGCCACCTGGCGGTCGACGAACAGGCGGCGCTGGGTGATGCCCTCTCCACCCAACTGGCGGAAAATATCCGTCCAATGCTGGTCGACAACGATGTCATCAGCATGCAGGTCATCCTCGACAACCTGGTGACCAGGACGGCACAGGTGGGCCGGGCGTCCGTCTATGACAGCGCCAACCAGTTGCTTGCCCAGAGCCAGGCGGCGCTTCAGCCGGGCGAGCCGCTGTCCAGGCACGCCACCACCATCGCCATAGACGACACCCTGAACGGCCAGATACGGATCGAATTGCGCACCAACACCCTGGCCACCCGCTATAGCAGCCTCTTCTGGTCGATACTCGGTGCCTGGGGCATCGCCACTCTGCTGCTGGCGATCTGGCTGGTGGCGACGGCAATGCGCTTTTCGCGGCAGGTGGCGCGCATCAATGCCCGCCTGGTATCGACACCGGCAGCCGCCGACAACAGGCTGGACGAGCTGGTGCTGCTGGAAAAACGCCTCGCGCCCCTGCTCAACGACGGCAGCTGCCAGCAACCCCTGGCACAGGAGCGCCGCTGCATCCTCGCCGTCGATCTCGCCAACCTGCCCCGGCTGCGGGCACAGCTCAACAGCGACCACTTCAACAGTATTCTCGACGCCATCGACCAGCAGGTGGAACGGGCCAAGAATCTGTTTCGCGGCGAGCGCCTCCACGGCGGGCGCAATGCCATCCTGATCCAGTTCTCGACACTCGCCAGCGGCGAGGAACATCTGCTCCAGGCAGTCAGTTGCGGTGCGGCGCTGACCACGCTGTGCCGCGAACTGGAGCAGGACGAAACCCTGCCCCTCGAATTGCGCCTGGCAATCGCGCCGCTCTCGCCGCCCGACAGCGACAGCCGTTGGGGAGCCGACCTCTATCTCGAAGACACCATCGAACATCTGCTGACGTTGCTGCGGGCAGCCAACCCCTGGCAACTCCTCATCGATCAGGCACTGATCACCGATGACGAGTTGAGTTTCTGCGACACGGATCCCCTGCCCTCCGCCCCGGCCCAGCTGTTCCGCGGCTTCACCCCCTCGCAATACCCCGCCCACGAGCGCCAGGTCGACTTCCTGCGCGGCAGGCAGCGGCCAACACCGGCGTTATTGACCTGACGCAATAGCCGGGCGAGCGTATTTTATTATTCTTGCTGCCGACGACAGGCAATCGGGGCGAGCGCGACGCTCGTCCCGGTAACGTATTTTTCATCTGCGCCCGCTACCCTGATGCGACACCGGGCTCGCTGGCGGCTCTCCCGGAGGCGCCGGTGCAGCAGCCATCGGCACCGTTCTTGCTAACACTTGTTTTTGCTAACACTACAGTGGCGGATCAACCATACTCATCTCATATCAGGAGTGGAAATGATGGACAGAGTCGCATTGGTCACCGGGGGCACAAGGGGTATTGGTGAAGCCGTTGCTCTGGAATTGCAGCGGTTGGGGTACACCGTGGTTGTCAACTATCGGGGCGATGATGAACGTGCCCGGGAATTCGCCGAACGCTCGGGCATCCCGTGCCACCGCTTCGACGTTGCCGATTTTGCCGCCTGTCAGGAGGCGGTCAACGCTATCGAACGGGAGCACGGCCACATCGACATCCTCGTCAATAATGCCGGAATCACCCGGGACGCCACGCTGCACCGGATGACGGCGGACAACTGGCAGGCGGTAATCGATACCAACCTTGGCTCCTGCTTCAATATGTGTCGGGCGGTCATCGACGGCATGCGGGAAAGACGCTTCGGCCGCATCGTCAACATCGGCTCCCTCAACGGCCAGGCGGGACAATATGGCCAGGTCAACTACGCCGCGGCAAAGTCCGGCATCCACGGCTTCACCAAAGCCCTGGCCCTGGAGTGCGCCGCCCTGGGCATCACCGTCAACGCTCTGGCGCCCGGCTATGTGGAGACCGACATGGTGCGCGCCGTACCGGAAGCCGTGCTGAAGAAAATCGTCGACAGGATTCCCGTGGGCCGTCTCGGCCAGGCCAGTGAAGTTGCCCGGGGAGTGGCGTTCCTGGTGGCCGACGACGCCGGCTTCATAACCGGCTCGACCCTGTCCATCAATGGCGGGCAACACATGTACTGAGGCGGGTAACAGCGGTATGTTACTTATCAACCCTGAAGCCAGTCCCCGCTTTGCAACGGTCTCCGGCTTGTCTATGATCGTTGCAAGTGGAACAAGGTTATTTCCGGGCCCGATTTCAAGGACATAATTCATGGCGGACAGCAGTGGATTCGACAACGAGCAACACAGCAGTGAGCGGGGTTTTGCCGAACAGATCCAGGAGATTTTCCGCAAGCTTCCCGAGGTCGACATCGATGACGACAGCGGCCAGACCCTCGACCACGAGGTGCGCGCCGCACTCGGCAGGCTGACCGCAGGGCTGTCGCCGGTACAGCTGGTCAGCGCTTATTTCGACTGGCTGTCGCATCTGGCCATTTCCCCCGGGCGACGGGAAAGACTGCGCAAGAGCCTCCAGCACAAACTGATGGAACTGGGCGCCCTGGCCACCGCCCAGGCCGCTCTCGACGACGAGGCGCTGGCGCAGGCGCTGGAGGGCACCCCCTTCGCCGCCGAAGCCTGGCAAAAGGCGCCGTTCAACCTGTTCGCCAAAGGCTACCTGGCGGTCAAGGAATGGGTTGGCGAAGCCTCGCGCCATGTGCCCGGCGCCGAGCCACGCAATACCGATCTGGTTTCGTTCATCAACAACCAGATCATGGAAACCCTGTCGCCGGCCAATTTCCCGCTGACCAACCCGGAGGTGATCGCCGCCACCAAGGCGGAAAAAGGCCAGAACCTGGTGCGCGGCCTCGAGCTCTATCGCCACGACCTGGAGCGCGGCACCCTCAAAAACCCGCTGCCGCAGATGGGCCAGTTCAAACCCGGCGTCAACCTCGCCGTCACGCCCGGCAAGGTCATTTTCCAGAACGATCTGGTCGAACTGATCCAGTACAGCCCGAAAACCGCCACGGTCGCCCGCGAGCCGGTGCTGTTCGTTCCCGCCTGGGTGATGAAGTACTACATCATGGACCTCTCGCCCCATAATTCTATGGTCGATTACCTGCTGCGACAGGGCAAAACGGTATTCATGATGTCGTGGAAAAACCCCACGGAGGAAGATCGGGAAATTTCCCTCGAAGACTATCTCAACCACGGCTTTCGGGCCGCCGTTCAGGCGGTGCGCACCATCGTGCCCAAGACCCGGATCAACGCCGTCGGCTACTGCATCGGCGGCACCCTGCTGGCGATGGGCGCCGCGGCCCTGGCCCGCGACAACGACGACGTCATCAACAGCATCACCCTGTTCGCCGCCCAGGTGGATTTCACCGAGTGCGGTGAAATCCAGCAGTTGCTCAACGCCAGCCAGCTGGCCTTCCTCGAAAGCAGCATGTGGAGCGACGGCTATCTGCCATCGCAGACCATGGGCGCCTCGTTTCGCTCGCTGCGCCCCCGGGAGCAGGTGTGGAACACTTATATCAACCGCTACTATCTCGGCAAGGACATTCCGCCAAACGATCTGATGGCGTGGAATGCCGACGGCACCCGCATGCCCTACAAGATGCACAGCCGCTACCTGCGCGAACTGTACATGGAAAACCGCCTGGCGGAGTGCCGCTTCGAAGTCGGCGGCAAGCCCATCGCCCTGCTCGACATCACCGCCCCGATGTTCCTGGTCGGCACCACCGGAGACCATATTGCCCCCTGGAGATCGGTGTACAAGATGAACCGCCTGACCCACGCCGAGGTCACTTTCCTGCTCACCAGCGGCGGCCACAACGCCGGGATCATTTGCGGGCCGGCGCATCCCCGCCGCAGTTACCAGATCGCCACCCGCAAGCCCGGCGACAAGTACATCGATCCCAAGACCTGGGCCGAGACCCAGCCGCGCCACCCCGGTTCGTGGTGGCCGGCCTGGGCCGAATGGCTTGACCAGCACAGCAGCGGCGAGGTCAAGCCACCGCGGACCGGCAACGCCCGCCAGGGCTACAAGGTCCTCCGCGATGCGCCCGGAGAGTATATTTTTGGCTGACCGTTTGCCATCGCCGCCGGCACATCGCGCACCCTGATGGTGCGCCAGGGCAATCGCACCATGCACTGGATTCCCTGGGTCGGCAAATGGTGACGCCATAGCGCGATCGCCCTCATGGTGCACAAACCTTGCTCCTGACGCCGCGCAGCACTCTTGCTACAATCCCGCTCCCCCGTCACCGCGATCAAGCCCTTGAAACACCTGAACCCCCAGCAGCTCGCCGCCGTGCGCTATATCGATGGCCCCCTGCTCGTGCTCGCCGGTGCCGGCAGCGGCAAGACCAGTGTGATTACCCAGAAGATCGCCTATCTGGTCAATGACTGCGGGCATGGCGCCCAGCATATCGCCGCCGTGACCTTTACCAACAAGGCCGCCCGGGAAATGAAAGAGCGGGTCGGCAAGCTGGTCAAGGGCAAGGAAGCGCGCGGCCTTACGGTGTCCACCTTTCACAACCTCGGCCTCAACCTGATCCGCCGGGAAATCAAAACCTTCGGCTTCAAACCGGGATTCTCCATCTTCGACAGCGAAGACAGCCGCAACCTGGTGAAGGAATTGATGCTCAGGGATTCCGACCTCAACGCCGATCTCGTCGACCGGGTGCACAATCAGATTTCGCAGTGGAAGAATGACCTGGTGCTGCCGGAGCAGGCGCTGTCCACCGCTGCCTCCGCGGGAGAACAGGCGATAGCCCTGATCTATCAGCGCTATCGGCAGTCGCTCAAAGCCTACAACGCGGTGGATTTCGACGACCTGATCACCCTCCCGGTGCAACTGTTCGAACAGCACCCCGACGTGCTCGACAAATGGCGAAACCGCATCCGCTACCTGCTGGTGGACGAATACCAGGATACCAATCTCGCGCAGTACCGGCTGGTGCGGCTATTGGTCGGCGGCCGAGGCGCCGTCACCGTGGTCGGCGACGACGACCAGTCGATCTACGCCTGGCGCGGGGCGCGGCCGGAGAATCTGGTGCAGTTGCAGGAGGATTTCGAACACCTCAAGGTTATCAAACTGGAGCAGAACTACCGCTCCACCGCCCGGATCCTGCGCACCGCCAACCACCTGATCGACAACAACCCCCATGTCTTCGCCAAATCGCTGTGGAGCGAATTGGGCCTGGGCGACCCCATCCGGGTCATCCGCTGCAGCAATGAAGAGACCGAACTGGAGCGCGTGGTCAACGAAATTCTGGCCATGCGCCTGCAGCGGCATTGCCACTTCCGCGATTTCGCCGTGCTCTACCGAGGTAACCATCAATCCCGCCTGCTGGAAATGAAACTCCAGTCGCAAGCTGTTCCCTATCAACTGAGCGGCGGCACCTCGTTCTATTCCCGGGGTGAGGTCAAGGACATCATGGCCTACCTGCGGCTGCTGGTGAATCCGGATGATGACAACGCCTTCCTGCGCATCATCAACACTCCCCGCCGCCAGATCGGGCCATCGACCCTGGAGAAGCTCGGCGAATATGCCGGCCAGCGCCATATTTCCCTGTTCAGCGCCATCGATGAGCTGGGACTCGCCACCCAGTTGGCGGAGCAGAATCTCAATCGCCTGCAAAAATTCCGCCAGTGGCTCCAGGGAGTGCAGCGCAACTGTGCCCAGGGCGACCCCATAACCGCCATCCGGGAGATGATCGACGATATGGATTACCTCGGCTGGCTGCACCAGAACGCCAGCAGCAGCGCCGTGGCCGAG
Source organism: Porticoccaceae bacterium (assembly GCA_041655035.1). Taxonomy (GTDB): domain Bacteria; phylum Pseudomonadota; class Gammaproteobacteria; order Pseudomonadales; family Porticoccaceae; genus NAT127. Next base: position 3,824 of record JBAZCN010000018.1, on the reverse strand, counting down.
CGGCGCATGGGCAACGTCAACCTGCTGGTCGACCAGATCGACGCCATGCTCGGGAGCGACGAGGACGAGCGCGAGACAGGCCTCGAACAGGCGATATCGAAACTCATTCTGCGCGACCTGCTCGACCGCCAGGACGAGGCTTCCGCCGATGACAAGGTGCAACTGATGACCCTTCACGCCGCCAAGGGGCTGGAATTCCCCCATGTCTTCCTGATCGGCATGGAGGAGGAGATCCTCCCACATCGCGCCAGCATCGAGGAGGGCAATATCGAGGAAGAGCGGCGTCTCGCCTATGTGGGCATCACCCGCGCCCAGCGCACCCTGACCCTCACCCTCGCAGCGCGCCGCAAACAGTTCGGCGAAATCGCCGCCACCACGCCCAGCCGGTTCATCGACGAACTTCCGGAGGGCGATATCGAGCGCGAGGGCTTTGGCGACAGCAACCCGGAGCAACGCCGGGAAAAAGGCCAGGAATCCCTCGCGGCGCTGCGCGATTTGTTTGCCTGATGGTTGGAGCACAAACGTCACAAGCAGGGCATAGAAAGCTTTTGCGCAGGATACCGGCCCGGTGACTTAACCGCTTGCGGTCTGTTGACGTTTCGGTATAGGCGGCGGAGCCCGCGGTGCGCTTCGTTCCTCACCCCTATGCTCGTTCCCAAGGGCACGTTGATAAGGCCAGCGCTGAAGAGGGACGCTCAGAACAATGGCGGATTGACGGTTCGGGGATTGCTGGTTCGAAAATTGATAGCTCGGAAATTGATAGCTCTGAGCATAAAGAGTCCGGAGCTTCCCGGCCTCGAAGTTCCATTCCGCCCTTACGCAAAACCCCGCCACAGGGCGGGGTCGTTCATGCCGGTGAGGAGATGGTCACTGGCTGTTGGCAATGATGTAGTCGACGGTATGCTCGAGCTCTTCGTCAGAGCAGTCCATGCACAGCCCTTTCGGCGGCATGCCGCGAATACCCTGGATGGCGTGGGTGTAGAGGGTATCGATGCCCTGCTCCAGGCGCGGCGCCCAGGCGGCAACGTCGCCCAGTTTGGGAGCGCCGGCAGCGCCGGTCATATGACAGGACATGCAGGATTTGTTGTAGATTTCCTCAGCCGGGCGGGGTTCGCCACCGGCGGCCGCCGCTGAGGGCGCAGCAGAGGCAACTTCGCTTTCCAGTACCACCTGACCATCCGGAGCAAGGCGCTCACTCACCGCCTTTTCCTGGCCGGGGCTCAGTACGACGTCCTTGGTTTCGCTGCCGCAACCGGCCAGCCCCAGGATCAACCCAAACACCAGCAGGGAAGACGCCGCCTTGTTCATCAAGCTCATGAATTGCCTCCGTTTCGGAATCAGGTTTCAAAACAGGCGGCATTATAGCCGCAATCCCCTGACCGTTGGAAAACTTTTGCCCACTCCGGGCGGTGACGACCACGAGCTAGGTGACCAGGCACGGCCGCCGGAGGCGACGCACCCCGAGGCTTACTCCGAGCGGGCGGACACCTTCAGCTGGATCCGGCCCGTGGCCGAATCGACGACGCCAGTGCCCTCGGCGCGCAGTTCATTGAGCCATTCATATCCGGGCGCCGCTGTCGAGAAGGACAGGGTTTCGCTCAGGTCGGCAACAGTGCTTCCGGGACGCGGCGCCGCTCCGCCCTCGGCCACCAGGGCGATATTGTGGCCATCGTCGGTGGTGATCCTGCCGCGAATATACAACCCGGTGACACCCTCCGCGCTCAGCGACACGTAATCGATACCGCTGATGGTCCCACTGAGGCGCGGCCCCTCGAGCCGACCTTCGAAGGTGACATCGAAGCGCACGCCCTGGGGCGGAAGAGCTTCACCGGCGGTGACCCGGCCCATGGAGAAACCGTAATCGACACTGCCGGTGAAATGCATTTCGGCATCGAACAACAGGGTATCCGGCGCTTTGGTCATGGTATTTTCTCCTTGGAATCATCGCTTCGAGAACCGTGCCCGAGCAGCGCTCTGCCAGAACAGCAGGGCAATCACACTACCTCTGAATGCGGGCGCCTGGCACTTCGCAGCCCGGCCCGGGGGGCCAATAGACCAAAGCCTAATAGAGCAGAGCCCCACTTGCCAGGCCTGTCGCTTGCGCCGCATCGCCCAAGTATCGCCGCACGGCCACGCCAGACGAGGCCAGGCCAAGCGAGGATAAGATTGGCCTCGCCCTCCCCGACGGCCTAGAATCAGCGCTCGATTTTCTGGCCCACCGCAATGGACAAACTCTACCTCGACGCCAATCAACTGCTCGACGACAGTTTCGAGCTGGGCTTTCGCATCCTCGACAGCGGCTTCCGGCCGGATCTGCTGCTGGCGATCTGGCGCGGCGGCACGCCGGTGGCCATCGCCATCCAGGAACTGCTGAATTACCACCGGATTCCCCACCACCACTTCCCTATCCGCACCCGTCACTACAGCGGTATCGACCATCGCCGCGACGAAGTGCTGGTCGACGGCCTGGATCATGCCCTGGCTCTGGCCGAAGCCCCCCGGCAGGTGCTGATCGTCGACGACGTCCACGATACCGGCCTCAGCATCGCCAAGGTAATAGCCGATCTGGAACACTGGTTTGGCCCCGACCGCCCGGAAGTCAGGGTCGCCACCCCCTACTTCAAACCCGGGAAAAACCTCACCGGTCGCGTGCCGGACTTCTACCTGCACGCCACCGATCGCTGGATCGTCTTTCCCCACGAACTGGCGGGGCTCGAGACCGGCGAAATCATCGCCCGCAAAACCAGCACACCGGCCCTCGCCCGCCATATGAAAAAGCCCTGACGAGCAGGGCTTTCCGTTGATGTTTCGATACCGGCTATTGATACATTTTCACATCTGCCGCTTCTGCGGTGCGCTTCGTTCCTCAGCACACCCTATGCTCCTTATAGGGGCCCTTTCATAGGGTGTGCTGAGGAACGAAGCGCACCGGCGTGGCCGGGACACCAACAGTCCCCAACGCCTGGGCAACAACCAGTCAGCGTTTTTCGAACCGGTAGGCAACCACCTTGCCGTCGTTGGCCAGCACATACAGGGTGCTGCCATCGGTCACCGAAGCCACCGTCAGGCCGCTGCCGCTGACCTTGGTGCGGCCGACGAAGCGGCCATCGACCGGTGACAGCACATGAAGGAACCCTTCGGCGTCGCCCACCACCACATGGCCATCGACATAGTTGGGCGCGGTGAGCCCGCGATTGGCCAGTTGGTCATTGGTCCACAGCACCTGGCCACTGTTGGCCCTGAGCGCCGCCAGCTCATCGTTGTCCTTGCTGATATAGATCTGGTCCTGGCCGAAGGCCGGCTGTCGGTAGCTGGAGATATCCTGGTACCACAGGGCCCGCCCCGCACCCCGGCTCATGGCCGCCGCACGGCCCTGGTAACTGGTGACATAGACCACGTCGTTGACCAGCAGCGGGGCGCCGTCGATATCCACGATCCGCTCCAGTTCTGTGCGCCCCTTGGGCAAGGCCACACGGTTTTCCCACAACACCGAGCCGTTGGCCGGATTCAGGGCCACCACCCTGCCGTTGGCGAAACCGCTGACCACCGCGCTGTCGGTGAGCAGTGGCGTGCTGGTGCCGCGCAAGGTGAGCGCCGGGGCGTCGGTGGCATATTGCCAGAGGACGGAACCGTCGGCGGGGCTGAGGCCGACGACACGGGCGTCGAGCGCCTGGATCACCACTACCCGGCGGTTGGCAACCGGTGCCGACAGCATTTCGCTATGGATCTTGACCCGCCAGCGAACATCGCCGGTGGCGGCGTCGAGGGCAAACAGGGTGCCCCTCAAATCAGCGACCAGCACCAGTCCACCGCCCGCGCCGACC